>QFQM01000199.1 GCA_003243255.1 Flavobacterium psychrophilum | reverse complement strand
GTAATGGGCGTTAGCGGTTTGCCCTTCTTCAGCTGATAAAAAAACTGGTTATAGGTCAAATCGTCAATTATCTTGTTAAGCAATTGATGCCCAAAGATCTTGTTATAGTTCTGCGGTGTACTCATGATTCCCTGGGATATGTTACACCGTGGATATGATAGTACATCGTATCGCGGAATTTATTGACATCATTGTAGGGTACAAGAAAAAAATCAACATAAACCTTCGCAACCTCAGGATAGGCAGCAACCTTCGATTTTATAAAATTGATGATCTGCTCCCTGTTTTTGGCTACCCCGTTTCGGATGCTCGCTTCCAGGTCATCCCTAGTTGCATTGTTGTCGCGCTCGCAATTTTTCATTGTCATGTCATCATACATAATTAATATGGGATGTACCAGGATTTGAGACTTGTACAGGTCTGTTGTTGGGGTAAGGCGGTCATAGAGCTCATCGATGTCCATAGCGTCATCTAAAAAGAGCTTTTCTTTAGCTACTATTAATTCGGTCCTGCGAAACTCTGGCGAGCTTGAATTGTTACAGAACCGGTTGACCGAATCCAGTGCATCAGTCAATGCGGCACTGTACTGCCCCATAATCTTTGATTCTCCGATAAGATAAGCAGCTTCTGTCCTTCCGTCAAAAATCTGGTAGTTTCCAAGAAAAATACCGTCGCCGCCTTTGACTTGGTCTTTATAGTTGCTTAAAGTCCTTAATTTATGCGCTACCATCTTGCAGCCAAGAACACTCTCAACTAAAGCAAAAAGGAGTAATTCGCCATATTTTCCGTCAGCCTTAGGGTCCTTCTGCCCGAAAAAATGGTTAGCCGTAAGGGCAGCCTTTCTTTCTCCCATCGCAGCAATTTCCTTTGTATTATACACATAGTCCGGTAGCATCTCATGCAGCTTTTCTGCCAGACCATCCGGCAAAATCTGCGTCCCCGAAACTTTGACCGTGTATAGTTTTATATTGATCTTTTTGTCAACTTCCTTGAAATGGTGCTCCAGTTGCTGGTCCACCCAGGACCTGTCAATTTGTATTAGCTTATCCCACTGCGTACTCATATATACCTATTTAAGCTTTATTGTGTTCTTTATTCGTTTACTGGCCTATCGGTGAAAATGGCAATGTCCCCTGTAGGTTCTTATCTCACATGGTTTTCCTTCCCTGTCTTTACTGGTGCAGGGAGCCCCGCACCGATGGCTTATCCCCAAAGAGTAATTTAAGGAGTATCCCAGTCGCCGTTTGACTTCTTCTTCTGTAAATAATTCCTCAAGCTGACTGTCCCAGTCATCTTTGGATTTGACGATAAGTATCCCGTCCCTGTCTAAAAACTGGAAAGAGTCCCCGTCAATAATGCATTGGGATTCTTCATCGAAATCAGCAAGGAAGGACACCTCGTTTGCATTGATGCTGTCCACAATCCGCTCATCGATGCCTATGAAAAACTTAGTTTTGCCAAATTGTTTGGTTTTCAGGGCAAACAGATCCGTTGAATTATTGTTTTGAAGTGTATCAAGGTCTCCTCGTATAAGACGGTAATCAAAGCATTCCCCATAATAGGCCTTGCCTTTGAATGTATATTTTGTAAAGAATTTCGCGCTGTCGATCCTGACACGCTTTAATCTCCTAGCTTTTAGCGGCTTAAAATATTTATTATAATATTTAGGGTCTAAAATATAACTAAGAAACATCGCATAATTAAGCAACTGTGTTTTGTACGAATCGCTGTTTTGGCTGATGTTGTCCTCATTTGGCGGGTCATCTACTATCACGCATTTCGACAGCTTTGCCTCGCCTGCGTTGTTGATCATGGCAATTGTGCCAAAACGCAGATAAACATCCTTGTTATGCCTATTGCTTTTTTTGTCAAGTATATCTTTCTTGAAAGAGCTATAAGATGTGCTTACGGTTCCCTTAGTCTCCAGCTCATATTCTTTTCTATCAACTACAACCGAATAATCCAGATACTTTCCTTCAACTAAAGCACCAATCTTCTTAAACTTACTAGGGTTGGTTCCCAGCAGCTCAACAGTGTATTTAATTCCGAAAGCGACTCCAATGACCTCCGACAGTAATTTCTTCTTTCGGTCATCTTTTGATATATTTTCTATCCTGTCCTCGTAAACAGATAAGAAATCAGAATAAAGCAGCTCATACGCCGGAATCTTAGACTGCAGATAATCAAAATCCGCTTCATAGACCTTTTCCGGAATTTCTTCAGCGAAAACTCCGTACTTAAAGATTTCAGGCTTACAAATGCTTAATTCTTCTTTCGATTTAAAGAGAGGAGAATCCTTAACAGTTTCGTCTAAATGAATTTTTAGTTTTGAAATTGTCATAAGCCACAATAATTAAAAATTAATCCTAAAGGCTAATCATTGTGAAATAATGACGGAAACCCGACTGTAATAGTATAGTAGTTTTCATATAGTAAGATGCGTTTAAAACTGTCTAAATATATAAAAAATGCTAATATTAACATAATTATACTAAATAATTGATCATTATTATAATCCTAAGCGATTTATAGAGTTTTAATTATGTAATTTTTCAATTTGTTCAAGTGAATGATAAAGCAGTAGGATTTCCTTGATATTTTATCATTTTATAACTAGAGAAGTTTATTGATTTAACCTGAGTACAAAAGAGAATAAATGACCATATCTGCTAATAAAATAGACTTGTACATCCTTTTAAATTTTGACCCACGGAAATTTAAATATAAATTTGAGCAAAGGAAAAACCTATGGCAGAAAGTGCTTATGATCATCTGGTTGGAGAATTTATTTGGGTAGGTATAAGTCCACTAATAGCCCTTAAATTAGCGGCGCAACTCTATCCTACCGAAGAGTTGATCATTACAGACAAAGCATTTTTAGCGGCATATGCAGAAATAGTAACTGATTTATGGCAACATAAGTACGATGAATTTACAATACGGGATAACTTTGATTTTCCGCCTATAAATGACATCAGAAAAAGTAAGGAATATAAGAGGGTCAGCATCTATATTGATGGGGCTAATTTACTCCGGTCTTTTGCTTTTATAAAAGAAATCACAGAGAAGCAAGAAGATTGTACTGAAAAAGCTATTTCTATCAGACTAGCTAATTATAAGGCTCCTAAAATAAATAAGCATTATCCCATTTGGTATTTATCATACATTCTTTGGCCTGTCTTTTCATTTGAAGGAGCATTGATTGACAAAGTTGTCTTTGTAATGTGCAGTGACAGTGTCGAATCAAAAACCTTGCTTAAAAAGATTGCAAAAGACTTTGGCTTTAGTCTTGTAATACCTGAAAAAAAGGGCAATGGATTCGGTTCATCAAGTAATGAAGACCAATATCTTAAAGACCTAATATTGTCAGATTTGGAAAACAATTTATTTGACATAGCAATTATCGCCACAGGTGATGGCAATAATAAAGACGGAATAAGTTTCCCTGAAATAGCTAGAAAAATAGAGAAGAGTAAAAAACAAGTACTTTTTAGCGGTTTTGATTTAACGGCCAGCAAAAAGATAAAAAACAATTTTGAATTTGTTGACATTTCATTCTATCCAATGTTTCCACGAAACGATGATTCTGAAATTGTCTGGTTAGAGGACTAATAGGTTCTAAGCAAAGATTTACTGAATCGGAATGTTGATACAATAATAACCATCATGAAACAAGTCAGTTTTACCCGAAAAAAATTGTATGACCTTATTTGGTCTACTCCTCTTTCCCAAGTCGCCAAGACCTATAACTTGACAGATAATGAGCTACGTAAACGCTGTAAGGAATTCAGCATACCGATTCCTTATAATGGCTATTGGCAAAAACTGAAATACAATAAGCCTGTTCACAAAATTGCCCTTGCCCCAATTGCAGATGAAACTAAAATGATAGTTTTAAATACAGTCGACAGCACCCAACAATTTAGTACAAAAAGCACAATCCATGGAATCTTAAATGATTCTAAAGCGCCAATAATAGTTCCTTCAACTCTAAATAAACCACATTTTCTGACTTCGGAAACTAAGAGGCACTGGGCCGACTTCCAATTAAAACGTTATGATTATGACCGCTCCATACCGTATTTATCTATAAGAGTCGAGCAGCCAAATAGGAAAAGAGTACTTCTGTTTATGGATACGCTTGTCAAATTAATTGAGTACCGAGGCCATAAAGTCATAATCCAACGCGGTGACACAGTCGCAATTCTTTATGAGGTTGAAATACCGCTGGATCTCCGTGAAGCAGGTAAGCGAATTCCTAACCCACCTGGATCTTATCCTACTTTTGAGGTTATATCCACAGGAGAATTTATTCTTAAAACCGGTAAATATTCTATTGATAAAGAATGGAGGGATGGTAAAGTTCTTCTAGAAGATCTCTTACCCAAGATTGTACTGTGGATGGAAGAGAAAGCGTTGGCCTGGGCCGAAATGATTAAAAAAGTAAGACTAAAACAGCAAGAAGATAAACAGCTAGAAGAAATTGTTGCTACAAAAAAAGCGCTTCAAGAACAGGAATTACAGAGTTTTCAGCAATTACTTCAAGATTCAGATCGATTTGCAAAGGCAAAAGAATTGAGGTTATACATCGAGGCTCTCAAAGAGAACGCCATAGAAAAAGGTTGCCTAACCGAGTATATGCAAAATTATATTCGTTGGGCTACAGAGAAAGCAGATTGGTATGATCCGCTGTTCAATAGCGAAGACTCTTTTCTTGGTTAATAAGAATGTGTCTTCAGATCTCAAAGCAGACTTCAAAAATGTAAGTATTGATATTTAAATATTGCTTAGGATTCGTATTGAGTTCTATTGTAAATTTATTATACACAATACTGAAGCTTCTATATTCACAGTACAGATTTATAAACAAATTACGGTTTAACCTCTACAGGACAAATAAACCGAATGCAAGTAAACTTCTTACAATTCCTTATACAGAAACATCTAAAATGTAGCCAATTTCTTTAAATCATGCATAAAATGGTTTGGAATTTGTCCTGTTGGGGTCACTGTTAAAGAAGTGTTAAATCGAATGATTAGGCACTTCTTTTTTATTTTTATCCAATAGAATTATCTATTAACAATGAATTTGGGGTAGCCATAACTTTCCCAGCTATACTGATGTTGAACATAAAGTGTCTTCTGTCTAATCTCTTAATTAATAATAACAATTGCAATAATGGCATAAATATTGCCTTATATTTGTACACTTCAACAAAGGAACACTTCCGAAAAAAGTATTGGAACTCCAATACTATAGAATGCCCTCTCACCGTCCTGTCTCATTGATCGCATAGTGAATTTAAGGTTGTAGCTATGTCGTTATTATGACAAAACGTTTGAAATTCCCTCCTAAATCCGCCTTTTTCACAGCAGTCAGGCAACGGGTAGATGCCCACTTTGCTGAAACAGGAAAGCATAAACATGCTAATACTGCGATGTGGGTCAAAACCCTCATTTTTCTTGGCGGTTTCTTTGGGTGTTATGCACTGGTCATTTCCGGTGTTCTGCCATCCTTAGCCGTGCTTGGTCTTGCAGTGCTTTTAGGTATGTTCAGTGCCTTTGTAGGCTTTAATATCTGCCACGATGCTATCCACGGTTCGTTTTCGGCCAATAAACACGTTAACAAAGCACTTGGCATGGTATTCAACCTTTTGGGTGCCAGCCCTTACATCTGGAATATTTCCCATAACGGCGTTCACCACACTTTTACCAATATACCCGGCCATGACGAAGACCTTGTTATTGCCCCTGGGCTGATACGCATTGAAGAAGACGACCCCAAAAGAAAAATACAGCGCTTCCAGCATTGGTACGCATTTCCCCTTTATGGATTAGCCAGCTTATCATGGGTTTTTCGCAAGGATTTCATGAAGATTTTCCAAAAAAAGATAGGTCAGGTTACGGTGAAGCATCCGGCAAAGGAATACTTTAACTTATTTGCCTCTAAGGGCTTATATTATTTTTTATTCATAGCACTGCCATTACTTGTCCTGAACATTACATGGTGGCAGTTTATCATTGGTTTTGTTGCCCTGCACCTGGCACAAGGGCTCACCATGGGGCTTGTGTTCCAGCTGGCACACGTGGTAGAAGAAACGGATTTTCCGGATGCCAATACCACGGGTACAATGGAGGAAGCATGGGCAGAACACCAAATGCGCACTACAGCTAATTTTTCCTCAGACAGCCGCATGGCGGCATTCTTACTTGGTGGGCTGAACCGGCAGATAGAGCACCATTTGTTCCCAAAAGTTTGCCATATACACTATGGCGAGATTGGTAAGATCGTAAAGCAGACCGCACATGAGTATGGCTTACCCTATATTGAAAGCCCTACGTTCTTTTCTGCGATGCGCTCGCACTATCGTGTACTGAAAAAATTCGCACGTGAAGCTACCGCTTCAAAAGTTGATTACAAAGCGGCTTAAACACACCTATGGACCTGTTACAACTGATAACCCTATTGCTGGTGATAAGCGCCTGTGTTTCCTATCTCAACCAACGCTTTGTAAAACTGCCTGGTACTATAGGGGTGGTTGCGATATCTGTGATGGTTTCCATTGTTATTGTAGTCATCGGCAAAACCAATAATGAACTTTCAGATAAGATTAGGGAAGTCTCAGCCGGTATGGATTTTTCAAGGATATTGCTGGATGTGATGTTGGGTTTTTTGCTTTTTGCAAGTGCGCTCCATTTTGATTACCAGAAATTGCGCAAACAGCAGTGGCCTGTTTTTGTGTTAAGCACATTGGGGGTTTTTATGTCAACAACTATTTTTGGGCTGTTGTTGTATTATCTGTGCAGCCTGTTCGGCATTGTCCTCCCACTTGTGTACTGCTTTATATTTGGCGCATTGATATCACCAACCGATCCCATAGCGGTAGGGGCAATACTGAAACATTCCAAAATATCCGAAAAGCTTTCGACAGTCATTGCCGGTGAGTCGTTGTTTAACGACGCTGTAGGCTTATTGCTTTTTGTTTTGCTGCTGGAATTTGTGCAGCAACCCGAAGCCATGATAAGCATCAGCACGGTTGGCAGCTTATTACTGCATGAAATCCTCGGTGGGATAGCCATCGGGCTTTTGGCCGGATACAGCGGGTATAAACTGATAAAGTCGATTAAGGACTTCCAGACCATTCTGTTGCTATCCGTAGCTTTGGTCTTAGGTATATCGTTCCTTGCCAATTATTTCCATGCCTCCATACCGCTCGCGGCGGTTTCTGCTGGCCTTATCATCGGCAATAACAGCTTCCATACCGATAAAGTATCGGACGATTTCCTGCTAAAGATGTGGAAAATGATCGACGAGGTGCTCAATACCATACTTTTTGTGATGATCGGCCTGCAACTGGTCGCCATGCCATTTTTAGAGGAATACTGGCTGCTTGGCCTTTTTTCCATAGTCATTATACTGATCGCACGCACCGTCAGCGTTTCATTGCCTGCACTGTTCCTTTTGGGTAAGCTAAACGTAAACAATGTACTTATACTGGCCTGGGCAGGCCTTCGGGGCGGAATTTCCATTGCTATGGCCTTGTCGCTTCCCGATTCACAATATAAAGAAGGCATACTTTCAGGCTGCTATTTTATTGTGCTGTTTTCTACTATAGGCCAGGGCTTGTCCATCAATACGCTGATTGCCGCCCTTGACCGCAAAGCCCTAAAAAGGCAGGCAAAGCGACCTTAAAAAAAATCTATTTTATTGATTTTCAATTTTTTATTTTAAGAGTTTCCCAGATAAACAGGCGTTGCTAATTATATTTAGCTTACCTTTGACCCATATTGGTTCTCTGCCAATGCTCACGCTGATAAGCAAATTTGTCCATCTTG
>QFQM01000950.1 GCA_003243255.1 Flavobacterium psychrophilum | reverse complement strand
ATTAATAATTGCAACATCAGTGTAACCATACAAACCCTCAGAACTTATTCCATTTGAATAAATAGGGACAGAAAGCTCCTCAGAACTAAAGTCAGAATAATTTTTAGGTTTATCCCCTCCAGCTTTAATCATTGCAATTTCGCTGATTTTTTTAATTGCCCAACCCACCGGAATTTCCCGTTTCAGCGTGGCGTTATACACCATCTTTCCGCCGGAGGTTTTATATGGTTTTCCGTTGGCATCGGGGAAGTCAAACTGTACAAACCAGTAGTCGTACAGCGTTTTCGCCATTGATTCCAGTTCGGCGTTGATGCGGTTGTTGAGGTCGATTTTCTTATCCAAGCACTTTAATACAGATGAAACTCTTGGGTATTCTGTCTCATCAAGATTTCCCAAAGGTATGCTCGTCAAAATGGGCATCGTAAGAAATTTTGTTTGTGACCCCTGAGATTTTTCCCTCAACCGTTTCAACTCGAGCTTTAAAGCATAATAAATATAATCAATATCATAACCATGCTTTGTTGTTAGCACATAGGTTCGCTGATATGCATTAAACTTTCCGTTATATCTACTAACGTGAAAATTACCTCTCGCATTATTTCCAGCGATAAGAACTACGTCATCATCAAATGCGTATCGATCTATACTCTCCGGAAACTCCGCACATGTAAAAAAAGGATATCGTCCATCTTTTACGGCTTGATTTGCATCAAGTTTACCTGTAACAATATTACAGACATCTCCAATAGTTTTAGCCATGAATACTCAACCCCGCCAGCTGCGTCTTAATCTCCGCTTCCAGCTCACGCGACTGACTAAACAAACTCTCCAGATTATCCGTAAACCCTTGCATCTTCGCGGCAAAATGCGCTGGCGTAATATCCGAATACTCAATCTTCACATCAAAATACTGCCCGGCGCTGAACGAATAATTCTTCGCCACAATCTCATCATACGAGACCACTACCGAGAAATCGTCTTCCGTCCATTTATTGTTAAACACTTCGCAGAT
>QFQM01000949.1 GCA_003243255.1 Flavobacterium psychrophilum | reverse complement strand
AGATTCATTTATCCCTTTACCTTTCGATCACCAATTAATTCAATTTATTAAACAGTATGAAAAGAAAAATACTATTACTAATGGTAATGGTCGCTCATGCACTGTTATTGTCTGCTCAACAGCGGACCATTACTGGCCGGGTGACTACAAGTGAAGATGGAAAGCCCTTTCCAGGAGCTTCAGTGCGTGTGGTAGGCTCCACTGCTGGGGTACAAACAGATGCCCAGGGGCAGTTTACTTTGGTGGTGAATGCTGAAGCAAAAAGCTTAGAATTTTATGCCATTGGCTATGTTCGACAAACCAAAGCAATTAATGCTAGCGGAGTAGTGAATGTCGCTTTGGAATCTGATGTAAAGAGTTTAACAGAAGTGATGGTGGTAGGCTATGGCACAAAAGCTGTAAAAGATTTTAATGGTGCGATTTCCAAAGTTAAAGGAACGGATATTGCCTCACAACCAGTAGAAAGCTTTGATAAGGCCCTATCTGGGAAAACAGCTGGGGTTCAAATTTCAAGTACAGGAGGAACACTAGCTGACGGTGTTTCTATTCGAATTAGAGGGGTAAACTCTATTTCTACCAGCTCACTTCCGTTAGTGGTAATTGATGGTATACCCGCCAATTCAAGAGAGAATCTTAACGTATTGAACGGTGGAAACGGGACCAGGTTTGACCCTTTGGCATTAATCAATACGGCAGATATCGAGTCAATTGAAATATTAAAAGACGCTGGGGCATCGGTATTGTATGGCTCTAGGGCAGCCAACGGCGTAATTTTAGTGACCACTAAAAAAGGTAAAGCAGGTACATCTCATGTAAGCATCAATTCTAAAAACAGTTTTGCCACAGCTTCAAATCTGCCAAATTTAACTAATGGCGATCAATTTAATCTCATTAACAATGAAAAGGCATTTAATAGATATGGTGCCGCAGTAGGTACTATTGCTAAGGATAGTGATGTAAATAAAGATGGCATTCCTGATAGAACAGATTGGAACGATTACGTTTTTAGAACT
>QFQM01000948.1 GCA_003243255.1 Flavobacterium psychrophilum | reverse complement strand
AGGACCGTTATCTACCCGAATCTTGTCAGGTTTACCATATTCATGTATTACGTTTTTGAGTGTCGCCACCACGTTCTGAGCAGGAAAGCTGAAGTCTGCTTCTATAGCCAGCGCTTTACGGTTACAATCGTCAATGATATTAAGCGTGCGGAACTTTCTGCCGCTCATCAAAGTATCATGCATAAAATCCATAGACCAACTTCTGTTCAGTTCCTCTGTGCGGGTCAATGGTTCTTTAACCCTTACCGGTAAGCGTTTACGCCGCTTGCTGCGTTTATTCAACCCCATTAGCAGATAGACCCTGCGCACCCATTTATAGTTCCAGTTATAGCCCTGTTGGCGGATACGCGCATACAACTTGTCCTGACCTTCTGCAGGTTTATTGTCGGCCAGCTCCCGCAGCTTAGCGATCACTTCACTGTCGTCTCTGACTGAATCATAGTAATACATGGATTTGGACAATGCAATGGTCTTGCAGGCCCGGCGAATACTTACCTGGAAAGTTTGACCCAGGTAAGCAACAATATTCTTCCGATCACCGGGCCTTACCACTTTTTTGACAGCACATCTTTGAGCATTCGGTTATCAAGAGCCAGGTCTGCATACATCTGCTTGAGCTTGCGGTTCTCTTCTTCAAGATCTTTGAGCTTCTTAAGTTGCTCGCTATCCATACCCGAATACTTTTTCTTCCAGGCATAAAAAGTGACTTTAGCTATACCTAGCTCACGGCAGATATCTTCAGATTTGCGGCCGTTCTCATACTCCTTAAGGGCTGAGGCTATCTGAGCCTCGCTGTGTTTGGACTTTTTCATATCGACTATTTAAAGGTAAAAAAATCATACTTTTAAATGGTCCGAGTTTTAGGAAGGGTTACATTAGCATGATAGAGGACTGCATTGGTATTGTGTAAAATTATTACTTAGTTTCTGGAGAAGAGTCCAATAACCCTTGAATTAGAAAATCTCATGTTATCGAGACTGATTGCGATAAGATTAATAATTCAAATTAGTAGAG
>QFQM01000198.1 GCA_003243255.1 Flavobacterium psychrophilum | reverse complement strand
TTTTGTTGGCACTACCTGAATTTTACCCGGATGTGGTTTAGCGTGGTATAGTAGTGCTTCTCTTCTCTTACTGTATTGGTTCATTTTGAATACGTTTTTTTCTGGAATCCACAAAGGTAACCCTATCGGCGAAACTGCGAAATTTTTAACGGGATTCTTTTTGCAATCGTTTTTTATGCGAAAAATGTATCTTTAAACAAATTTTTAGTACCAACTGATTATGAAAAAAACAATTTTAGTTCTTTTTGCAGCGGCAGCAATGCTGCAATCGTGCGCAAAAAAAGAAGAAAAAAAGGAAATTACCCTGCCCAATAAAACAGTAATGCAGCTTACCAGCGAATACTATAAAAAAAGAATGGAATTATTCCCTATAGAATCTACTACAGCAGGAGACACCATTTATAATAACCTTTTGCCAAATAGCCTTACAGATGAATATAATAATGAGGTAAAAAGTTTTTTTGAAAAATACCGAAATTCAGTTGATAACCTTTTAGGAAAAGAATTATCCGAAAATGACAGACTTAGTCTTGAACTTCTGAAATGGGAATGCGATATCAACATCGAGCAGTTAGGATTTCACGAAAACCTGATGCCCATGAACCAGTTCACCTCACTTCCGCTTACTATAGGGCAGTTTGCCAGCGGTGCAGGTGCACAACCCTTTAAAACCTATAAAGACTACACCAACTGGCTACAAAGGCTTGAAAGCTTTAATCAATGGCTTGCAACAGCTCAGCAGCGCATGAAGGAAGGCGTATCTAAAGGCTATGTATTGCCAAAATCGCTTACGGTAAAAATGATCCCTCAACTGAAAGACCTTGCCAACGGAGATATACAGAACCACCTGTTTTATTCACCGGCAAAAGCTTTCCCTGCTTCATTTACCGATGCGCAGAAGAAAGAGCTTACCGATAAATATACTGCGATACTTAAAGACAAGATCATCCCATCTTTCAATAGCCTGTACAACTATGTGAATACCGACTACCTGAAGGCGAGTCGTACTACAAGCGGAATATCTGCTATTCCTGACGGTAAAAAATATTACAGCCACCTGATAAAACGTTACACCACTACCGATATGACCGCTGAAGAAATTCATCAGCTTGGGCTTAAAGAGGTAGCCCGCCTTACGGCAGAAATGGAAAAAGTAAAACAACAGGTTGGCTTTACAGGGCCGCTAAAGGATTTCTTCAACTATGTGCGCGATAAAAAAGAGCTTATGCCGTTTAGCGAGCCACAACAGGTAATAAACAACTTCAACGCCATCCATGAAAGGATGAAACCTAACCTGGAGAAGCTTTTTGACCTGAAACCAAAAACACCTTTCGAAGTTCGCAGAACCGAAGCGTTCCGTGAAGCATCGGCTAGTGCCGAATACAACCAGGGTTCGCTTGATGGTACGCGTCCCGGTATTTTCTACGTTCCTATCCCTGATGTAAAAAAATACAATGTATATGCCGATGAAGACCTTTTCCTTCACGAAGCAATTCCGGGACACCACTACCAGATATCACTTCAGCAGGAAAACACCGCATTACCTGACTTCAGGAAAACAATATGGTTCAATGCTTATGGTGAAGGCTGGGCTTTATATACCGAGTCGCTTGGCAAAGAACTTGGATTGTATACCGATCCGTACCAGTATTTCGGAATGCTTAGTGCTGAGATGCACCGTGCTTTACGCCTTGTTATAGACACAGGATTACACACAAAAGGCTGGACAAGGGAACAGGCTATCAAATACTCTATGGAGAACGAAGCCGAACCGGAAGAAAGCATTATCTCCGAAGTAGAACGTTACATGGCAATTCCGGGTCAGGCTTTATCATATAAAATAGGCCAGTTGAAAATACGTGAACTACGCACGAAAGCCGAAAAAGAACTTGGTTCGAAATTTAGTATTAAAGAATTCCACAACCAGGTGCTTGACGCCGGATGCCTTCCTTTAAAGGTACTTGAAGGAAAGATCAACAAATGGATTGAGAGTAAGAAGTAATCTTCTTAAATAGATACAATAAAGTCCGGCGCAGTCCGGACTTTATTATTTCACTTCACAGATCGCATTATGATGTATTGGGAAATTGCAGGAGTTGGCAATAAAACATAGTTCATTTGCCTTTTTATGCAATGCCAATGCTTCTTCTGTTCTATCAGCCTGTGCAATTATTACTTTCGGATTCAGCGTTACTTCAGTAAACCGACCTGAACCATCGTCGTTTACTTCTAAAGTTGCAACTGCATCATCCGAATAGGACAAAACCTCTATGCCAACCTGAGCACATACATATAAATATGACATCATATGGCAGGAAACAAGACTGCTGAGAAGCATATCCTCAGGATTATACAACGCAGCATCGCCCTTAAAAGCCTTCGCTGCCGACACTGTTAAATCAGGTTTACCCTCAATAGCAATACTGTGATTCCTGCTATATGATTTTATATTTTCATCCTTACGGCTTAAAGTCCAAAAGGCTTTTGCTTTAAATAAATGTTTGAATGGCATATTATAATGATTAATTATAGCTTGAGGAAATCTATATTTCTTTTAAGCCCTTCAAATTTTGTACGCTTTATTGCAGAATTTTTAAATACAGCCCTGAAAGTATCTTCGGTAATCTCCTCCCAGTCTTTTTTGGTCAGGGATAATAAATCCGGATGAGGATCGAATAATGGCTCATTATGGGGTTTAGAAAATCGGTTCCACGGGCATACATCCTGGCAAACATCACAGCCAAAAGCCCATTCGTCAAACTTACCCTTCATTTCCATTGGCAGGTTATCCTTAAGCTCAATGGTAAAATAGGAAATGCATTTGCTGCCATCCACCACATAGGGCTGAATTATGGCCTGCGTAGGACAGGCATCTATACAGGCGGTGCATTTTCCACAATGATCGGTTACGGCATGGTCGTATTCCAGATCAAGATCAACAATAAGCTCTGCAATAAAAAAGAAAGAGCCCACCTGTTTGCTTAGCAGGTTACTGTTCTTCCCTATCCATCCAAGGCCGCTTTTAGCCGCCCAGGCCTTATCCAGTACTGGTGCCGAATCCACAAAAGCCCTGCCTCCTACTTCGCCTATCTCTTCCTGTATGGAATGTAGCAGTTCCTTCAGCTTTTCTTTTATCACAAAATGATAATCCTGCCCGTAGGCGTATTTGGAAATCTTAAATGTATTATCCGTTTGGGTTTGTTCAGGATAGTAATTCAGTAATAAAGAAATAACGCTTTTTGCACCATCAACAAGCAATGTAGGATCAAGACGTTTGTCAAAATGGTTTTCCATATACTGCATCTGACCATTTCGGTTGGCATTAAGCCATGCCTCCAATCTTTGAGCTTCCTGTTCTAAAAATCCGGCTTTGGATATGCCACACGAAATGAAGCCGAGGCGTTTTGCTTCCGCTTTTATGAATGCAGTATATTTTTCTTTGTTATTTATCATTTATATATTACCCCTCCCCCGATAGCTATCGGGGCTCTCCAAGGGAGAGGGGAGAGAATAATGCAAAGATAAGACTTCCTGTATAACTACCCTGCCCTATCGGGCACCCCTTCAAAGAAAGGGAAGTCATAAAACAAAACCGCCCCATAACGGAGCGGTGCATATAATTTAGGATTATCCCTGAGCCAGCAATTCGTCGAGATTGCCAAGCCCCATAGAAAACCCTTCCTTGAAGCCCATGGCAACTATCTTTTCAAGATCTTCTTCATTGTCAAAAGCCAGCTCCATGTAAGCATTGGTCTTATTGCCTGAACCTTCAAATCTGTTATTCCAGCGACCAACAGATAATTCTGTTTTGTTACCCTGTTCATCACAAAAGGCATTATCAGCCGAAAAACTTTTACCTACATCAATCGCAGTAAAATCTACCCTGCACCATTGTTTATCGCCTTCGGGACCAACCATTGCATACAGCCATGTTCCTCCCACTTTAAAATCCATGGACTTTGTTTCTGCCTTGTACGGTTTTGGTGCCCACCATTTGTCCAATAGTTCAGCCTCAGTCCATGCTTTCCACACTTTGTCTACAGGAGCGTCAAAGCTACGGGTTATAAGCAATTTTTTGCCCGATGGGTCTTTTTCGATTTTGGTTTCGTTACTCATAATTATTTGTTTTTTTGTTTGATACCATTTAAATTACGCAACTATACAGTTGCAAATATATAAAACGAAACCAAACGGTTGCTATTTTTATTCGTTAAAATTTACGTAACATTAAAAATAAAAAAGCTGCAAGTGAAACACTTACAGCTTTAACGTATAATTATAATCTCTTTGTTATCCAAACAATCCACCTTGCAGACCGGGATTAGTTCTGCCCAAATGTTTGTAGGCTTTCTCGGTAACTTCCCTTCCTCTTGGTGTACGGATGATAAACCCCTCCTGTATCAGGAATGGTTCGTATACCTCTTCTATAGTTTCGCCACTCTCCGATACAGCAGTGGCCAATGTAGAAAGCCCAACCGGCCCCCCTTTGAATTTGTCAATGATGGTAGTCAGTATCCTGTTATCCATCTCATCAAGACCATGTGCATCTACATGAAGTGCCTTAAGCGAATATCGGGCAATCTCAATATCAATCTTACCATTGCCTTTAATCTGGGCGAAGTCACGCACACGACGCAGCAGTGCATTGGCAATACGCGGTGTACCACGGCTACGTCCGGCAATCTCAATTGCGGCCTCCATAGTGATTGGCATTTTTAAGATGGCAGAACTACGTTCAACGATAGTCGTTAAGAGTTCGGTTGTATAGTATTGAAGTCGGCTTTGTATCCCAAAACGCGCACGCATTGGGGCCGTCAGTAAACCTGAACGTGTAGTTGCTCCAACTAACGTAAATGGATTAAGGCCTATCTGTACCGAGCGGGCATTGGGTCCCGACTCGATCATGATGTCTATTTTAAAATCCTCCATAGCCGAATATAAATATTCTTCTACTATAGGGCTAAGGCGGTGTATCTCGTCTATAAAGAGGATATCCCTGTCGTCAAGATTGGTTAAAAGTCCGGCCAGGTCGCCCGGCTTATCCAAAACAGGTCCCGAAGTGATCTTTATCCCTACACCAAGTTCATTAGCAAGAATGTTAGCCAAAGTAGTTTTACCGAGTCCGGGAGGCCCGTGAAATAATGTATGGTCAAGCGCATCGCCACGCATGTTGGCTGCCTGAACAAACACCTGCAGGTTTTCCAGCACCTGAGCCTGTCCGGTAAAATCATCAAACGAGAGTGGCCTCAGTTTTTTTTCAAGGTCGAGCTCTTCGGCATTGTATTTTGAATTGGTAGGATCTAAATTATCATTCATATCGCAAAGATAATCGAATTTGGCAGGTTTTACATCTGGTAACCGTCAGATAAAACATCAATCCATTCAGGATGTTCATTCACATAATAGGCAACATATGAACACAGCGGAACCACCGTAAGACCGTTGTCTTTAGCACACTGGAGCGTACGCTCAATAAGCTGTCCTGCGATTCCTTTACCACGGAGTGCTACAGGAGTTTCGGTATGGGTCAGGAATATCTTTTCACCTTCGCGGTAATATTCAACAAAGGCAACTCCGCCGGGCACATGAAGCTCAAACTGCTTACCCTCTTCGTTTACCTTAAAATTGCTGTCGTTATTATGTTTCATAGCTTTTGTTTCTTACCAACCAAGATAACCAATAATTCGGCACAAATAGTAACCGAATGATATTTTAAATATCTTTAACCAAACCAAACACCAATTATGGAAAACCAAGACGAAAACAAACATCTAAAACGTGAACTGGGACTTTTGGACGGCACTATGCTCGTAGTAGGCTCGATGATAGGCTCGGGAATTTTTATAGTAAGTGCCGATATGATGCGCAATGTAGGCAGTGCCGGATGGCTCACCTTTACGTGGGTATTATCAGGACTGATGACTATGATTGCTGCTATCAGTTATGGAGAGCTGAGCGCAATGTTTCCAAAAGCGGGAGGCCAATATGTTTACCTAAAAGAAGCTTACAACAAACTGATTGCGTTTTTATATGGCTGGAGTTTCTTTGCTGTAATACAAACCGGAACGATTGCTGCCGTAGGTGTTGCTTTCGCTAAGTTTACCGCTTACCTCTACCCTCCTGTTAGCGACCAGAATATTTTATATGAGATTGGAAGTTTTAAACTCAATGCCGCTCAATTGGTATCCATTGCTACAATCATAATTCTAACCTATATCAATAGCCGAGGTGTGAAGAATGGCAAATGGATACAGACCATCCTGACCATCACTAAAATTGCATCATTGTTTGGGCTTATCGTTTTTGGATTGGTTTTGGCAGCCAAAGCCGATATATGGAATGCCAACTGGACCGATGTCTGGAATGCGCAATCCTTCAATAAAGACACGAACTCATGGCTACCAATAAGCGGAACCGTACTCATGTCGGCTATTGCGGCGTCAATGGTAGGTTCGTTATTCTCCAGCGATGCCTGGAATGGCGTCACCTTTATTTCGGGAGAGATAAAGAATCCGCAACGCAATGTAGGTATGAGCTTGTTTTTGGGTACACTAATCGTTACGGTAATCTACATCTCTGCCAATATCATGTATCTGGCGGTATTGCCAAATGATGCTATCGCTTTTGCAGAATCAGACCGAGTGGCTGTTGCCGCTTCACATCCCATATTTGGACATATAGGTACTTACATCATTGCTATAATGATTATGATTTCAACATTTGGCTGTAATAACGGATTGATAATGGCTGGTGCAAGGGTGTATTATACCATGGCAAAAGACGGGCTGTTCTTTAAGAAGGCGGCCAATCTTAATACCGCAAGCGTACCGGGATGGGGACTATGGTTTCAGTGTTTTTGGGCATCGGCATTATGTCTTACCGGAAAGTATGGCGACCTGCTTGATTTTGTAATGATCATTGTCGTAATATTCTATATCCTCACTATTTACGGGATCTTTATCCTTAGAAAGAAAATGCCAAATACTGAACGTCCATATAAAGCTTTCGGCTATCCTTTACTACCTGCCCTTTATATTATCCTTGCCGCAACATTTTGTTTCTTCTTATTAAAAGACAGAACCAGTACCTGCGGTTGGGGGGTATTGATTATGCTTGCCGGGATACCTGTGTATTATTTGACAAAACCGAAGGAGTAAAAGATTAAGTACTATTTAAAGAAAAATTAGTAACATGAGGAAACAAGTTTTTATGTCGATATTTTTTATTTTTTGTGTGAGTTTGTTACAAGCGCAGAAAAAATATGAAGTCCTTAAGATCAAAAAAAATGAACTTGAAAACATGAACGTGATATATTTAAAAAAAATGTCAGTGAACAAAGATATTTACAGAATTGTTACACGTAAGAGTGACACTTTAATAATGGATAAAAAAGAAATATCAGTTGGATGTATTTTGAAATTAAATCTTGTAAAGACAAAAGAAATTATAAAAGATAATGGACATGGAGTAAATGTTGATAAAAAGTCGTTCTTCTATAGTGATACCTACAACGGACAGAATGTAAATATTAAATACTATTGCCATGATTTTATAGGGCTTTATTATGTTTCACTTAAACAGCAATAATTATTTTTCTTGATGGCTAGGATTTAAAATATTTCGTGAAGCCAAACTTGCAATTAGTCTTATATAATAAAAACAAGGCAAAGGCAACCATAACAGGTTGCCTTTACTTTTATAACCGTTTTGCATATCCGATGCAGAACCGCCTCAACAATAACCAGTAAGGCAACAATAATCTGCAACACGGCACCAATCAATCCTAAGTCATTACTTAATGATGAAGGTGCATTTCGTTTATTGTGATTTGAGATGCCAACTGATGA
>QFQM01000947.1 GCA_003243255.1 Flavobacterium psychrophilum | reverse complement strand
CGAGGATACGATGGAAAGGGATTTAAAATAATCCCTTTCCAATTTCTTATTGTTACAACCCTGAATACATTCAGTTTCCAGTAGTCTCGGATAAAATTGAACCTTTAAAAAGGCATTGGCAACATCACAGGCGGTACTGCCTGGTTTCTGTCCTTTCTGCGTTGCGCCTCGTCCTTTGGACGCTTCATCCAGTTCTCGAAGTCGACCAATTGCCGATGTAACCGCAACTGGCTCTTTTCGGTTGGCAATTTTATGGTTGGTGGATATTTTTGTAACATGATCCATGATTTTAAATTTTTGTGTTAACCTTTTGTTCCTATTACGGTTTCAAACCGATATTCTATCAGATCATCCACGATGGTCGGACGTGAAATTTTTGCCGTGGTCAGGGCGGGGTAGCTATTGGAATAAAAATTCAGCACCGCGTTTACGTTCCATTTTGGTTCGGGATCATTGAGCCGAATTTCCCTGTCTTTTTCTTTTAGGATAAAAACCCTTTGAAGTGTTGTTGCTACTAACATGACATTAAAATTTTAAAATTATTATTCGGTTTCTACATTCGTTTCGGTGACTTCTTCGGGAAACGAGAAGAAACTCGGTGCGAACTGCCGTTCGCATAGCTCCTGTTTCTTTCTGATTTCCTCAGCGTACTGTGGATAATCCTTTGCTTTTGGTAAGGCTGTCCACGCTTCCTTGTATTTATTCTCTTTTATAAGAGTATCTGCTTTATGCATGGCTTCTGAATATTTCTTGTTTTTAGCTTCCTTATCCTTTCGTTCTCTGTCAGATTTTTGCTTCTCCATAGCCGAATTCGCTTCGGCAATCTCCAGTTGTTTTAGAAAATTAGTCATGTTGGAAATTAAACCGTCCGCTTTTTGTAAAGGCTTTTTGATATGTTCAAAAAAGCCGTTATCAAGTTCATCGGGCGTTCCTGTAACATTAAAAGGCGGAATAATATTCATGGCTTTGTCGCCACAGCCGTCGTTTTCGATCAAGATAGAAACGATTAGATGG
>QFQM01000946.1 GCA_003243255.1 Flavobacterium psychrophilum | reverse complement strand
GCTATGGCTGCCAGAGGCTACTACCAAGCCTTTCTGCAGGTGAAGGAAACCATCACAGCCATATTGAAGGGAGCCAATTCCGGGAAGCAGGTGGACAAAGATCATTCAAAATGGTACAGGCAACTATTCGACCCAAGCGTTACCGCCGGGCTTTTAAAAGCGGCGGACCTTGCGGGGTATCGCAACCATCAGGTATATATCGGGAACTCCAAACACGTTCCTCTGAATGTGGATGCTATGAGAGATGCCATGCCCGTTCTGTTTGAGTTATTGGAGGAAGAACCGGAGCCTTCGGTTAGGGCAGTATTGGGTCATTTCATTTTTGTTTTTATTCACCCTTACATGGATGGTAACGGTAGAATTGGACGGTTTCTGATGAATGCAATGTTGGCTTCAGGCGGATACCCGTGGACGGTTATTCCTGTAGAAAAGAGAACTGAATATATGCACGCATTAGAACAGGCAAGTGTAGGACAGGATATAAGTTCGTTTGCCACTTTTCTTGCTTATTTAGTCAACGAGCGGCTAAAAGGCAAAATCGTTGCTAAGTTGCCTGAAGCCAAATAGGAAGGCTACATTCTGTTTCGTAGTACGGCTACAGCATGTTTGCGGTGCAGATGAACACTTTCAGCCTGATAGTTCTCATTATTTTTTATTCCTATTTCCTGTGGAAATTTTCTGCTTTTAGTCAATAACTTGATAGCTGTACTCACTGTTGTGCGATGAAGTTTTTCACCGTTGAACGTGAGGTTATCGGGAAACAGTGTACTTACGATTTTTCTTTTTTGTATAACAGTTCCATTTTGAAACAATTCTTCTAAGTGCGACAATTTGGAAATAGGAAGATTCCATAGTAATTCCATATTGTCTGAAAATGAAATGGATGTTTGTAGTTTTACTTCAATATCAGCCATTCTTTCATTGGCTTCCGACTTAATAGTACGATAGTCTTCGCCTTCAATTTCTCCACGCAGCAATAATTCACGAGCCTTTGAGAGCCGGTGCTTTATCTGATCCA
>QFQM01000945.1 GCA_003243255.1 Flavobacterium psychrophilum | reverse complement strand
GGCGCACAAGGGCACGCTGTTTCTCGACGAGATCGGCGACATGCCGCTGGAGCTGCAGGGCCGTCTCTTGCGTGTGCTACAGGAGCGCAGCCTGAGCCGCCTGGGCAGCAACCAGCTGATCAAGGTGGATTGCGCGCTGATCTGCGCCACGCACCGCGACCTGCAGCAGCTCAGCATCGAGCAGGGCTTTCGCGAGGACCTCTACTACCGCATCAACGGCCTGCGCGTGAGTCTGCCGGCGCTGCGCGAGCGGCGCGACCTGGGCGCGCTGATCCAGCATCTGCTGCGCGCCGAGACCGCCGCGCAGCCGTCGCTGCAGCTGAGCCCGGCGGCGCTGCAGGCGCTGCTGGACTACCGCTGGCCAGGCAACATCCGTCAGCTCTACCAGTGCCTGCGGCTGGCCGCGGCGCTGGCCGAGGACGACGGCGAGATCGGTGTGCAGCACCTGCCGGACGAGGTGCGCGCATGCCGCGGCGAACAGGTTGCCGCAGCAGCGGCCGAAGGGCGGGTAGCGGAGGCGGGGAGTACGTTGCAGGTTGCCGAGGCGCGAGCAATTCGCGCCGCAGTGGAGGCCGCCGGCGGCAACCTGTCGGCCGCCGCGCGCAACCTGGGTATCGCCCGCGCGACGCTGTATCGCAAGCTCAAGGGAATGGAGCAGGGGTAGCGAGCCGCTTGCCTGCGCGGCGGCCGTCGCCGAAGCGGCGAATCAGCCCGCGGTGGTGGGATCGATGATGCCGCGCACTTCGGCCACCTGGTTGACCGGGAAGCCGCCTTGCGCGGCATGCTCGCGTACCTGGGCCTCGGTGGCGGCGATGTACAGGCAGTAGACCCGGTCGTCCGTCACGTAGCTGTGTAGCCACTGGATCTGTGGCCCCATGGCGTTGAGTACGGCGCAGGAGCGCTGCGAGATGGCCTGCAGCTCCTCGACGGTGAGCTGCCCGGCGCCGGGAATATCGCGCTCGATCAGGTATTTCGGCATGTCGGTTTCCTTGTCGGTTGGGGCGCCACTGGCGCGCCCG
>QFQM01000944.1 GCA_003243255.1 Flavobacterium psychrophilum | reverse complement strand
AACTCGGCTATCACCCCTTCAGCGCCAACCCGCAGGAAGAGAACCCCGAGCGCGGCTATATCCTCTCGGCCAACTACCAGCCCGTGCCGGCCAGCGGCATCGAAATTCCCGGTTACTACAACCTGCCGGACCGCGGTCAGCGCCTCAACCAGCGCCTGAACGATGCCTCGGTGAAATGGGACACGCAGAACAGCCAGGCGCTGCAGCTCGATCCTGGTACCGGCTATGGTCCGCGCTTGCTGGCGCCGATCCTCGACGAGCTGCGCGTAGCAGTGGCGAACGATGAGGAGCGCGCGCTGGTGGAGCAACTGGCCAAGTGGAATGGCGACCACGAGCTCGACTCCGTGGCCGCCACCCTGTTCAACCAGCTGACCTATCAGCTTGCCCACGAAGCCATGGCCGACGAGCTGGGCGAGGTGTTCTTCGACAGCCTGCTGCAGACCCGCGTGCTCGACACGGCCCTGCCGCGCCTGACCGCCAATGCCGATTCACCCTGGTGGAATCGGCAGGGTAGCGAGCAACGCGAGAGCCGCGCGCAGATCGTCGCAGAGGCCTGGCGTGCCAGCCTGGACCACCTGCGCAGCGTACTCGGTAATGATCCCGCAGCCTGGACCTGGGGCCGTGGTCATACCCTCACCCATAGTCACCCGCTTGGCCAACAGCAGCCGCTGGCCTGGCTACTGAACGTTGGCCCGCTGGCCGCACCGGGCGGCCATGAGACGCCGAACAACCTATCGCACAAGGTAGGGCCGGCGCCCTGGCCGGTGGTTTACGGCCCCTCGACCCGACGCCTGGTCGATCTGGGTGACGCCGACAAGGCCCTGGGTGGTATTCCTGTTGGCCAGAGCGGCGTGCCGTTCGATGCCCACTATGGCGATCAGGCGACCGCCCACGTAACTGGCGAGTATCAGCCACAGCACCTGAGCGACGACGACGTCAAAGCCAACAGTCAGGCCACCCTGCAGCTCCTGCCGCGCTAACAGCGGGAACACAGCGTGGTGCGCCAACGGTGCATCACGC
>QFQM01000943.1 GCA_003243255.1 Flavobacterium psychrophilum | reverse complement strand
TTCCTCCTACAAAAAGTCTTCAAAGTGGCTTTACTCACCCAACACAAAATGATAATCAACGGAAGGCTAATCACCTGTCTTTTTTCCCTTCTTTTCACATACTGCCTACTGACGGCGAGGGCCTACGAACTCCATCCCAAACTCTACTCGTCCGTCATTTCACACAGTGGTCCCACAAATGCTCTATACGGACATGAGCAGTTCCACGATGAGCCTTTGTCAACGGAACAACGTCACAAGCGCAATGCAATGTGGGGCAATAACTACGTGTACCAGAATCAGGGCTGGCCTAATTTGCTGGTCTCGTCCGAGCCGCCCAATGGATACATGGCTAATGTTTTGTCCGGAGACCACAACCGTTACAGGAGAATGGTTAGTTTAAGCTGGAAATACGGTAAATCGGTCTTTAATGGTCATTAAGTTGGGCGCACCAAATTGATCTTTGCCTTCGCGGGGTTTTTTGCTGGAGACGACCGGAACGCGCAATAAATCACAAGTTCATAAAAACTAGACCGATTCTCGGAACTTTAATGTCTGTCTATGTCTTAATTTTTAGGTACCGGCCACTGACATGCGAATGGTGTATTGGTCGGACGAGTTGGCCGCAAGTGCTCAAAGACATGCCAATCGATGCGATTTCAGACATTCACGCGACAGAGTCAACATTGGAGAGAACATGTAAGTTTTTTGTGAGTTTTTAAAAATTTTCAAAACTGTTTTAGGCCCTTTGTCAGTTAAGATCGGCATGTACATAGAATCACTGGGCAAATTTCAATCGACAGAAATGTAAGTTTAACAATGGCACTTTTGCAATAGGCAATAATTTAAATAGATATTGTAACTCATGTAAACATATATAGCATTTTTTGAAAACGTTACATTAAAGGAACTAAAACCCCATATAAACCTGAACAAAAAATGAAAAGCTAAAGCAAGAATTTTTGTTTCTTTCTTGACAACCGAAATTTTAAGCGCCTCATACTACAATTTTTGTGAAATTAGAACCGAAGCAAGTTGCAT
>QFQM01000942.1 GCA_003243255.1 Flavobacterium psychrophilum | reverse complement strand
GGTCAGAGACGTACACGAAGAGGTTCAGGCAGAGGCTCAGGTCTCGGGAGAGCGTCCATGACTGTTGCCTCCTCCCCAATGCTGAGCGCTGCGGCAACGTCCCTGGATCGCCGCACGCGCATGTTGCGCACGGCGATGGGCCCGCTGATCGCTGCCGCCCTGGATGACCCGGACGTGGTCGAGGTGATGCTCAACCCTGATGGCGTACTTTGGCTGGATCGCCTGTCCGCTGGTCGAGCCCATCTGGGCACGCTGGCAGCTGGCGACGGTGAACGGATCATCCGCCTGGTGGCAGCGCATGTCGGCCAGGAGGTACATCGCAACAAGCCGCTACTGAGCGCCGAGCTGCCAGAGACTGGCGAGCGCTTCGAGGGTGTACTGCCGCCCGTAGTGGCCGGGCCGACCTTCGCTCTGCGCAAACGCGCCGCCGGCGTCATCCCGCTTCAGCAGTACGTGGCCGACGGCATCCTCAGTGCCGCGCAGGCAGAGCACCTGCGCGTGGCCGTGCGTGAGCGGCAGAACATCCTGGTGGCCGGCGGCACCAGCAGCGGCAAGACCACCCTTGCCAATGCGCTGCTAGCCGAAGTGACCGGCAGCGGCGACCGCGTGCTGGTGCTGGAGGACACGGTCGAACTGCAGTGCCCGGCCCTCGATCACGTCGCTCTGCGCACCAAGCCTGGCGTGGTTTCCATGGCTGACTTGGTGCGCAGCACGCTGCGTCTGCGCCCCGACCGCGTGGTGGTCGGCGAGGTGCGCGGCGGTGAGGCGCTGGATCTTATCAAGGCCTGGGGCACCGGCCATCCCGGCGGTATCGCCACCATTCACGCTGGCTCTACACAGGGCGCTCTGCTGCGCCTGGAGCAACTGATTCTGGAAGTTGCCATGACCGCGCCGAGGGCGTTGATCGCCGAGGCGGTCAACCTGGTGGTCTTCCTCGCCGGGCGTGGCCGCACGCGCTATGTCCAGCAGATCGCCCGCGTCACCGGCTATGACGAGCGCGGCTATCAACTCACTTCCATCG
>QFQM01000941.1 GCA_003243255.1 Flavobacterium psychrophilum | reverse complement strand
CTTAAAGTCTGTTTTAAAGAGTGAGTAGTGCGTAGCGCTTTTTGTTAAAAGGAGGTGCAAAAAAGTGCACGTCTAGCCAGGGTGGCCTATTGGTTCTACGCCGGCTCTTCGTTCAATGATGCTTTTGTAATCTGTTAATCCTATGACCAAACGCTGACTACAACTGAGGACTGAGAACGACTTTTGAATTTTTAGATTTGCTCTCACTAACACTTTTTATAAACCCTTTTTTAAACTGGTGTTTTTATCGGTCAAATGTGGGTTCTTTAAACTGTGCACTAATATTTAACCACTTTACATTTAAAGTCCAAAATAAGTGCTCATCAGTAATTTCTTCATCAAATTCGAATTTGCAGGAGAACGAAAGTACAACAATCATCGCACTTAAAGATAGCGTAAAAGCCATTAGACCATGCCCGCATGGGCGCCGCCCGTGTGCGTCTATGTTTATATAACTACGCACTTTTTTGTCTTGGTGCAATTTTTACGTTAGTAGTATATAATTTGTCTATATCTGCTGCAAAATGGAGCTGGACTGGGAACAGAAACGTTTGTTGATGCTTTATGAGTACAAGTTGGGTACAAAGGCTGCAGAAGCTGCTCGTCGAATCAATCAAGCATGTGGTGCGGGGACGGTCGGAGAGTCAACTGTCTATGAGCGTTTTCGTGAGTTTAAGGCCGGAAATGAGGATTTGACCGACAAGCCAAGATTAGGGCGTCCGCAAGAAATTGATCGCCAGGCAGTCATCAATCGAATTGAAGAAGAGCCATCAATGACGTCCACAATGCTTGCTGAGGAGTTTGACTGCACCCACCCGACAATTTTGACGATTCTCCATGAAGCCGGCAAGAAATGTTTGAAGTCGAAGTGGGTCCCATATGATTTGACTATGGATCAACAAACAAAGCGATTTGATGCATGCATTCGATTGTTTGAACGTTATCGTCGAGGCACGTTGAATTTGGAACATGTTGTGACGTGTAACGAGAGGTGGGCCGCTTTTGACAACCCGGACCGACAAA
>QFQM01000940.1 GCA_003243255.1 Flavobacterium psychrophilum | reverse complement strand
ATGCATTTTGTGAAAAAGCCCGCCGGCCAACAGGCATTCAAGGAACGCCATGCCGATCTCTCGCCCCGGTTGCGCTCGGCCTTTTTGCTGTTTGACGGGCAACGCAGCCTGGCGCAGGTGCTGCAGGCCGTGGCCGGCATGGGCGTGACGCAGGACGAGATCCTGGCGCTGGTGGAGCGCGAATGGCTGGCACCGCGCGACGCGGCCGAACCCCGGCTGGGCGTGGTGGCCGTCGCGGTGCCTTCGGTCCCTGCCGCGCCTGCTGCAGCGGCTTCTTCCACGGATTCGGCAGGCGACTCCCCCGCGCAGTCCGAGCCATCGCTGGCCGTGCGCTATCGCAACGCCTATCCGCTGGCCGTGGCCATCACGGCCAACCTGGGCCTGAAGGGGTTCCGGCTCAACCTTGCCGTGGAAGCGGCCATGGGCTACGACCAGCTGGTGGCACTGGCGCCGCGCCTGCGCGAGGCGGCCAGTCCTGCCAGCTACCTGCCGCTGCACGAGGCGCTGTTCGGCAAGGCACCTTGAATGAGGAATGGCCCGCACGCTCGCCAAGGGTGCGCTTTTCGTCTTGGGGCGGCCCGGCAATGAAAAAGGGCAAGGCGCCTTCGCGCCTTGCCCTTGCATGAACCTGTGGGTGCAGGCTCAGACGGCCAGCAGCTCCACGTCGAACTTCAGCGTGGCATTGGGGGGGATCACGCCGCCGGCGCCGCGGGCGCCATAGCCCAGCTCGGCCGGGATGATCAGGGTGCGCTGGCCGCCCACCTTCATGCCTTGCACGCCTTCGTCCCAGCCCTTGATCACCATGCCGCCGCCCAGGGGGAAGACGAAGGGATCGTTGCGGTCCTTGCTGGAGTCGAACTTGGCGCCCTGCACGCCGTTGTTGTAGAGCCAGCCCGTGTAGTGCACGGTCACGCTGCGGCCGCGCTGGGCCTCGGCGCCGTCACCCACGACGGTGTCTTCATACTGCAGGCCGGATGCGGTGGTGGTGAAAGCCATGGTGGTATTCCTTGAGAGAGAAACGGT
>QFQM01000939.1 GCA_003243255.1 Flavobacterium psychrophilum | reverse complement strand
CGATCATCCCGCGCTAGAACATCTGTTAGCACCGCTCCGCGCTCTCTACGAAGATGTAACCAAAAAAGCCGTTTTGCGTTTGGAATACGACGGTCTTCTCAAGTCCAAGCCAGTTACGTCACCAGACAGCGAGTACTTTGAGAATCCGACTGGTTACGCTTTGGATCATTATGTCTATGTTTTATGCAGCAAGTGCGATCGAGCCTACTTCGGCGGCGAGAGTAGATGTCAAGAGGTTTGTTCCGTTTGTGCATGTGCTAATTTTATTTGATTTTTAGGCACTCGATACGTCTACTTATAAACCTGAAGAACTGGTATGTGGCGCCTGTTCGGACATTGCTGGTGCGCCAGTTTGCGGTCGGCATGGAACCGAATTCCTAGAATACAAATGCAAGTTCTGCTGTTCTGTTGCCGTCTATTTTTGGTAAGTTAAATTTTGGATTATAGTTTAATGGTTTTTTTATTTTAGCTTTGGTAATTCGCATTTTTGTTCTGGATGTCATAGCGAGTTCCAGCGTTTGATGTCCTTGCCCAACAGTTTGCTGCCAAAATGTCCGGTCGGACCCAGGGCAACACCTCTTGAGCCTAACCAACCATGCCCTTTGCGAGTCAAGCATCCAGATACCGGCATTGAATTTTCACTTGGTTGTGGAATTTGTCGAAATTTGACTACTTTTTAACTGTCGGGTCTTTTTTTAAGAAGCAACAGTGCTTTTATTTATTTAACTATGCGTTTACTAATTGTGATTGCAAAAAATTGATACTCATGAAGTTCAGGCTTGAGTCCCGGTTGTTTCCTACTAAATCTACCTTTAATTCATTTTCTTGTCTTTCAATTTGTTTTAGTGCGCAATAAACTATTAAATACAAAGTGAATTTGGGGTTTTTTGTCCGGCTTTGTTTTAAAGTGTTTTGTGCTTTTGTTTTGGTATGCGAAGTTCAATTTTAGATTTTTTGCTCACAAAGTTTATTACACAAACCCAATATTTACGAACAAATTACATTTTAAAAATCACGACTCATAT
>QFQM01000938.1 GCA_003243255.1 Flavobacterium psychrophilum | reverse complement strand
CTGGTACAGAAAATTCCATCTTCAGTTGTCCTACCTGGCTGATGGTGGTAATAAGGGTAGTGGGGGATATGTAAGCGCCATCGCTGATGGCCTTCAGGCCAATGCGGCCATCGAAGGGAGCGTAGATCTCGGTTTTGCTGATGCTTACTCTTACTAAATCAATATCTGCTTTGAGGTTATTTACCGCCAGCTCACTAAGGTCGTATTCCTGCTGGCTGATGCCACCAATGGTCAACAGTTCTTTTTGGCGTTCGGCTGTTTTGGCGTTGATCTGTAATTGTACCTGCAGTTTCTTCAACTGGGCCTGTAAGTCCTCATCAAATAACTTCACCAACAGGGTACCTTTCTTTACGAAACTTCCTTCGGGGATATTCAGCCGCACGATGCGTCCGCTGATCTCGGGTCTTATCTCTGTTTGTTCAAACGGCATCAGGGTACCGGGAACTTCGAGGTTTTCACTAAGGGCTTGTGTTTTTACAATGAATGCTTCTACCTGCAGTGGGGCATTATTGCGGGGGCCGGCGGCGGCTGGTCCGTTTTCTTTTTTTTCTTCCTTGCAGGCAAGAGCAAATGCGAATAATAATAGTACAGCTAACCGGCTTCTACCTTTCATGTGCGTTTGTTTGGCTTTCAATGACCATGTATTATCTCGCATCCTGGTACGGGAAAAAGTTGGCATGCTACGTCTCATGTGCTTAGGGCGCTTTTGGTTGGGTTTTTATAGCGCGGCTAAGTTAGTGTTTTAACAATGCTCCCATGTTAAAAAGGTTATAAGTGGTATACGTAACAACCTTATGCAATGACTTTTAATACGTTTTTAATGCGATGAGCTTTATAGGTCAGGTCCGTTTTGTCCTTACTGACGATAGTTATGTGTCCCATCTTGCGGCCGGGTTTGGTTTGTTTTTTCCCATAGATGTGGACAAAAACATTATCCATTTGAAGTATTTCCTGCAGGCCGTCGTATTTAGCCTCTCCGCTGTGTCCGTCGGCACCTAATAGGTTCACGATAGCAGCGGGTACAA
>QFQM01000937.1 GCA_003243255.1 Flavobacterium psychrophilum | reverse complement strand
AGAAATTAGCACAGTTTCGCCAGATACTTTCTGATATGAAAAAGGGATACGAAATCCTTACTGGCGGTTACAATACTATCAAAAATATCAGCAAAGGAAATTTTGAATTGCATAAAGTATTTCTTGATGGATTAATGGAGGTTAGCCCTGCCATTCGTAATTATAAAAGGGTTGCTGATATTATAGATTACCAGGTTAAGCTAGTTCGGGAGTATAAGGGTGCTTACGGACGATTTAAGGAAACGGAATTGCTCAACTCCGACGAGATCGAATATATAGGAAAGGTATATGGCAACCTCTTTGACTTGTCCGTTAAAAACCTTGATGACCTTTTTACCGTTATAACTTCAAATAAGTTGCGAATGAGCGACGATGAACGTTTAGCTGCGATTGATAAAATCTTTTTCGATATGCAGGAAAAGCTTTTATTTCTTCGGCATTTTAATAGTACAACATCCGTTTTACTACTACAGCGGGCGAAAGAGAAAAGAGAAGTAGGGAACGTTCAGCAATACTACAACTTAAAGTAATTGCATTGAATGATTTTCGATGTTGGTGTGTACAGGTAATGTGAGTTTGGGTAACTAAAAATCAGGATATGCAACGAAGGAAAGTGATTGCTTTAATAGCAATAGTGGGTTTATTGTGCCCAATGATAAGTCATGCACAGGATGGCGGCGGCCTGGCAGGTGAAATTAAGAGTTTACATAGTGTGTTGGATGCACTCTATGATGAAATGATGCCGCTTTGCAGTCAATTAATCGGTGTGGGAAGAGCCATTGCCGGATTTGCGGCCTTGTGGTATATAGCCTACCGGGTATGGGCGCATTTGGCAAGAGCTGAACCTATTGATTTCTACCCTCTGTTTAAGCCCTTTGTTTTAGGCTTCGCCATTTTAATTTTTCCGTCTGTAATAGCCATGATTAACGCTGTAATGAAACCAACTGTTTCAGGAACGGAGCAAATGGTAAATAATTCAGATAAGGCAGTAGCCTTGTTGTTAAAACAAAAGGAAGAGGCCATTA
>QFQM01000936.1 GCA_003243255.1 Flavobacterium psychrophilum | reverse complement strand
ACACGCATATCTATCTTTTTGATTTAGATACAGTTCGGAAATTGAACATTAAGGAGACCTTATGTCACGCATGAAAAAGCCTGACAGCTTTCTCCTTAGATTCAAAGAAGAAGATGGTATCAACGGTATCAGTTCTGAATCCTTTGAAAAACTAATGAAAGCTACTGGCATGAGTAAAACAGACCTCATGCATTTTGCACTCGTAAACTTAGTGGAAAAATACATCCCGGCTTATGAGCAAGATGATGGGCCCTTGACCGAAGCTCAATTCCGGACACTACATGAAAGATCGAAAACTAACCAAACGCCGGATGAGAGTTTCGAAATGCTATTGTAGGTATAAAAATGCATTCGAAAATAGAACCATTGCCAAAGACCGGCGATATTGTTTGGCTACAACCATCTGAAGAATGGGGAGTTGATACTCCCAAAAGGAGACCAGGTGTGGTATTAGGTGTATCGAAACTAAGGCATGAAATCATAGTTGCATTCGGTACGAGCCAAAAAACACACAAACTCTACCCATCAGAGTTTCTTATTCAAAAAGCTGATGGCGATGATGTTTTTGGTCTATCTGGGTTAAGCTACGATACTAAATTTGACTTAGCCAGAACATCTATCCTGCCTTTTACTACAGAGTTTTTCTCTAAGGCACCAAGAAAAAATAATGTCCCTTATCCAAAGCTTGGTAGTGTTCATATAACGTACTACAAAGCGATGTGCAAGGCGAAAAACAATAGTAAGTGACTTCTGAAGTGCTGTAGTATCCACTACAGCACAATTTTCTAAGCAATCAATAAACTTACTATTTCAAATCATTCCCCCTGCCCCAATAGGATCTGATCGCGTTCGTCATCGGTGGTACGCTGACCAATTGCAGGTTTCACATCTGTAAGTGCCAAAATTTGGCTAACGGGAATTTGCGTCTCGTTCCATTTGAAGATGAGCACACCGTGTGGCCACAATACCCTGAACGCCTCTTTGAACCCGGCGCGCAAATCAGAACGCCACGTTTTTTTGTTCAGT
>QFQM01000197.1 GCA_003243255.1 Flavobacterium psychrophilum | reverse complement strand
ATTTCATCATAAGTATAATATTCATTTGCACTTGGCAAACCATTCACTACTTTCCTGATTTCGTCAATAGTGAGAAAACCATCACCATCATCGTCAGCATCTGCATAATTAGGTATACCATCACCGTCGGTGTCGCTAAATACTACAGGTATTTTTTGCCATTCGCCTGTTTCTTCGTTTTTCGTCCAGTCAAACTCATCTTTATTCAATATTTTATCACCATCAAGATCAGTGTAAGTAACATCAAATAACTGGAATGTAAATACCATACATGAATATACAGGCACAATGCTTTTTGGAGAACTGTTAAAATACGCTAATCCTGAAGGCAGAAACATTGCGCCAGCTCCAAAATCGGTAAATGTAGCAGGCTCCCCTGCTCCACCATCCACATAAGTACCTCCATTAAATAATGGTAAAATATCCTGCCAGCCTTTTGCTACAACATCGTTAAGCGAAAAACCTTCACCTGTAATTGGCCTGTAGTCGAACTGGGTACCATCCAACAGTGTACCTCTGTAATTTACAGTGATATCATCCACACCACTTGGTGCATCTCCTACCCCCTGACGAAAGTTAAGATAATAAACAGTATAATCTATATCATTTCTGTGTACTACAGTAGATTTTAGCGGGTAAGTAGTATTATCCCAAATAGAAGGCTCCGTAACACCATCTGTAATTTCAGGAAATGTAGCATCATATGTAGTCTGGTCAAGAACAATATAATGCGTTTTCAGGAACTTTACAATACTATCAGTATCAGCATTATTTTGTACTGTAAAATCTCTTGGAGGAGCTACAGTAGCATCGTCGTCTTTTTTGCATGAAGCAAAAACGGCAATAAAAGCAATAAGGCTGAAGGCCTTTAAAAATCTCTTCATTTTAATTTTTTTTAATGGGCGCAAGATACAATTTTCATTTATTTTTGTATTGCTAATAACAGCGATTTTTACGAATTAGTATGAGGATTGACAAATATTTATGGTGCGTGCGCTATTACAAAACACGTAGTATTGCAACACAGGCCATACAAAAAGGACATGTAACCGTAAACGGGCAGCAGGCAAAAGCATCGCGTGATGTTTTCCCCGGAGATAAGGTTACCGTTCGCCGCGACCAGATAAACTATATATTATCGGTACTGGATATACCGGCAAATCGTGTCGGGCCGAAACTGGTAGACATTTACCGCAAAGACGAAACACCTGCCGAAGCATTTGAACATCTGGAACTGCTTAAATTATCCAAAGCGCATTATCGTGCTGCCGGAACGGGAAGGCCTACCAAAAAAGACCGCCGTGACCTTGACGAGTACGGAATGGATTTTGACGATGAACACGATGACGAATAAAATCCGTACAGTAAGCCAACTCTTTTTTTATCTTTGAGACAAATTATACCCTATAATGAAAAACATCATCCTTACACAACAGGAAATAGACCATAAAACAAGACGCATCGCATATCAGATATACGAAACTTTTCCGGATGACACCGAAGTTGTTATTGCCGGAATTGCAGCAAACGGTTATCTGTTTGCACAAAAACTTGCTGCCGAAATAGAGAAGATATCAGATATAAAAGCCACGTTGTGTGAGGTGAAGATAAACAAGCAGCAACCGCTGGAACCGGTGCAGACTTCCTTAAAGCCCGAAGAGTATGCCAACAAAAGCCTGGTGCTTGTTGACGACGTACTGAACAGCGGCACTACACTGATATATGGCGTAAGGCATTTTCTTGACGTTCCGCTCAAGAAATTCAAAACTGCGGTACTGGTAGACAGAAACCACAAGCAATACCCTGTTAAAGCCGACTTTAAAGGATTATCGCTTTCTACTTCGCTGCGCGAAAATGTACAGGTTGTTTTAGACGCTGAAGAGCAGCACGCTTATCTGGAAGACTAAATAAGCTTCATAATCTCGTTTACCACTTCATCCGGCGATTTCCCGTCGGTAGCTACCACATGCTTTGCCTGATGGTAATAATAGCTGCGCTCAAAAAGATGCTGCCCGATGAATTCGTCCAGTTCTTCCTCTTTTAAAGCATCCAGGAGCGGACGCTGTCCTTTCTGTGCTTTTATTCTTTTTATAATCTCTCCTATTCCTGTTTTAAGATAAACCGATACCACATCGTCACGCTGCATTACGAGATGATTATTGGCATAAACAGGCGTTCCCCCTCCCAGACTCAAAACAAAGCCCTCAGAATCATTTATAAGAGCATTCAGGGTTTGGTGTTCCAGTTTACGGAATTTTATCTCTCCTTCCTCCTGAAATAGCTGCGGAATGGTTTTACCGGTATTCTTTTCGATTACCTCATCAAGATCTATATGGGTCAATTGGGTCTTTTCGGCAAGAAGTTTAGCCGTTGTCGTTTTACCCGAAGCCATATATCCGCACAAAATTACTTTTTTCATACTGCAATTTTACTCACTTTTTTGTGAGAACCCTTTATTTTAGCCGAAATAATGTCGAATTATAAGATAACGTTAAAATGAAGTAAAATTTTCTTTAGCAATAAGCCCCTATAAATAAAGGCGTTAAAAAAAATAATAGAAAAAATCTAAAATTTCTCTCAGAAACGCTTTGAATAATGAAATAATGATGCGTATATTTGCACCCGCATTCAGGGAATGAAATAACAGACTCGGTAGCTCAGCTGGTAGAGCACATCACTTTTAATGATGGGGTCCTGGGTTCGAATCCCAGCCGGGTCACAAAAAGTTAAGCACACGCTTAACTTTTTTTGTTTATACTACTTTTGGCCACGTGGAGGAATTGGTAGACTCGCCATCTTGAGGGGGTGGTGCTCACAAGGCGTATGGGTTCGAGTCCCATCGTGGTCACGAATAAATAAAAACCGCAACAGGAAAATAAAGCTTACTTTAAATTTTGCTGTTGCGGTTTTTATTTTCAAAGCGGAGCTTTGTGGGAAAGCCGAAAGCATTCTTATTTGTGATTCACATCCTTCTAATTAAAACTCCTCCTGAATTCCACCGTAGAAAGGCTGGTTTTGGTTTTAAAAAGCTTACTGAATGACTGCGGATGCTCAAAACCAAGATTATAGGCTATCTCACTAACCGATAGACCTGTTATTGAGAGTTGCTCCTTAGCTTTTTCTATTAGCTTGTTGTGTATATGTTGCTGGGCATTCTGTCCGGTAAGCGAACGGAGCATATCGCTAAGGTAGCTTGGCGATATATTCAATCTGTCTGCAAGATATTGTACTGTGGGTATACCTTTATTCACTGATTGCTCATTACCAAAATACTCATCTAAAATTTCCTCTAGATTTTGCAGAAGACTATTACTGATAGCCTTTCGGGTAATGAACTGGCGGCGGTAAAAACGATTGGCATAATTAAGCAGTAACTCAATCTGCGAAATGATAACATCCTGACTGAAATCATCAAGACGATTGCTGAGTTCTTCCTCTATAATTTCAAAAATGGAGATAATCACCGCTTTCTCTTTATCCGACAGATGCAATGCTTCATTAGCTGAGTAAGAGAAAAAGCCATATTGCTTTATCTTTTTAGCCAATGGATATGACAGCAAAAAATCAGGATGTATGAGCAAGGTATACTGTGAACATACTCCTCCGTGATTTTCGTCATTGCCAATTATCTGACCGGGAGCCGCAAAGAGTAGTCCTCCCTCATCAAAGTCATAATAATCCTGACCGTATTTTACACGTCCGCTAAGGCGCGGCTTGTATGATATCTTATAAAAATGAAGCACATGCGACTGCGGAACATTGTGCTCTACCACCCTATTACTCTCAGCACCCAGTATCGTTATAAGCGGATGATTCGGTTCTGGCAAACCAAAAACACGTGCTGCCTCCGTTAACGATGTAAAATTATACGGCACATTTTCTTCCTTTTTCATTTCCTCAAAAATTTATATAAAGATAACCGATAATCTGCAGACTATCGGTTACCTGAATTGTTTTTATCCCTGAGCGGCAATGGCAACATCTTCCCACGCCTCCCATTCAGCCATTCTGTTGGCATATTCGCCCTTAACCCACGCAAGGTTGTTACTGCCTAAAGAAAGTCGTAACGGTGGATTTTCGGCATCTACTGCGGCAAATAACCCTGCTGGAGTAGCTTCGGGGTTACCGCGCTCCATGTTTTGAAGACTCTGGAAAAAGTTATTTTTAAAGTCATTATAAATATCCATACCCGGAGCAAACTTAAGTGACTCCTGACTGCCAAATTCGGTAGCATAAGCGCCCGGCTCTATAATGGTTACTTTAATGCCAAAATCTTTAACTTCTAACGAAAGGCTTTCATGTATTGCTTCAAATGCCCATTTTGAAGAAGCATAGTAGCCAATAACCGGAAGGGTTACATGACCAAGGTTACTCGATGTACCCACTATATGACCATAACCCTGCTTCCTTAGTATTGGCAAAGCCGCCTGTATTACTGCCAACGCACCAAAAATATTAGTATCATACATAGCCTTAACATCATCGGCACTTGCTTCTTCAATGGTGCCTACCAGTGAATAACCTGCGTTGTTTAGTACTATATCCAGCCTTCCGAAATGAGCATGGGCTTTTTGTACTGCTTCTTTTGCCTGTCCAGCATTGGTAACATCAAGTTCCAGCGTAAGCACATTATCGCCAAACTGTTCGTTAAGAATCGCTATGCTCTCCATTTTACGGGCAGTAGCGACAACTTTATCGCCACGTTTTAACGCAGCTTCTGTCCACACACGGCCAAACCCACGTGAAGCACCTGTTATAAACCAAACTTTTGAAGTATCTGTTGTTTTTTGATCAGACATAATTTATATGTTTTTAAAAATTGATAGTACAAAGTTCGGCAGACACAACATGGTGAACGTAGCCTAATCGCGGAAGGACTTAGCCTAAATGAGGAAAGTATTGTTTTCAATTAAAATTTGTCCCATACTCCCCTCCCGATTGGCTTTAATGCACATTTATCATCAAGTGAATATAATTTACCTTTGACGTATAATAACAAACCAAACAACATGAGAAGAATAATTTCATTTATGCACATATCGCTAGATGGTTATGTGGCAGGACCTAACGGAGAGATGAACTGGATAAAAGTTGACGAAGAAATCTTTGATCACGTAGGCAAACGCATTGGTAAGGGCGATACTGCCATGTATGGACGCGTAACTTTTCAGATGATGGAAGGTTACTGGCCAACCGCAGCAGACAGTCCGAATGCATCAAAACATGATGTTGAACATTCTGCATGGTATAAAAATGCTAATAAGATTGTAATCTCAAATACCCTGAATGAAACAGATTTTGCTAATACAAAAGTCATTAGTACCAATCTTGCTGAAAACATAAACGAGATAAGGCAACAGGAAGGTGAAGACATACTGCTTTTTGGAAGTCCGACCACAACCCACTCACTGCTTAAACTGAATCTGATTGATGGTTTCTGGTTATTTGTAAATCCGGTTGTTCTTGGTGAGGGCATCCCTCTGTTTATAGAAACCAAAGATAAAATGCCATTAAAACTTTTGAGCACCACGCAGTTTACATCCGGAGTAACGGAACTGAATTATATAGCGGAGCGATAAGTATTATTTAGTTTTACGATCTCATCAAATAATCCGAAATTTGATTCTACAGAAAAACTTCCTATGAATACAGAAGATCACCTAAACGACTATATCACCAGCCAGCCTGAAGCAAAGCGCAATGATATGCAGGAGCTGCATAAGCATATACTTCAAACCCTTCCCGGCACTAAACTATGGTTTTTAGATGGCAAAAACAGTGAAGGTAAGGTGGTTTCCAATCCTAATATTGGCTACGGATCTTATATCATACACTATGCCGACGGTTCAGCTAAGGAGTTTTATCAGATTGGACTGAGCGCCAATACTACCGGAATCTCTGTTTATATCATGGGCCTTGAGGATAAAAAACACCTCATTACAACCTATGGCGATACACTAGGCAAAGCAAGCATAACAGGTTATTGCATCAAATTTAAAAAGCTAAGCGATATAAATATTGACGTATTGTTATCAGCAATAGAATATGGAGTTGAAGCAACAAAAGAAAAGTAATTCCCCGGGTGATTACTCAGGGAACATCTTTTCTGTTTTGTCAAGAAAGTTTGCAACAGCACTGCTAATATCAATGCCTGATCTTTCTGCCAGTACTATAAGCCACCATATATTTTCGCCCAACTTATGTTCCAGTTCATTTTGAGAATTGGCTTTTGGCCAGCGTTGTTGCTGAGACATTATATTTCTGCCTATTAATCCGGCATCAGTCAAATAAGCTAAGGCATCTTCTTCAACTGTCCATTCACTATTATGATGCAATACTTCCAACTCACGGTATTTTTTTCTTATCTCAAGTGATCGACGAATGATCTTGTCAAAATTATTCTTATCCATATCTTAATGTATCAGGTCTGCTTTTACAAAAGCAATCTTATTGTCTTTAAAAATAAAATCAAATATACCTCCTATTGCTCCTTCAGCAAAATTGCCGGTAAAGTGAACTTCAAGATGTGCAGATACCTCATCTTTAATTTGCAGGCCAACAATTTGGGTATTTGTATTATAGTCAATAAAATAGCTTTCAAAATAATCTTTGACACCACTATGCCCGTAAAATTTCCGTCCAACCGAAGGATCATCCAGAATGGCATCGTACGTATAAAAATCTAAATATTTTTGAGTATCGAATGCATTGCTTACTGCAATCCATTCATTGATAAAAGTTTGTATATCCATAGTATGTTTATTTAATTTACAGAAACGCACATTCCTTCCCGGCCTCCCGTTAACGAAACCGGAGACGGCACAATCTTAAAATTTAGTTTATTTAATTAAGTAATGTCTTTTTATAATCCGACGGAGACACCCCCGTTTTGCTTTTAAAAAGCTTATTGAATGATTGCGGATGCTCAAAACCCAGAGAATAAGCAACCTCAGCTACCGTCAATTCATCTTTTGCCAAATATTCTTTAGCTTTATCAATCACTTTTTCGTGGATGAACTGCTGAGTATTCTGCCCGGTAAGATTTCGCAGCAAATCACTTAAATAACGGGGCGTTAGGTTAAGTTCCTCAGCCACCGAATTCACAGAAGGCAAACCTTTCTCTAATGCCTTTTCTTGATTGAAATAATTATCCATTAAGGTTTCAAGCCTGTTAAGGATATCATTATTAACAGCCTTACGGGTAATGAACTGGCGATCGTAAAAACGATTGGCATAATTCAGCAACAATTCAATTTGGGAGATGATTACATCCTGGCTGAATTTATCAATCCTCTCATTCAGCTCTTCTTTTATGAATTGATAAACGCTAAGAATAGTTGCCTTTTCTCTTTCTGAAAGATATAATGCTTCTGCCGCTGAATAACTGAAAAAACCGAATTGCTTTATGGTATTGCCTAACGGATAAGCCCTTAAAAAATCGGGATGAATATGTAAAGTCATACCATCATAATCAGCTTCTTCATCCTGCATCTTCAGTAACTGCCCGGGAGCGAAGAAAGACATCCCTCCTTCTTCAAAATCATAAAAACCCTGTCCGTATCGAAGCCTTCCTGAAAAATTAGTTTTAAAGGATATTTTATAAAAGTTAAGGATAATACCCTGCTCATAATCCTTTGGGTCGAAAATAGCTTCTCCATAATTTATGATGCCTATTAACGGATGAGTAGGCGGTGGCTGTCCCATTGCCTTATGAAGCTGGGATAACGAATTGAATATTACAGGCTGTTTTTTCATTCCAAACAAATTTAATAATAAAACATGTTTTTAAACCAACAAGGCAATATCCGTATCAAACAAAAACTGGGATTTTATTTTTCGCACCTGTGCTTCCGGTTTTAGATCAAGCCTTTCGTTATACAATGCAATAGCGTCTTTACCTGCAACATAGCGCAGCTGATTATTGCCGTCAGTAGCTGCACTAAAAATTACTTTTGCC
>QFQM01000935.1 GCA_003243255.1 Flavobacterium psychrophilum | reverse complement strand
CGCCGGTGAACAGCTGGCGGTTTCCACCGACACCTTGGTCGCCGGGGTGCATTTCCCTGAATCCTGCGATGCCTTTCTCCTCGGTCAGCGCGCGCTGGCCGTTTCCGCCAGTGATCTGGCCGCCATGGGCGCTACGCCGCTGGCCTTTACCCTCGCTCTGACCCTGCCGAGCGCCAATGAAGCCTGGCTGGCCGAGTTCGCTCGTGGCCTGCAAACGATGGCGCAGAACTGTTCACTGGCGCTGGTCGGTGGCGACACCACGCGTGGTCCGCTGAGCCTGACGCTCACCGTGTTCGGCCGAGTGCCGAGCGGGCAGGCGCTGCTGCGCAGCGGCGCGCAAGTGGGCGATCTGCTTTGCGTCGGCGGCGAGCTGGGCGATGCCGCGGGCGCGCTGCCGCTGGTGCTGGGGCAGCGTGAGGCGGCGGCGGACATCAGCGAAGCCTTGCTGGCGCGCTACTGGTCGCCGCAACCGCAATTGGCTTTGGGGCAAGCGCTGCGTGGTCGCGCCACGGCCGCGCTGGATATTTCCGACGGCCTGTTGGCCGACTGCGGGCATATCGCCAAGGCTTCACAGGTCGCCCTTAAGATCGAACTGGAGCAGGTGCCGCTGTCTGCAGCGCTGCGCGCCTTCGCCGGCGAGCAGCAGGCGCGGACCTGCGCGCTGGGCGGTGGCGACGACTACCGGCTGGCCTTTACCCTGCCACCAGCCCTGCTCGCCGACCTGCAGGCCGATTGGCCCGAAATCCGGGTGATTGGCCGTGTGCAGGCCGGTACTGGGGTAGAGTTGCTGGACGCCGCCGGCCAGCCCATCGAGCCGCCGTGTGGCGGCTACCAACATTTCTGACAGGACGGAGTACGCGTGACCGATCACCCCAACCAGGTTCCCGCCGAATACGTACCGCCCTCGGTGTGGCGCAATCCCTGGCACTTCATCGCCTTCGGCTTCGGCTCCGGCACTCTGCCCAAGGCGCCCGGCACCTGGGGCTCGCTGGTGGCGCTGCCGTTCGTGCCGCTGTGGCAGATGCTGC
>QFQM01000934.1 GCA_003243255.1 Flavobacterium psychrophilum | reverse complement strand
CTACAGCAAAAGTTCAAATGGTGTAGCTAGCCGCTCCTTTCCAAACCTCTTTTGGGCACAACAACATTGAATTCATAGAATTGCTAACCAAATATTTAATGTTAAGACCATGAGAAAACTAAACTGTATGAAACTGGGTAAGGTCGCCCTAACGGCATTCATATGCCTTCACGCCATTTCTTGCTCTAAAAATCCTGAAAAAGAATTGCTAGACTCCGCTAGTATTGACGCCCTCAAAAGAGCAGACGTTAACATTGCCGCCATTCCTGGCAACGTAGTGATTACTCCTACTTACAACAGCACTACTTTTTTACGCAACCCGTTAAATGGCTGGGTAATGTACGGCCGACGAGATGCAACTGATACCTATTGGGACTCTGAATTTTTTGTACCCCAATTTGGCACCAACGTTAAAGCCATTGACTATGCTTCCGCCTGTTATATCCGAACCAGCTGGAGATCGCTAAATCCAAGTCCTGGAGTTTATACTTGGCGAGACCTCAATTCGCAAATGGGTAAACTGATCAACGGGGTTAAAACCAGAGGATTGCCTATCGCCTTCCGTATTGTAGTAGATGGGCGGGACCAGGGTGAAAATACCCCTGCTTTTGTGTTCGATGCTGGGGCGGCTTATTGGCTGTCTAATCCTGCAGTCACTTCACAAAAAACTCCTTTCCCTCAAGATCCAATTTTTAGGCAGCATTATACGACGTTTATTGAAGAACTAGCTAAGGATTTCAATGATCCTGTCGTGACTTCATTTATGGATGCCTATGGTTTGGGCAAATGGGGAGAAGCACACAATGTAGTTTATGCGGCTCCAGGAACTTTAACCGCTGCACAAACAGAAACAGCTAAAGAAGAAACTTTAGATTGGTTTATGGCATTGTACAACAGAACTTTCACCAAAATACCATTGGTAATGAATTATCATAGGCTCATTGGCCATCCTACCAGTTGGGGTGCGGTAAATGCCAATAGCGATATGTTACTCACCAAAGCCATTAACCAAGGGTACAGCCTGAGAC
>QFQM01000933.1 GCA_003243255.1 Flavobacterium psychrophilum | reverse complement strand
TACTGGCCGACTATAACCTGGGTGTTACGGGAGGAAACCCTTATAGTACACCTATCATTGGAAACGATGGCTATTTGTATTCTACGCTCACCACTTCAAAAGCGAGTGCAGGAGGATCTATTATTAAAGTAAAATTAGATGGCACAGAGATGACTAAGATCTTCAACTTCTCATCAGCCACCGGATATAAGCCGTCTGCAAGTTTGCTTCAGGCCAATAATGGCCGTCTATATGGCATGACTGACTTAGGTGGACTTTACGGAGCTGGTGTTGTTTACAGTATAAACAGTGACGGAAGTGACTATAGGATTCTTAGGAATTTGTCTTCTGGTAATATCACTTCTTATATGGCTAGCTCCAGGGTATTATTGGAAGGTAGCGATGGATTGATATACGGGTCTACATTCAGAGGTGGAAGTTTTGATTTGGGTACTATTTTTAAAATGAATAAAGACGGATCTGGTTATCAAGCTATCGTTAATTTCGATAATAATACAAAAGGTAGAATGCCGGGTGAAATCATGATCGCCAGCGATGGAAAAATATATGGAATGGCGATCGGAGTAGATAATTTGAATTATATCTATTCAGTAAAAACGGATGGCTCCCAGTATACAAGGCTTGCAGGTTTTCAGGGGCTGGGTACGGCAACGAATACGTCACCTCTTATTGAAGGATCGGATGGGCTGCTTTATGGTGTATTGGGAGTAGGTGGAGTGAATGCTGCAGGAATAATTTTTAATCTCAGAAAAGATGGTGGCGCATTTCAGACTCTTCATGATTTCGATGCTGCGATCAGTTCGCTTGATGTACGAGGGACACTATTGGAGGTTTCTCCCGGAGTGTTTTTGGGAGGGGCGAGAAGTGATTTATCGAGTAATCTTGGTAGCATATACCAAATTACCTCTTCAGGTAATTATACTATGTTAAAAAGTTTTGCCTCTACAGAGTCGATGTCTTCGGGAATTGGTTTTGATCAGACGGGCAATGATTATTTTGGCACAAGCAGAAGCGCTTGGTGGTCTGTA
>QFQM01000932.1 GCA_003243255.1 Flavobacterium psychrophilum | reverse complement strand
TTTGCGATTTCTTTAATTTCGGCGTTGCCCTCGTTAACAGCCCCGTCGCTAAAAACTGCATATATCAGTTCATATAGCGCCGCCTTTGGTGCAGTCCATTTTAGTGTTTTTTTGCCTGAAGGTGACATAAGAGCACCGCCAGCCGTGTGGATGCTAAGGTTACGCAATTCTGCAGATATATACTGGCCGTACCTTTCATGGGCTTTAAACTTGGCAAACACATAGTCACCAACTGTACTGAAATCAGCATCAAACATAATAAGCTGTGGGTCGGGAAATACATGCAGATCCAGCCTGTCACGTAGAAAGTACTGCTGATCTAAATGTGTGGACCCGGTACGGTAGTACTGGTAAAGCGGCTCGTGTATTTTAAAATAGCGTTCCAGCTCCCGCAGCTCCCTTTTTAATAACTTCCTTTGTGCTTTTTCGTTTCCCGAAGGACGACTGGCTTCCAGCTTGTACAGCTTCAACAAATAAATTAGTTTACTGGTTAAACGGGGCTTAACTTCTTTAAAAAAGAAAATTTCATCCGCTTCATTTGCAAACGGATTTTCAATAATGTGCAATCGCAATCGCTCCACAGCGGATTTTATAACACTAATCCCATTTCGGGCTGCCTGTTGCGTAGATTCCGCAACTAATTCCATTTCCTGTAATTTCTTTTCAACTTCACTATGGAGCGATTCAAAAAAGGGACAGTTTCAGTTTTCATGTTCACTAATGCTAGTGGTTTAAGATATTGTAATGACGGCCTAATTAACAAACTCTGTGCTAAGTCATAAACAAAATGTAACAAAAAGGAAATTATACCTAACAAAAAAGAAATTTCTAACCTTCAAAAATCTGGCATTGCGGCTCACATTTAAGTATGAAAGATCAGGTTAGCAACAAACAAAAAAGAAATTCATTTAATCTGCATTCATTCGTAAATTTAGTAACACGTTCGGCGCCTTCCTTTACATATATCAGCCAGTAGCTAATGCTGGCAAGTGTAACTACGTAATAGGGTTTTCGTGTATTACCTGACCG
>QFQM01000931.1 GCA_003243255.1 Flavobacterium psychrophilum | reverse complement strand
CAATTCTTACACTGCATTTCTTACACCAAATCATTTCTTACACTCACTTATTTCTTACACTGCATTTCTTACACCGTCATTTCTTACACTAAAATTCTTACACAGTCATTTCTTACACTGCCAGAATTTGCATAAAGCCCTGAAAATCGAAACTTCAAATTCTACGGATGATATCAAAATCTAAACCGATCAAAATCTAGACCGCCAAAACTTAGCATTTAATTCAAATACACGACTTGAACTCTTCATCGTTCCAACACCAAAAATCTAGTTTAAAAGCCCAATTAACGTGCCAAATTTATGCCATCAACAATTTTACAGCAACTTGGCAATTTCGTTAATGAAGTCCGTCGGACTGAACTCTTCGTAGCGCTCGCAAAGGTTTTGTTGATGGTCGTAGATGGTTGCGCGTCGCTTGACCGTCGGTCCTTTCTCGTGCAACTCCCGGACTGTTACATCGACTTTCACCTGGAATGTCTTCAATTTTAACAGAAAGAGCCAGATGTTTGGATGAGCGCAATCATGGTGCTGATTTATTCCGTTGTGGTAGCCTTCTAGAGTGTTGTTCGTGCGCTGCTCACCTAAAACGGTTGAATTAATTAAACTTCTCAAAGTTAACAAACCGTTCAGTGTCCGCTCGTAGATGTTCCATAACTCCGGCTTGAAACGGGGTCGGCTTCGTCCTTGCTTTCGGTTCTTTTTGCCTAAAATCATAAAAGATTAAGAGCCAGGTAAATGAAGTTCACCGATATAGGTTTTTTGGAACCAATCGACAATCGGATCGAGGCGGTGGTCAACGGCTCCAACGATGGCATCCCACGTTTTGTAAACATCGGCGACTGATACAAAAGCGATTGCGCTTAAATAAAAGATTGAAAATAAGGATAACGATTTTTACACTTAAGCTGCCTCCTTATCCTGCCAATCAGAAACCGATTCAAAAGATAGGCGAAAGAGAAAAAAGTTTTGATAAAAAGTGGGCCAACAGCAGGGAACTTTCCAAATTGTAATTAAACTAAAAACTCACCGC
>QFQM01000930.1 GCA_003243255.1 Flavobacterium psychrophilum | reverse complement strand
CCGAAGAATACACCATTAAACAGTGGAATCTACGCAATCTGCCCGCGCCGACGGCAGGCACCCACTGGACCTACATGGGTGGCGCGTATGTGCTGGTCAATGATGCCGATGCTAAGATCATTAAAGCCTACGATGGCGAGATTTTTTATCATCGGTAAAAAAGCACGCACTCGTTCTTATGGGGGAGTGCGTAAAATACCATACCATGATCAATCATAATCGATAACAATTTTTACACGGCTCAATACCTGCCCGGCTTTAAATATCTTATCTCCATAAGGAGTATATTTATATTTCAGCGGTATAATCGTATTTCTGGCCACGTTTTCTTTTAAATCACCCCATGCGATCAGTTCATAATGATTATTGCTTAAATTAACTACAGATCCATCTTTTATTAACTCAAAGCCAATATTTCCCGCGCTATCACTATTCGTATATTCATTAGGCAAAACATTGCCTACAGCATTATCAGAAACGAATCTGTAATGAACAGATCTTGTGGCATAGGCCACAGTTTGGTCACAATCAATCTTTACTTCAGCATCGGCATCATATGAAAGATTATTCTTCACATCACTATAATTTACAGTATTAACTCTAACTGCAGTATCAGTAAAAGAACAGGTAGTAGGAGTGTAATTAAATTTTACCTTGATTTTTTGTGCTAAATAATGAATGGAGTCAGTACGATCCTCCGTAAAAACAATATAATCACCAAGGAGCGTTGAATTATTTAATTTTATAGCTGTAGTTCCTCCCGGATCTTGATTGATTAATTTATAATCTACCCTGTAGCTTCCTTTCGAATTGATTTCACCACCATTGAAATTAAAATACTCATACTGACTCCATGTCCCCGCAATTCGAGAAAGTGGAAAGACAGGGGAATTTTGCACTATAATCCTCACTGCAACATATATATAACTACTTATATCCTCTGACTCTATCCGATAGTACATGATATGATTATAAAGAGGTATGGCAGTGAGTTCGTAATTATTACTATTTTTATTCGAAAATTGACAGT
>QFQM01000196.1 GCA_003243255.1 Flavobacterium psychrophilum | reverse complement strand
CCGTAAATGTTACTCCTGCTCCTACCGCAACAGCACTTTCGTTCTGTAACTCAGCTACTGTAGCTAACCTGACTGCAAATGGTGCTGACATTAAATGGTATGCTGCTGCAAACGGTGGAACTGCTCTTGCTGCAACAGATGCTGTAACTACAGGTAACTACTTTGTATCTCAGACATTGAATAACTGTGAATCTGGAAGAACTCAGGTAGCGGTAACTGTAAATGTTACTCCTGCCCCTACTGCAACAGCACTTGCTTTTATCAATGAAGCCACTGTAGCAGATTTGACTGCAAACGGTACTGACCTTAAATGGTATGCCACAGCAACAGGCGGAACTCAATTAGCAGATATGATGCTGCTTTCAAGCGGCAGTTATTTTGTATCACAAACTATTAATGGTTGCGAAAGTGCAAGAACCGAAGTACAGGTGACTATAACTATAGTAAATCCGGCACCTCCTGCACCAATCGCATCAGATGCTGAATTCTGTAATACAGCAACAGTAGCTCAGTTAGTTGCTGAAGGCACAGATATTAAATGGTATTCAACACCAACAGGAGGAGTAGCTTTGACTCTTACAACTACAATAACAACAGGATCGTATTATGTAACACAAACTGTAGACGGTGTAGAAAGCGAAAGGACAGAAGTTAATATTACAATTAACACTACACCTGCTCCAACTGCATCATCAGTTACTTTCTGTCATATAGCTACCGTTGCTGATTTATCTGCAAATGGAGAAAATCTTAAATGGTATGCCACAGAAAATGGAGGCTCTGAATTAACAGCAACCACGCCTCTTACTACGGGTAATTATTATGTATCGCAAACGGTTAATGGTTGTGAAAGTAACAGAGCGCATATTGTTGTAACTCTTACGTCAACGCCTATGCCTGGCACAAATAATCAGACATACTGTAGTGGAGCTACTATTGCCGAACTGATTGCGACTGCAACGGGAACAGATTTAAAAGTGTATTCTTCCAACACAGATGATACAGCACTTGAGCCTACCGCCGTTCTTACTACAGGTAATTATTACATATCGCAAACCTTTAACGGATGCGAAAGTTTACGTAAAGAAGTAGCGGTAATTATAAATACTACACCGGCTCCAGCTGGTAACGCTCAACAGGAATTTACAGGCGAAGAACATACCATAGCAGAACTTGAGGCTGAAGGTCAAAACATCGTTTGGTATGCTTCTGAAGAAGATGCTATAGCAGGAATTAATGCACTACCATCTGCTACAGTACTATTATCTGAAACGACTTACTATGCAACGCAAACCATTGACGGATGTGTAAGTAATGAGGTTCTTGCAGTAACTGTTACAGTTACACTTGGACTTGACGATGTAGAAAAATTCACTTTCAGATATTTTCCTAACCCGGTAGTTGATAACCTTCAGTTAGAGGCTAGTGAAGCAATTACAAATGTGAAAGTTTACTCTTTAACAGGACAACTGGTTATGGATAAACAAATGAATAATCAGACAGAAACTGTTAACATATCACATCTGGAATCCGGAGTTTATATTGTAAAAATAAGCTTTGGCGAGATCGAAAAAACAATACGAATTGTTAGAGAAAAATAGTTTGTTTCAATATAGATTTTCATTCTGCAGGCTGCCATTGGCAGCCTGCATTATTTATGGATATCTCCAAAAAACAGCAATTAACACTAAAGACAGATTGCAATCATGTACACTTAACAAATTACACTATTAAACAACGATACACTAACGATTTAGCAATATTCATTTAAGCCATCTGGAATTATGTATCTATAATTTTACACAAAATAAAAAACAATCGGAAATGAAACAAATTTACTTTTTCGCAGCGGCTCTTGCTCTAACAGCAGCGACTGCAAATGCACAGGATAACCTAATCGTTAACGGAGACTTCGAAAACTGGACGGAAGCAAATCCTGTAAATTTTGAACCAGCCGGAACGAACGTTCTTTACAATGACCTGATAACAAAAGAAACAACTATATCTCAAAGCGGTAATGCTGTAAAGCAACAAACTAAAGCACAGAGTAATACTCAATATTTAGAATATAGCGACCTTATCCCGGTAATACCCGGACATTCATATACAATCAGCTACTGGTATCTTGACAATGATGACAAAGCAAGAACCAGACTTTGGTCAACCTGGTTAAATTCTGAAAATTCAGCATTACCTACAGCAGATCAATCACAAATTCAGCTCAATGACTATTCGGTTGATGGTCCTAACTGGGTTCAGAAAACATACACTGTAACCGCTCCAGCTAATGCATCAAAAATAAGATATCAAATAAGAGCTTACCACCAGGATGGTACAGGCGGAGGTTACATCTATTACGACAACCTTTCATTTGTTGATAACAGCGTAGCTGGTACAAACGACAATACTATTGAAGGTCTTCAGATGTTCCCTAACCCTACTGAAAATATCCTTACTATAACATCTGCAAACAATGCTGAAAAATCAGTTATTGTTTATGATATGCTTGGTAAACAAGTTATAAACACTACAGTTGCTAACGGAACTATCGATGTTTCTAACCTTAATGCAGGTATTTATATTGTAAACATTACTGAAGAAGGTAAAACAGCTACAAAAAAATTAATTAAAAAATAATTAGGCTTCTATTTTTTAAGAGCATCCCGTCCTGGGATGCTCTTTTTTATTTATGCATACCCCAAATGAAAAAATTTTCGCGTTGCCTGTATGTAATTTTACTCTTTTCAGTCTGGAATGCATCGGGACAGCAATATATAAATGTCGACAACTCTTATACTGCACAGCAACTTGTTGATGCACTGGTAAGCAATTCTTGCGCTCAGGTTTCAAACATCAGCGTTCAGGGATCGGATACTAATAAAAGTTATGGATATTTTAGTAATGGCACCAATTCTTTCCCATTTACCAATGGTATTGTTTTGAGTACCGGTTATGCCACATCGGCAACAGGACCAAATAATTCACTCCTGAGCGAAGGTTCAACAACCTGGCTGGGCGACAATGATCTTGAAATGGCCCTTGGCGTGAACAATACCATAAACGCTACGGTATTGGAATTTGATTTTATACCCTATACTGATAAAATCAGTTTTGACTATATTTTTTCATCAGAACAATACCTCACGAGCATTACTTCTCAAAATCAATGCAATTATACCGATGGTTTTGCTTTTCTTATTAAAGAAGCCGCCAGCACAGGATCTTACAGCAATCTTGCCATAGTACCCGGAACACAAATACCCGTAAAAGTTAATACGGTTCGGGGGCAGGGTGTTTGTCCTGCAGCAAATGAACACTATTTTGACAGCTTTAACGGACTTCAGCATCCGACCAATTTTAACGGACAGACAGTTATACTTCAGGCCAAAACAGATGTAATCGCCGGAACATTATATCACATAAAACTTGTTGTAGCCGATCAGGGCAACAACCTATATGATTCGGCAATATTCTTAGGTGAAGGCAGTTTTAAAAATGTTACTGACCTTGGCGCTGACAGGCTTTTTGACACCAACAATCCCTTATGCAGCGGAGAATCTGTTCTGCTAGATGCTACCACCCCAAGTGCTACAGGCTATAAATGGTATAAAAACGGTATTTTAGAACCTGTAATCACGCCAACGTATATTGTAACAGCCGCCGGAGAATACAGTGTAATAGTAGAATTAGGACTAAGCTGTACTTCCACAGGAAAAATAAGGTTTGAAGAAAGCATTCCACCGGCAACCTCTACATATACGCTTATTCAGTGTGATGAAGATAATGACGGCCTGACTATCTATAATCTGGATTTGGCTTATGACCTGATAACAAATAACGACACTTCGTTGTACGTAAACTATTTTTTGAGCCTGACCGATGCCCAAACAAGCAGTAACCCAATTACAAATATCAATGCTTTTGAGAACAGTACACCGGGGCAAACCATTTACGCACAGGTAATGACTCCTTATAGCTGTTTTTCTATCAGCACGCTACAATTACTTACATCGAATAACAGTTTATCAGTCCCTCAACCCATAGGCAGCTGTGATGAAACAGGCCCTATTGACGGCTTTACAAACTTTGATATTACTCAACGTGAACAGGAAATACTTCAAAACCTTCCTTCCGGACTTTCTTTACAATATTACTTTTCTGAAAATGATGCTTTAACTTCTATAAATCCGATATCAGACCCTCAAAATTTTACAAATACAATAGCATACAATCAAACCGTTTATGCCCGTATTTATAATGCAGGAGACTGTTATGGAATCGTACCGGTTAATCTTATCGTATATTCATTTGGCGATGATCTTAATGAAGAAGAAGTTGTGCTTTGCGAAGAAACAACTATAAGCCTCAATGCAGGAAATGGCTATACTTCTTACAAATGGGACACAAATCCACCCCAGTTTTCTCAAAGCATCATCATTAACAAATACGGAAACTACTCTGTGACCATAACCAATGATAAAGGATGTGAAGGCACTAAAACATTCAGCGTTATTTCTTCAGGAAAAGCAACAGGGGTAACTCTCAATATTGATGATTTTAAGGGTGAAAATAATACAGTAGCTATAAACCCGATTGGTTTGGGAGATTATGAATTTTCACTGGATGGTAAAAACTATCAGAACTCTAATTTCTTCGATAATCTGACAACAGGAAAATATAAAGCATACATGAGAGACAAAAACGGCTGTGGTGTTTTTACAACAGAATTTTACATATTGGATTACCCAAAATTCTTCACCCCAAACAATGACGGCACGAATGACACCTGGAGAATTGAATACCTCAACTTCATTCCTGAAGCAGAAGTCATTATTTTTGACCGATACGGTAAAGTAATTACCGGTTTTAATGGATCAGGAAGCTGGGACGGAACACTGAACAGCAAAACATTACCGGCTACAGATTACTGGTTTGTAATCAATCTTAAAGACCGGACCATCAGAGGACATTTCTCCTTGATCAGATAAAAAGAAAATGCCTCAAAAGAGGCATTTTTTATTTTTGTTTTACCAGATAAAGATAAACAGGTAAGTGATCGCTATATCCTATATCACCATTCCAGTTACGGTTAGGATATCCTTTGTACTGTCCTGAAGATTGCAACATATAAGGTTTTTTAAACACACCCGCTTTCCAGTAACGGTATGATGAATAATCTTTTCGTATAAGCGGTTCAGTAAGTATCATCTGGTCAAAAAGATCCCATGCATCTCTGTAAGCCAGCGTACCTACCCCATTTTTAGACATTTCCTCCATAGGATTAAACATCCCGTGAGGTTTAACTTCTTCTTTTTTGCTTTTAGCTCCCAATACCTTTTTTATACTTTTATTATAAGGACCATCATTTAAGTCGCCCATAGTAATAAGCTTCAGATCGGGATTAATTTTGTATAAAGAATCAATAGTTTTTACATTAAGTGCTGCAGCAGCTTCACGCAAATGGCTACTTGCTGCCTCTCCTCCCCTTCTTGAAGGCCAGTGATTTACTATAAAACTGATTTCTTCACCATCCAGCAAACCGGTTACCAGAAGCTGATCGCGGGTATATATCCTGTTAGACTGTTTATCAACCTCAGCATTGTCTTCAGAATCTACCTTATCAATAGCAACATCCTTAGCCTTACTTTCAGGTTTTGCAAAATCGTCATATATATACAACGGAATATTGATGAAACTCGTTGGCTCAAAATATTTCTTCTGGTATAAAAGTGCCGTGTCAATTCCCCTTCTGTCAGGAGAATCAAACTGTATGATTCCATAATCTTTAGAAACAAGTTGTGGATCTTTTACAAGAGCTTCAAGAACTCTCCTGTTTTCAATCTCTCCCAACCCGATAACTGTTGGCGAATTTGGATTTTCATCAGTACCAATAGTTGAAATAACCTTGGCAAGATTATTCACTTTCTTTTTGAAATTCTTGCTGGTGTAAACCCACTCCTCATCATTGGTCTTTGGATCATTGATGGTATCATAAAAGTTTTCAACGTTGTAAAAAGCAATGGTATGTACTTTATACTGCTTTTCCTGTGCCTGTAGCTTAAATAGTGACGAAATAATGAAAGCTAAGGTTAAATAATTTTTAATCATTTTGACGAATATTATGTAAATATCAAGTTTAGTTTAAACCCTTCGCCAAAAGTAAATAGGATATTCAAAACATCTAATTTTGTGCCCGTTAAGAAATTTTTAACTTAATGATTAGGGAATAATTTTAATTTAATCTATGAAAAAAACACTACTTGTCCTTTTGCTTTTTTTGCAGGTTTTTACGGCTTGGGCACAAAAAACTTCGCAGGTAAAAGGTACTGTGATCGATTCGAAATCGCAAAAGCCACTCAAAGAAATTGCGATAACACTTGAAAGTACAAATCTGACCATTACAACCAATGCGGAAGGTATATTTATCTTTGAAAATATAGCCGAAGGTAAACAGACTGTTTATGTGCGTACAGCTGGATATTCTCAAAAAACATTCAATCTGGATGTTAAAGCCGGAGAAAATATAGATTTAGGTATAATTCCTCTTGAAATTGATATCACCTCTGAACAGGAACTAAGCCTTATCACCATAACTGAGAACGACCTTGGAGATGACAACTCGGGCTCAGAAAATACAGCCGGTCTTCTTCAGGCGGCAAGGGATACCTACCAACAGGCGGCTTCCTTTAACTGGGGATTAGCCCGTTTCAGGATTAGAGGTCTTGACAATGAATATGGTACTACCATGATAAATGGTATATCTATGAATAAACTTTATGACGGAAGGCCGCAATGGAGTAACTGGGGAGGATTAAATGACGCCACCCGAAACCAGGAATTTACAATGGGTTCTGCCCCGTCTGATTATACTTTCGGAAGTATATTAGGTACGCAGTTTATCAGTACCAGAGCGTCTATATACAGGCCAGGAACCCGTATTTCATTTTCCGGAACTAACACAAACTACAGTTGGAGGGCTATGGCTACCCATGCTTCAGGGCTAAATAAAGATGGATTTGCATTTGTTATTTCTGCCTCAAGAAGATGGGCAAATGAAGGGTATTTTGATGGTACTGATTATGGCGCAAACTCCTTTTTTGCCAGTGTAGAAAAACGTTTTGGTGATAAACACAGTATTAACTTTACAAGTATATATGCTCAGAACAGTCGCGGTAAAAACTCCCCAAACACTCAGGAAGTGGTAAACCTTATGGGAGAAAAATACAATTCTTACTGGGGATGGCAGAATGGTGAAAAAAGGAATTCAAGAGATAAAGATGTTGAGGAACCAATCTTCATGCTTAACCATTACTGGAACATTAACGAAAAGAATACCCTTAGAACGAATCTGGCTTATCAATTTGGTTCAATAGGTAATAGCAGGATAGATTATCAGGATGTAGCTAACCCGGATCCTACATATTACAAAAACCTGCCAAGCTACTATACCTCAATGTACCTTAATGAAAACAATACAACTACCCCTATTCCGGCAGAAGCTTATCATCCCGGTGGTGTAGGAGGTTTATATACAGGCTGGAAGTACATATATGCTCAGGCCGGTAAAGAGAATTATGATCCAACTGCTGACAAAACAAGGGCAAACTTTTTAGCTAACCCACAATTAGACTGGAACGGAATGTATCAGGCTAACTCCACCGCTATTACCGATGCTAACGGAAATATAATTGGGTATGCACCATCGGCAAGCCGTTATGTTTTGTATGAAGACAGAACTGATGATAAAACCTTTACTGCAAACAGTATTTACAGCTCTCAGTTTACTGATAATATAACTTTTAACGGATCGGCAACCTTTACAAGGCTTAAATCCCATAACTTCCAGAATCTGCTTGACCTTTTAGGTGGGTTATATTATAGCGACATTGATTCATTCTATTCAGGAAGCCAGTCGCAGTCAGACCTTAATAATCCTGACAGGCAGGTAGGTGTGGGAGATACTTTTGGGTACAATTATAATTTGTATGCC
>QFQM01000929.1 GCA_003243255.1 Flavobacterium psychrophilum | reverse complement strand
AATGCACGGGCAAATGATCAAATCAGACGAAATCACACCATTCAATACTATGCGTATCCAGACTATAAATTTGATCGGTTACGTAAAGAATCACCTGAAAAATATGAATCCTATTCAGACATGGCAATGAACGAATGGATTAAAGTACGCATTGAGATCAAGGACAGTACGGCAAAGTTGTTTCTTAATAACAACAGGCAACCTTCATTGATTGTAAACGACCTAAAACATGGTATAGGAGTAAGGGGTAGTATAGGCTTATGGGTTGATATAGGCACTGAAGGCTATTTCAGAAATATTAAGATTACCCAACAGTAATCAGAAATAAGTTGAGATGCCAAATTGAAATCCTCCTAATCTTGAAGGAGGATTACCTAAAATATCCTTCTGCCAGTTATAACGATAATTAAATCTTATAACGGTTTGCGCGGTAGGCCGCCAACTGATAGCCGGTACAATTGAGAAAACCTCATCCGATATATTGCTTCCTGTTGATTTGAACTTTCCCTTATTCCAATCAACATATTCCAACCGTAATGCTGCATTCAACACCGCACTTTCAAAACCGAACATCGGCCTCTTTAATAACGGCTGAACAAAATCTATAAAACCGCCTTGTTGTTTTCGGCCAAATTGTTCAGTGTAGGTATCAGGAATATCTACATTTATCCATGCCCATTCAGCATTGATATAAGTTTTCAGTTCTGGAATTGTAGTATTAAAATCCACAGCTACAACATTAACAGCTCGCTTCTTATCCAGGATTATTCCGTCTTCCTGAAATTTGTTGTATATCCCTCCCATAAAGGACAATCCCAATTCACCGATTTTTCTGTTCCGCACTGCTACTTTTGCTGTGAGTAGAGGACTTCCATTAAAACTTTCCTCGAAGCGATCTTTATTTTCTTTCGTCGCTGGCAGAAAGGTTCTATTCTGCGTATTGGCAATTATTTTGTCATCGAAACCATTTGTCAGATAGGCTTCGTAAGCATACACCCAATCCGTGTTGTACTTTTTACCATATATCCCAAAAC
>QFQM01000928.1 GCA_003243255.1 Flavobacterium psychrophilum | reverse complement strand
ACCGCATTGGCGACATTGTTCGAATGCTTCCGTGTCGGTAGGTATCTAAGGACTATTTTGGAAAAGTTATCTTTGCCATTTTTTTATTGTTTTTTGTACGCACAAAAATTGGCCGCAAACAGCATAGTTGTAGCTCTTTTGTAACAGGTATTTACGTAAGCAAAGAGACAAAAATCTGGACTTTTCTCCCTCCGACAAGTTCACATCTTCAAACAACGAGTGCGTGCAGAATATTTTAGGCGTTTGTACGTGTGAACTCGAGGAGATTCGGCCCAAAATAGTTAGTCGAAATTTATTTAGCATTTTCTAATCTTCCACTTTCATCATTGCCCGGCTTCTTCTAAGCGGCTTTGCTCTATTGGGTTTCTTTGTTTCGTTGATGGCTTTATCCACCGAAAGCTCTCAATTTGCAAACCGTCTCCGAGGCCATAAGTTGACGGAGGCAAACTCTCACGGGATTAAATGCAACGGAAGCAAGCATTAGAGTTTTGTCCGAAAGCTGAAATATCAAAAAATCAATTATAAACAAAGTTTCTAGAACAAACAACTTAAAGCACAATAAATTTAAGACACACGTTCCATAAAGTTTGCATTGATCCTTGGCTTTTGGAACACAGAACTTGCCCAATGTGCAGTAAGTCCCAAGAACCATTAACATCACACTTAACAAATCGTTTAGAATCCGACATTTTGAAAGCATTCGGCTATCATGTAAATGTAACAAGCAGACGTCGCGCCCAGTTCTCTGCACCGAGTGATGATCAGCATGTTGTGCATGTTACCGCCGATAGCGATCACTTGTCAGATGCCAATTCGACAGCCAGCGAGTCAAACGCGTTCCCGTTTCCAGTAGTCAGTGAGATCCACGATCCGTTCAGCTTTACTCCTTCCACTTCTCCACAACTAGTACAGGTAGCCGAGAAAACAATACAAAATAATTCTCTGTTTTTAGGTAATGCACACAACAAATGCGCGTGGCTTCTCCATTATTCCTTTGACTGTACATAATCCAAATAGTGCGCCGGTTATTATCAAT
>QFQM01000927.1 GCA_003243255.1 Flavobacterium psychrophilum | reverse complement strand
TCGATCAATTGCTCCAGCCATTGCTGCAACAGGCTCCAATGGCCGTTCCAGCGATACTGCTCGGCCAAACGCTGGCTGGCGCCGAGCAGATGCCAGGCGAGTGCGGCGAAGGCGTCGTCCAGGCTCATCTCAGCATGCAATGTCGGCGCCGGCAGGCTCAGACTGTAACTGCCGGCATCGAACAGGCGATAGCCGCGCTCAGCCTTGCTGATGTCGCAAGGCATCAGCGGCAGTTCGGCGGCCAGCTCGCAGGCCAGCTCCAGCAGGGCTGCGGATTCGCCCTGGCGCAGTTCAAGCTCCAGCTCGCAAATTTCTTCTTCGCCCTCGCCGGCGATCACCTTGCCCAGGTCCAGCGCGGCCTCGATGACTACCTTGGCCTTGCCGCGGCCCCAGGCGATCTCGGCTTTTTCGCGAACGAAGTCGGTGGTGAACAGAGGCTGCAGGGTTTTCTTGTCCAGCTCGGCCAGGCTCGCCGGCCAGCAACTGTCGTCGAGCTTTTTTAGGTCGAGTTTGGCCTTGCTCAGGTACCAGTCCCACTCGTTGCGTTCGGACAGGCCGGCGACGCTCTGGCCGCGGCTCTTCAGGGTCTGAATGAACTGCTCGCCGTCACGGCGTAGGCGCAGGGCGACCTTGGCGCTGGCCAGCTCGCGGTCCGGGGTGTCGTAATACTGATTGAACAGCTCGCCGCGCTGCCAGCCACTCTTGTTGCGCTTCTTCAGCAGCGGGTGTTCGCGCAGGGCTGCCAGGGTGGCGCGGCTTGCGCGCAGTTTGATTTCGGTTTCTTTGACCATGGTGGAGAGCTATGACGCCTTTTATGAAAATGTGACAGACCGATGACGCGCGCTGGCGAATGACGAAGCCGGTCCCTATACTTGCGGCCTTCTCAAAACGGGGGGCTTACCCTATGCCTATCAATCCCTTTGTCAGCCTGTTCGGTCGTTCACCCATCGGCCCCATGCAACAGCATATCGCCAAGGCCCACGAGTGCGCGGCGAACCTGGTGCCCTTCTTCGAGGCCATAATGGCCGAGGATTGG
>QFQM01000926.1 GCA_003243255.1 Flavobacterium psychrophilum | reverse complement strand
GGAAAATCACCTATTAGCTTATCCTCGATAGTGACAGATGAACTCCCTTTGGGTAATGATATTTTACTACCTAAAGCCTGACTATTGATTGTTATTTCTGCCTTCTGCTCTCCGAGATAAATATATTTTTCATTACCCGGAAAACTAAATTGAACATCCATATCAGCAGTACATTGCAGGGAAATCTGCTCGCTAACCTTATTTCCGTCAGTAGCTCCCAGCGAACCGTGGTCCAGAAGTACTTCTGGTGTTACAAACTTACACGTTTGATTTACTGGTGGTAATGTCATGCATCCTCCTGGATAAATAAATGAGCTCCAGTCAGAAACTTTACTTGGTGCTGCCCCCCATGACACGCAATTATAGGGTGATGCATAAAACGTAATAGCTCCATTTTGGTATTCCGATCGACTAGCATTATATGCTTCGATTGCCATTTCACCAATTGTTCTTTTACCATCTGCGTAAACATGCCCAGCAAAATCAGCATCATTCGCAGTGTTGTTTTCACGCGCAAATAGCGTTACAACATAACCGGATGGTGGTATTTGTTCAGAGCCAGGTCCAATATCGGTAATGAGAGTTTTGAAATAAGCCGCATCAATTTCACGAGGCTCAGTCTGTGCTATTGTGGTTTTAGTAACAATCACAACAGGATAATTGCCTGCAAAAACAGGGGAAACAAATAACAAACTTAACAGATAAAGTATTATTTTCATTTAACTTATCTCTGGAATTTATTGATAACTTAGCAAAAATGTACTGTTAGCAGTAAAATCTCCAGGAGAAAGACTTTTACTTGCAACCATTGTTGGTTTTGCTTTTACATACGCACCAAAAGTTAATGAATTTTTTCCACTAACTAATTGAGTAGCAGGACTTGATTTATTAACCGCTAGTAAGACTCCATCATTTAGTTCCAAACCAATCGCAATACCTTTTGCACTAGATGAAGTATCTAACGTCAGCATATCAGTTAACTCATCATCTGTAGTCCCTTTAAATGTCACACTCACCGTTTTCAATATAGATGGGTC
>QFQM01000925.1 GCA_003243255.1 Flavobacterium psychrophilum | reverse complement strand
CTTTTCGCCACCTACACGGGTAATTTTATGTTCTTGCAGCGCACGTAGTACTTTTGCTTGTGCCGACATGCTCATGTCGCCAATTTCATCTAGGAACAAGGTCCCGCCATTGGCCAACTCAAATTTTCCGATACGTTGTTTCACTGCCGAAGTAAAGGAACCTTTTTCGTGTCCAAAAAGTTCACTTTCAATCAGCTCGGAAGGGATAGCCGCACAGTTTACTTCTATCAATTGTCCTTCAGAACGGTTTGATTTTTCGTGCAGCCAACGTGCAACCAATTCTTTACCGCTACCATTCGCTCCAGTAATTAATACCCTGGCTTCGGTAGGGGCTACGCGTTCGATGGTTTCCTTTATTTTTCCAATGGTATCCGAGTTTCCCAGGATGTCACGGGTTTTACTTGCCTTTCTTTTAAGGACTTTTGTTTCGGTCACCAACGAACCACGGTCTAAACCATTACGTACGGTAATTAGTAGACGGTTTAGATCAGGTGGTTTAGAGATAAAGTCAAAGGCACCTTTTTTACTGGCCTCTACGGCAGTTTCTACCGTGCCATGGCCAGAAATCATGATGAACGGAAGGTCGGGCTTAATGCCAAGCGCTGTTTCCAGCACTTCCATACCATCCATTTTATTCATCTTGATGTCGCAAAGAACAAGGTTGTAGTCGTTCTTTTTGATCATTTCCAAGCCATCAATGCCGTTATCTATATCATCGACCTCGTAGTTTTCGTATTCTAATATTTCGCGAAGGGTACTCCTTATCGCTCTTTCATCATCAATAATTAGCAGTTTTGCCATATAGGTGTTAGATATTTCTTAATGCGAATATATTATTTTTTATGATATGTATAGTTTTTTGTACAATCTGTTTTTATAACGATGAGGATTAGAAGTTGTTTGTGGGTGTTTGGTTTTTTAATTTCGGATACACAGATGATTTTTATTTAGCTAATTGTTTTTGTATTTTTGATTGATGGGCAGATTGAAAATATATGAAAGTGATATTCCTCGTGAAAGTATACTGGCTGAACGGG
>QFQM01000924.1 GCA_003243255.1 Flavobacterium psychrophilum | reverse complement strand
CATCTCCTAAAAAAGAAACTTTCTTTGATTCGAAATTAAGTAGCCAAATGTTACCTATTGAAAAACTAATTGGCGTAGGAGATTTTAGACAACAGATTATAGCAGGAAAAAGCGAAGCTGAAATTAGAGCAAGCTGGGAACCAGGTTTAAGCAAGTACAAAGAAATGAGGAAAAAGTATTTGTTATACCCTTAATTTAAGTTGCGGGTTACGAGTTATAAGTATCGGAGCAATAAAGCATATAAGTTAAAAGCTGTAACTCGTAACACTTAACCCGTAACACTTATCTACCAAGCCTGATCACCTACCAATGGCACAAACCTAAAAGTATCTAACTCAATTCTATCGTATTCATTTTCGCTCACGCGGATAACAGTAATCATCTTTTGAGATTTTTCATCCCCTACAGGAATAACCAAAATCCCGCCAATTTTCAACTGCTTTAATAATATTTCAGGCACGAAAGGTGCGCCTGCCGTTACAATAATTTTTGCATAAGGCGCATGCGCTTCAATCCCTTTTGAGCCATCGCCCAAAAAAAAGTTAGCTTGATAGCCCATTCCAGGCAAAACCTTAATGGTTCTGGCATATAAATTCTCCTGACGCTCAATCGTATAAACATCCGCTCCCAATTCCATCAAAATACAAGTTTGGTAACCAGAACCTGTACCAATTTCTAACACTTTATCTCCTTTTTGGATATGCAATAGTTCCGTTTGATAAGCAACGGTATAGGGCTGAGAAATGGTTTGTCCATCGCCAATTGGAAAAGCAATATCCCTATAAGCTTGGTTCCAAAAAGTTTCATCGAAGAAGAAATGACGAGGTACTTTTCCTATTGCCCTTAGTACTTTCGCATCAGAAATTCCTCGTTCCTTTAAGATTTCTACAAGTTTCTTCCTTGCACCTTTTTCCCGATAATTATCTACAAACTTATAAGCCATTTGCGCCAAAAATAGCTTTAAACTCTGTATTTACGTAAACTAACAGCGATAATTTTTACTAACATCCGCCAATGAAAGCAGCACAAGAACAGCAA
>QFQM01000923.1 GCA_003243255.1 Flavobacterium psychrophilum | reverse complement strand
CTTCGTGCCTCCCAATGACGGCTATATATCAACCAACCACCTAGCCAAAAAAGCCCCGATGGTTTACATCGGGGCTCTCCTATACTTTTCATTTTAAGCCAATATCATCTCAATATGCGGGATATCATCTTCCAAGTACTCATCGCTATCCTTCACAAAGCCAAAGCTTTCATAAAACTTCTTTAGGTAAAGCTGTGCACCTATTCTAATCGGGCGCTTACCATGGGTTTCATAAACCTTCTCAATGCTTTTCTCCATCAGGGTAATCCCTGCCCCTATGCCTCTATATCTGGAATTGGTCAGTACACGCCCAATGCTTGCCTCTGCGAAAGAAATTCCCGCAGGCACAATCCGTGTGTAGGCAACCAGGTTATCGCCGTCCCAAGCCATTAAATGGTGGCATTTTAAATCCTTTCCATCAAGGTCCTGGTAATTGCATTGCTGCTCAATCACGAAAACCTCGCTACGCAGACTTAATATCGTATATAACTCCTGTTTGGAGAGTTCCTCGAAATGTTTGTAGGTCCAGTTAAGTGTGGGCACTTCTAAAATTTTGAATGAGTAAATGATAAAATAATTGAATTTTTATAGGCTCAAATCTTCGGACTTCTATGCCAAGTTTCTACCTGCATTCACAATACCATAAACGGTTCTAATGGCCAACTTTTCGTAGGCTTGCTGCTTCTCTTCACTTAAATCTCCTTGCAACTTATCCAAGGCAAAGTGTTGGATCAATACCAGCGGCAAGATGATCTTCTCACGCACGGCAATAGATTTCTTCTCTACTGGATAGTTTTCCATTAACGTTTCATGACCAGTCAATTTTAACAACATGGCTTTAGAAAGTTCGAACTCTGCATGTAACTGTTTCCAGAAAGCACCAAATGTAGGATCATTGGCCAAATAAGCGGTGATCTCGAAATCAGACTTACTCATTGACATGATACAGTTATCAACAATAGTTTTAAAATAGCCCGACTGCTGATAGGTCTTTTGAACCTGTGTCCAATTGCCTAAATCTTCTTGCGTTTTTAAAGC
>QFQM01000922.1 GCA_003243255.1 Flavobacterium psychrophilum | reverse complement strand
ATGTGTTTTGACAAAAGATTTAATATTTTGTGTTCAGATGAAGGACTAAGCTATGGTATTGTAATTGATGCGGGATCGACGGGGTCTCGTCTTTTTCTTTACTCGTTTAACGGCGGTTCGGAAACAGAACTTATTGATGTAAAGCCAGTGAAAGACGAGAACGGCGAGGATGTGGTGAAAAAAGTGACACCAGGTCTGTCGTCGTTTGAAAACCAGCCAGACGCAGCTCCGGGTAATAGGATTTTTGCTTCTTTAAATACATGTCTTATTTTTAGAATACATTAGGCCGCTACTCAACTACGCATCCAAATACATTCCAGTTGAACAACAACCGTATACGCCAGTTTTTATTTTTGCCACAGCAGGAATGAGATTATTGGCTAAAGAGTAAGAACTATATGCGTGGGATAAGCTACTTTTATGTTTAGGAAACAAGATGCCATTACGAATGCAATTCGGAGCAAACTTCCCGAATTTACCCGTTTGCAGATTCTGCCCGAGCACATTCAAGGTTTGTACAGCGATTGGATCGAAATATGTATTGTTTTTAGTCATTGACGGTCGGTGGGAAGGCATTTACAGCTGGATTGCTGTTAACTATGTTTTGGGCAAATTCAAAGTTAATGGCGACTCAGCATCACCCAGTTCCCCGCCAGCAAGACAAACAACTGCAGGTAAACAGCATGATTTAAACGCTTACTTATTCTTATTCTAGGGATGATAGATATGGGCGGTGCTTCAGTGCGTAAGCTACTTCAACGTTAATCTTAGACACTTATTTGTATATTTAGAAATCGCTTTTGAGCTGCCACAAAATACCGCATTCAACAAAGAAACACTGAACACTGTAAATCTCGGCTGCATAGACAGCGACAATCGCTTTTCGTACAATTTGTTTGTAACGACATTCCTGGGCTTTGGCGTCAACGAGGGTCTTAAAAAATATGAACACACTCTACTGTCTCGCGTCTCAACAACCAACAATTCTTCTGATCTTGCCATTCCTTATGTCAACGACAATTGTCTCCCGAGCAAAAT
>QFQM01000921.1 GCA_003243255.1 Flavobacterium psychrophilum | reverse complement strand
GCATAAACCCGACAGATGATGTGATCATATACAGAACCGGTGAAATCTGAATCAGTGGAAAGTTCAGCAGATAAGAAACTGATCCTGACAGCAGATAAATACGGATGTTTTTCCACGTTATCTTTTCGTTTTTTACGCCCTTTGTTCCCAGGCAGCTGAGTGCCAGTAAAATAAGGGAAAACATCTTACTATATAGGGAGTTAGTAAAAAGCCCTGATGTTCGCTGAAAATTGTGGAGGATATTGTCAATAATTTCGAGTGTCCACCCCTGCTGAAGGAAAAAAGAATAACAGTACCAATAGAAATTCATCAATACCAATAGAACTGCGACTGCCCGCATAAAAGCCATGATTTTGGCCAGACCACGTAGATCATCTTCTTGCATAGCTGATATTTTTCAGCATAGATATTCTTCTGCCAAAAGAATTTCACGGTTGTTGTCGCTGCAGGTATATTTTTTCCTTTTCCGTCCTATTATTGCCAAAAAAATTGCGGTGTGTATCTGAGACGGTTACATTTTAGGTAGGAAGGAAATATGTAATAATTTGTAATCTTTTAAATTTCGGCCTAAAATTCCTATTATTAGGGTGTATTACGGAGAGAGATAATATGCAGGATACTTTACGACTTTTTGAGGAACATTTTAATAAACAGGTTTTTCGGATTACATTTAAATTTCGTGATTTTCAGGTTGTCTTATTGAAGAAAGAGCTGAATAAAAATATGCATGAATTCCAGATATTGTTGGATGGTATTGTCCAGAAACTCATCAAGAAAGATGGTAAGTGGCAATTTGAGCATGGGGAAGACCAGGATCTGGCGGCAGATATCTGGCGCCAGATCGCACTTCGGTACAGGTTTTAAGCCATTAGCGGTAGATATGTGCTATCCTATTAGGTCGTCGCTTCCACGAAAGTTTTTACAGTAGGGTAGAGCGTATTTAAAAGATCAGATTGGTAAATCTCTTTAGAATCTATATCCAGGATGGTCAACCTTCCTACCGAGCCCGCACCGGTATCTACATTTGTAATATTAAGCGC
>QFQM01000920.1 GCA_003243255.1 Flavobacterium psychrophilum | reverse complement strand
AAATTGATATTGGTTGATCCGGACAAAGTTGAATTGAAAAATCTTAACAGAATATTGAATACAAAACGTGAGGATGCTAAGCGAGGTCGATTCAAGGTTGACGTTTTGAACGAAGCCATTTCCAATTTTGATTTGGGGACGCAAGTAGAAGTGTTTTCAAACAACATTTATGATGATCCTGTTTGTCTGCGTAAGCTGGCTGAATGCGACATTCTGTTTGGCACTGTTGATTCAGTAGATGGACGTGATTTGGTAAATCGACTTTCCACGTATTACATCATTCCATATTTGGATTTGGGAATTAAATTGGAAGCTGATGGGAAAGGCGGAATTTTGAAAATAGTTGGTACTGTAAATTACATCCAACCTGGCAAGTCTTCTTTGATGTCCCGTGGATTGTACGATGCAGAAGATTTAAAAGCTGCAGGACTCTACAGAATCTTTCCAGATCAATTCCCTGACTTAGTTAAGAACTCCTATATCAAAAATATAAATGTTGATCGGCCCGCTGTCATAAGTGTGAATATGATGATAGCCAGTTACGCAGTGAACGAATTTCTTAACAGAATTCATCAATACAAAGTGGATGCCAGTCAGGAATTTGCTCAAACAACCATTGATCTCACGGAAGGATGCTTTATCCATCGATCAGAGGATAGATTGAAAGTAGATGCTTTCCTTCATTCGAAAATTGGGTATGGTGACAGGAAGATGTTTTTAGACTTAGTTGAATAATCAAATCGGTAACATGAGAAATTGGTTTAGGAACTTTGATCGTTATTTTACAAAAACACCTTCAGGTGAAAGATTAACTTACAAATGCAAATATTGTGGAGAAGAGCCCCAAGAGATATCTGAACAGGTGATCTATATCGTTGGTCAGCGACCGCATTATTGGATGTTGAGTTTTAAGTGCCCCTGTGGTTGCAAGGAAACAATTAGTTTAAATATCTTGAAAGGTGCTAATCCCCAATGGAAATTCATAGTAAGATGGAGGCGAATAACAATCTATCCGTCTGTTTGGAGTAAGGTTGGTTGCA
>QFQM01000919.1 GCA_003243255.1 Flavobacterium psychrophilum | reverse complement strand
ATAAGGTGTAGTACGGTCTGTAATTTCCTTGTATTCACACCAAAATTCGGGCTGCGCCATTTTTTTTGGCCAGGACGTGCTCTATGGTAGTCGCGATGAGTATGAAATTCGTGGCCGTTCGGAAGCATATCGCGACATCTGTTTTGAGTTGGGAGATCTTTAAACTCTGGCCCACCATACCTGGAACGAAAACCAACGTCATTCTCATCGCCGCAGGAGCTGTATATGGTATCGATGGATCATCTCCCAAAAGAAAGGTTTGCTCTGTAAGATGCGGGCTGCTCAGTAGGAATGAAACTGATTTTTATATAGCACCCGCTTTCGACGCAATGGACGATTAGGTCTAACTTACTGTCTATCCAACATAGCTTGTTTGAAGTAGAATATGTATGGAGTGCTTCATATTCTTCGAATAGGAGCGCGAGCGCGTTGTCGGAGCAACTGTGGAGCAAAGCAATTAATTGTCTGCCCGAGCAGAATTGAATGGCAAGAAAAGCTTCACCGAAATCAACAAATGTGAGGACACCAGCCCTAACATTGGTGTGTGGACTAATCAACCTTGACAGACAAAATGCTGACTACTCCGTATTGAATGCTGACCGCCGGTCAAAGCTCGTCCGAGATTTTATGTCTTAGCCTACATGGTACCAAACAATCTTGTGCCGCTCAGAGGTTTCTCGACCTGGCGTAATATCGACCAAGGCACGTCCTGGCCAAAAAAAATGGCGCACCCTCACTAATCCCACCAAAAGACGACGTTTTCAACACGCTATAACTTATTAACAATAGAAGGTAATTAGATAAGACTTAACATATACTTAAATAAATACTCTTTATTATATATAAACTTTTTAGTATTAGTATAGCTATAATATTAAAGGAGTTATAAGCTTCGTAAGATCCGTAATTTTAATACGCTAAAATCTCTACTAGAAAATAGAGCTTCTTCTAAGATTTTAAAAATTTCTACTTTATATATTATACTACTACTTTAATTTAAGTACTATATTAATATTAATACGTAATTTATATACTAGTAGCTA
>QFQM01000918.1 GCA_003243255.1 Flavobacterium psychrophilum | reverse complement strand
TCAATGTAAATATCTTCACCAGCTTTTACTGAAAAACTGAAATGATTTCGGTCGAAACTTTCGCTGTTTTGCCAAGCGCCGCCAAAAACCGTATCCAATACCTCAAAATCCTTATCTACAAATTTACCTGCAATAATGATCGTACAATTTTTTGGTTGGTAAGCTGCTTTGAAATAAGCAAGCAAATCTGTTTGCTGCAATTGGTCATAATCCGATGGATTAATATCAGAACCATAAGCCGTATCCCCAAAAATAGCATGGGCAAAAGTTTTACGGGCTAAATAATCGTTCTTTTGCAAGCTCACCTGCAATTTTTGCTTCTGATTTTGCTGATAAATTTCCAATTCGTGTTGCGGAAAAATGCTCTCGTTTAACACCGAATGTAAAATGGGCAAAACCGAAGACAAGTGCTTAGTCAGTGTGTACAGCGTAATGGTCGTAAAATCGGCGCTATATTCTGTCTGCAAAAACGCACCATAGTAATCAACACCATCCGCAATTTGTTTTGCCGTTAATGTTGACGTTCCACTGTTAATCAAACCATTTACCGCTACCGCTTGTAGAGGCTTTTGCTCGTTCCAGTTGGCATTCTCAAAAATAAACTCAATACGCACCAACTCCTGTTCGCCAGCATTTAAAATATAAACTGGAAGCCCGTTGGCCAGTGGTTTCGAAATAGGTTGAATAAAATTAATATCACTTACCTGATTAAATGCAGGAGCTACTGTTCTGTTAAGCATTGGCTAAATAATATAAGGTTGATGATTTTTCTTTCTTAAACGTGGTGTTGGCCACCGCTCTAATCTGCTCGGCTGTTATACTCAAGTATTTGTTAATTTCTACGTTCAACGAGGCTGCGTCGCCCAAAAGTTCGTAGTAAGCCAAATTCATTGCCTTATCCAACAAGCTCATTTCGGCAAATACCATAATCGATTCCGATTTGTTTTTCACCTTGGTCAACTCGTCATCACTGACCAGCTCTGTCGCAATCAATTCAAGTTCTTTCCATATCGCTTTTTCAGCCACTTCCATACTCACCCCCT
>QFQM01000917.1 GCA_003243255.1 Flavobacterium psychrophilum | reverse complement strand
GTGTTGATGGACCCCACCAAGGTAGGCGATGCCATCAGCCGCTACTACAAGACCAGCATGGCGTGATTGACAAGGCGCGGTGGAAGGCCGCGCCGGCCATCAAAAGCAAAACAGGGTTGTAGAAGAGGACGAGGGCCTTAGCGCCGCACATCATGAGCCAGCAGGACAAGCGGGTTGATTACACGATTGGCGTCAAGAGCGAGGGATTGAACAACCTCTCGCGCCTGGCAGGTGGCCTGGATGATGCCAGCACCGAAGCTGCTGAGCTCAAGGCCCAGGCGGCGGAAGTCGCCCGCCAGCTCCAGGACGTGGCGCAGCAGCAGCAGGCCATAGATACGCTGCGCAGCCTGGGCGCAGAAAGCCGCACTTGCAGCCAGCAACTCGAACAGGCGAGCGCCAACGTGGACCGGCTGGCTGCTGCCCTTCCTGACGCAGCAGCAAAAACCCAAGCGCTGGCACAGGCCGAACGCCAGGCGGGCCAAGCGGTGCAGGCGGCTCAGGCCGATATCAAGGGCATGCAGCAGGCCCTGAGCGAACTGCGCAGCGGCAGCGACCAGGCCACGCGTGCAACGTCCGAATACAAGGCTTCAGTGGCGCAGGCGCAATCGGCGATTGCCGAGCTGCGTCAACAACTGCAAGCCCAGAAAGAGGGTCTATCGCAAGCTGCGGCAGCTACGCGTACGGCGGCTGACGAAGAGAAGGCCCTGCAGCGCGAGTACGACGGTGCCACCAAGTCTGCCGGCAAAGCATCGGCAGCCCTGGGCGACAAACGCCGGGCCATGGAGACGACGCGCGAGGTAGCCCGCCAGCTGGGCTTGGATACCACCAGCCTGAGCGAGGCGCAAAAGCAGGTGGACGCAGCCTCACGCCAGGCCCAGCAGGGCCTAGAAGGCGCTGCACAGAGCGCCCGGCGCATTGCGCAAAGCCAGGCAGATGCAGCCCAGACGGCACGGGCGTTTGAGCAGGACCTGCGCAAGCTCGGCATGGATGGCGTGCAGGCACCTGCAGGGCTGGAGCAGGCGTTTCGCAAGCTGGGCATGGGCG
>QFQM01000916.1 GCA_003243255.1 Flavobacterium psychrophilum | reverse complement strand
AGATGGATTGCCATAAGTTGCTGGACTGCGGATATTATTTAGTTCTATTCCTTAAACCCTGAAACTTTGAAATTACTTACCAGTACTCCCGAATCATTGGCATATCGCCACGGTGCCGTTATATAAAAATTTTTAGCCTCTGTAGGGCTGAAGAGAACTGCATCGGCTAACTTTACATCATTGAGATGAACCGCCATCCGTTCCCCGTTAACCGACAGGACGATGTGCAGCGGACGATTGATCCATGGCTCAAGATCAAAGGTCGTATTTACAAATTTTTCCGGCTTACTGCTGCCTATATTAACCTGATTGGTATCGTAGTAGTGCAGTTGTACATAAGTCCCGATATTGCTTGCATAATGTTGGACACTGTTATCGCCGGCAAAACCAAACGTTAATGGCGCAATATCTTTTACCTGTTCTGCTTTTGCGATAATATCAAAAGATATGGTAAACCGTCTGGGATAGTTGAGCGGATTGGAAAATTTGTAAATCTCCCTATCCCCTAGGTCCAGCCAATTTCCTTTCTGACCTGCTACCATTCTAATAGTAGCCGCTCCATTGCTTTTGAAGCTTGTAGCAGTGGTACCTGGCTGAAATGCCGAAAAATCTTCTGCGAATATCAGCGAATCACCAGCCACTACAGTGCTGGTGTGGTCTTCTAATTTATTTGCGGATTTCCCTTCTTCTCCAGTGGTATTGTTGTCAATTTTTTTTTCGATAGCTTTTGTGGCTTTATCTTTTGCTTTTTGAAATATACCATTGACTTGGGCATGTCCCTCAATTCCTGAGATCAATAATGCAAGTAACAGTAGCCCGGTTATTTTTTTATATGTTATCATATTGTAAGATATTTTGTAAGCTAATGAAGGTTAACTCTGACGATTTCGCCGTCTTCCTTTACCTCTACAAATGCCTCTATTCTGTCCTCGTAGTCAACAGAATAGCTCTTTTGTTGATAGTAGTCTGTCTGACCGCCATAATTGTTGTACCCGGTTCCGGTATATTCATTATATGTCCCATTGTGTGTATATCCCAGAAAAC
>QFQM01000915.1 GCA_003243255.1 Flavobacterium psychrophilum | reverse complement strand
CCGGCGAGTTCCGCTCCAACCTGCATCGCGGCGGCAGCGCCAGCCTGATCAAGATCACCCCGGAAGAGCGCATGACCGCTGTACGCGCAGCCCGCGTGATGGGCCTGAACGTTGCCGGGGTGGACATCCTGCGCTCCAACCACGGTCCGCTGGTGATGGAAGTGAACTCCTCGCCCGGCCTGGAAGGCATCGAGACCACCACCGGCAAGGACGTCGCCGGGATCATCGTCGAACACCTGGAAAAGTACGCCGAACCCGGGCAGACCCGCACCAAGGGGCGCGGATGAGCCCAGTGTTCGACGGTCGCCTGGCGCTGATCGCGCCGGCCTCTGCCATCGCCGAAGACGTGCTCGAGGCGACCCTGGCGCAGCTCGACGTGCTGGGTATCCGCTACCACCTGGGCCAGCACGTGCGCGCCCGCCATCGCTACCTGGCCGGCACGCCGGAGCAACGCCTGGAAGATCTGCACCAGGCCTTCAGCCTGCCGGATATCAGCGCCGTCTGGTGCCTGCGTGGCGGCTATGGTTGTACACAACTGGTGGCGGATATCGACTGGGCGCTGCTGCGCCTGGCCAGCCCGCGCCCGCTGATCGGTTTCTCCGATCTGTCGATTCTGCTCGAAGCCTTTGCGCAGCAGGGTCTGCCAGCCATTCATGGGCCGGTGGCCACGGCGCTCGGCCATCAGGTGCTGTCGGCGCCCGGCGGCCAGCGTGAACGCCTGGCCTCGATGCAGGCGCTGTGGAGCCTGCTCAAGGGCCAGCACCGGCAACTGCCACTGCGGCATATCAGCGGCCCGCAACATGTCATCGAGGGCACCTTGCAGGGCGGCAACCTGACGGCCCTGGCCAGCGTCTGCGGCACCCATGCCGAGCTGCGTCTGGCCGAGGATTCGATCCTGATTCTGGAGGACGTCGGCGAGCCCTACTACCGCCTGGAGCGCAGTCTCTGGCAACTGCTGCACAGCTTCGCCGGCAAGCGCCCGCGTGCGGTGTGCCTGGGCAGTTTCACCGACTGCCCGCGGCGCGGCGTGCACCATAGCCTGGAG
>QFQM01000914.1 GCA_003243255.1 Flavobacterium psychrophilum | reverse complement strand
GTGGTGCCGGCGGAATATGCCGAGGCGGTGGCCGCCAAGCTCAGCGTGCACGGCGTGCGCTTCGAGCGCCTGAAGGCCGGGGCCGATGCGCTGGCCGTGCAGGCCTTCCGCGCCACCCAGGTGAAGCTGGGCACGCACAGCGTCGAGGGGCACCAGATGGCCGAGATCAGCGGCACCTGGGGCGACGAGACCCGCGCGGTGCCGGCCGGCAGCCTGTTCGTGCCCATCGCCCAGCCGCTGGCCCGCCTGGTGATGAACCTGCTGGAGCCCGACGCGCCCGACTCGCTGGCCGCCTGGGGTGGCTTCGCCAACGCCTTCGAGGGCAAGGAATACATGGAGCCCTATGTGGCCGAGCAGGTGGCGCGCGAGCAGCTGGCCGCCAGCCCGGCGCTGCGCGAGGAATTCGCCGCGCGTCTGCAGAGCGACCCCGCCTTCGCCGCCAGCGCCCGCCAGCGCCTGGACTTCTTCTACCGCCGCAGCCCCAGCTGGGACGAGCGCTACCTGCTCTACCCGGTGCTGCGGCTGGATCAGCGGCCCGCGCCATGAGCCGCCTGCAGGCGCAGCTGGATCGCCTGTATCCGCCGGCTCAGCCCGAGGGCCTGCGCACGCTGGTGCTGGAGCTGGCCAGCCCCGCCGACTGGGCCACGCTGGCGCCGCTGTGGCGCGGGGTACAGGCCGACCTGGGCCTGCCCGCGCCGGCCATCGCGGTGAGCGGCGAGGGCCTGCAGCTGTGGTTCTCGTTGCAGGAGCCGGTCGATGCCGAGCGCGGGGCGGCGTTTCTGGCCGGGCTGCAGCAGCGGTATCTGGCCGATGTCGAGCCGCACCGGCTGCGCTGCCTGCCGTCCGGCCGTGATCCTTCAGGCCATGCGCCGCAGGTGCCGGCGCCGCTGGCGCAGCCGGATCAATGGTCTGCCTTCGTCGCGCCGGACCTGGCGCCGGTGTTTGCCGACACGCCCTGGCTGGACATCCCGCCCAACCCCGAAGGCCAGGCCGAGCTGCTGGCGCCGCTGCAGAGCATCACGCCCGCCGCGCTGGCGGCGGTGCT
>QFQM01000913.1 GCA_003243255.1 Flavobacterium psychrophilum | reverse complement strand
GAGATTGATGCTGGTATCTGTTTGTCCTTTGCTCAATTTTAGGGAACTCTTTTGCTGTCCCTGCGTATCGTAAACGCTTAATGTTCCTGTATTTTTAACCGTAGCATGTTCAACCGTAATTAAACCACTGGTAGGATTTGGATAAGCACGAAATTGAGCAGCTATTGCAGGAAGATTGACTATCCTGATTTCGCTAGTGGTAGTTTGACCGTCTTTATCGTATTGTTTAAGCTGATAATAGCTGTTACCCGATAAAGGCACACGGTCTGTAAAACCATATTGATGCTCACCCGCTGTATTATAAGCAGCCTGTGTATTGATCACTATGAAATTACCTTCATCTCTTTTTCTAAGCAATTCAAACTTATCTGTATTTACTTCATTAGTGGTTTTCCAAATTACGTTCACTTGAGGATTGGTGGCCGTTCCCGATTTTTTAGCATCGAAGCTCAATAAGTCCAAAGGCAATGTCTCTGGGAACCAATCTACCTTGTCGGCCCCCGCGTAAATAGGCACCAATACCCTCACCACCGACGCAGGAAGTGCCGTATAGCTGTAATAGGTGGATGGGTCGAAAACACTACTAGGGTTCAATTCATCAAATTTTACTGACCTACCACCAGGATTTAACATGGCAGGATTAATCTGCGCTGTAATCACTGGCAGTCCAGAATCATCATATTCATTTCCTACTTGTTTTAAACCAACCGCAGGCTTATTGCCCGTTTTTGAAGTAAAGGTATCATCTGTATTATTACCGAAAACGGCTTTAAAATCTGCGGAGGTCCTATCGGCATACATTCCCCAACGTGTATTCAAGTAAAAATTATTTTCGGCAAATACATTGGCGCCGATAGCCGCTGCAATTCCGTAAAGTTTTACCCCGTCACTTAAACAATTTAATACGTGTACCTCACCAAATCTCACCCTAGGATTTCTAGAGTTGGTATTTAGGAAGTGATTAGCATAATGGGTTACTTTCAAGCGCCCTACATCTGTACCTGCATTATTGTCCGAGTGACCAATTAATCCCGTTTTCCAGCTATT
>QFQM01000912.1 GCA_003243255.1 Flavobacterium psychrophilum | reverse complement strand
CAGGAATACAGATTAGGTCTGCATTTACAGAAATATCACGCCAAATGCATCTGCCGCATACATTAAAATTGGCTAATCATATTTCAGCCAAGGTTTAAAATCCAATTGCAAACAATTATAAATTAATGATGCATTATTCTTTTTTAACTAATAATCTTCAGACATCTCGCCAAACTTGCCTTTCACATGACGAATCTCCAGAATATAGCCCAATCCTCGTTGAGGATGAAGTAATTTGATGTCATAAGGATCATCAAGCTTTCTACGCAACCTTCGAACTGCTACGTCCACCATGTTTTTAGTAAAATTGCCGTCTCTATTCCAAACGTGTGCCGCCAAAGACTCCCGAGACAAAAGCTGACCAGAGCGCCGCATAAATGCTAACAGCAATGAAAATTCACCTTTGGTTAATTCAAGCCTCTTGCCCTTCCGTTCCGCACGCTGCTTAGAAAGATCAAGAATAAGATCTCCCAAGCAATAGTACTCCTTATTATTAAACTCAAGAAGCAACCGGCTCTTCAGCTGTTCGATTCTTTCTGTGAAACTCTCGCTGTGGTCGGAGATTGCCGGATCTATTTTCGCCCCATTATCGAAGAACACTTCTCGATCCTTGCCATCTTTAATTTTTGTTAGGATCATCATTGGAAGATATTTATCCGTATTAATTTTCGCGAACAATTTAAACTTCTCTAGGAGAATTCTATTCTCATAAAAAAGTATTAAATTTATCTCATATTTAATAGCATGACGGAGTCCAGAGTCACAGTCACTGAATTCGTCGAACATATATCCAAGCGCGCGCAAGGTATCTCGCAAATAATGCGGAACTCCTGCCGGAGGCCTAATTACAAGCATGCGCATTGTGAGATGGGACAAAATATTAAAAAACCTCTTTAATAATATCTTTTTGCACCTTCGCCCATTTTGTCCCCAATCGAATAGCTTCTCTCTGTTGAGATGAAAAAAAAAAAAAAAAAAATCTCTCTTGGATATGTAATTTTTGAAGTAGGCGCCTTAGCTGAAGAGATCTTGCTCGGAGAGAGCCCT
>QFQM01000911.1 GCA_003243255.1 Flavobacterium psychrophilum | reverse complement strand
ACTAGCAGGAGGCGAAAATCCTTTGGCCACATTGATATAAGTAGAAAAGTTTTCGTTAGCATTAAAAAGTACAGCAAAACGCGGTTGTACCTCACCACTAAACTTTTTACTTGCATTAATATTGGGTGTTTCGCTATTGCGAAGAAAATCAAGTCGAAGATGATTGGTACTTGCTCCAACGGTAAACAACCATTTGTGTACCTGCCAATTCACTTGGGCAAATGCCAACCACTGTAATAAATCAAGTTGGTCATTGGTAATTTGATCCCCCTTGTTTCCCTGTAAGTTTCTATAGGTCCTAGAGCTAAAGTCGCCCTTTTGCAACTCTCCACCAAAATGTAAAGAAATATTGCTCACAGGTTCATAAACAAAGGCAGTTCTTCCACCCCAATGTGGTTCCTTTTTAAACTCGTAATTTTGGATGGCTGGGTTTTCCGTTTCATTATAAAAACCATACAAGCTCGTCGTGTTTCGCCACTTTTCATGAAAAGCATAGCGATGTACCAAGCCCAGCAACAAAGCCTCCTGCTGTATACGCGCATTAGCTAAAATAGCACCTTGATTAGCACCTACACTTGGTCGGGCTTGTCGAGGGTTAGCCTGATATTCTGCCAACGTTAACGCCCCAGGAGTTTGGTAATTAAGGTCGCTATAAATGGCATGTAGGGTTAAACTTGCTTTGGAGAAAGTAGGCAATTGAGTTTGGTAACTCGCCACGCGTCTTCTCATTTCCGTATGCGCTCTATAACCATCGGCACTTTGTTCCTCGTAAGCCAACAAGTGTTGAGGCAATTGCAGTTTCACGTTATAATTTAAGGTCCCAAAACTACCTCCACCAACACCCGCATCTACCATTGCGCTGTTATTAACTACAGGTGCATTAAATAGCACTACACCACCAGTACCAATACCATATACGCTACTGCCTGGGCCTTTAATCAGTTCTGCCCCTCCTACATTGTAAAAACCCAACATATTCAGCATCGAGTTCCCGCCTGGAGCCGTAAAAGGAATATCATCGTAATAAATTTTCACATTGCGTACGCCA
>QFQM01000910.1 GCA_003243255.1 Flavobacterium psychrophilum | reverse complement strand
TGCAACGGAATGCCGCCCAGCCGCGCATACAAGAGCCAATGCCAACATCCCACTCGCCATCATTCCTCTCGCGTCACGCGCAGCACTTCCTCGACCGTGGTCACCCCTTCCAGCACCTTGCGCCGGCCATCGTCACGGATGCTCGGGCCCAGGGTGCGGGCATGGCGCGTCATGTCCTGCTCGGAAGCGCGGCTGTGCACCAGAGTGCGCATGGTTTCATCGAAGACCACCAGTTCGTAGATGCCGGTACGCCCACGATAGCCCTGTTGATGACAATGGGCGCAACCACGGGCGTGGTAAAGCGTCGGCGGCGAACCGGCCGGCACACCGAGCAGCGCGCATTCGGCCTCATCGGCCGCATAGGGTTCCTTGCACGACGGGCACAGCACCCGCACCAGGCGCTGGGCCAGCACGCCGAGCAGCGATGACGACAGCAAAAAGGGCTCCACGCCCATGTCCACCAGACGGGTAATGGCGCCAATGGCGCTGTTGGTGTGCAGCGTCGACAGCACCAGGTGGCCGGTCAGCGAAGCCTGCACGGCGATCTCGGCGGTTTCCTTGTCGCGGATCTCGCCGACCATCACCACGTCCGGGTCCTGGCGCAGAATGGCGCGCAGACCGCGGGCGAAGGTCATGTCCACCTTGGTGTTGACCTGGGTCTGGCCGATGCCTTCGAGGTGATATTCGATGGGGTCTTCGACCGTAAGAATGTTGCGCGTATGGTCGTTGAGGCTGACCAGGCTGGCGTACAGCGTGGTGGTCTTGCCCGAGCCGGTGGGGCCGGTGACCAGCAGGATGCCGTGCGGCTTGCGCACTGTCTCTTCCATGAGTTTGCGGTCCTCGGCGCGCATGCCCAGGTGCTGCAGAGACAGGCGCCCAGCCTGTTTGTCGAGCAGACGCATCACCACCCGCTCGCCGTTGGCCGAGGGCAATGTGGACACGCGAATGTCCACCTCGCGCCCGCCGACCTTGAGCGAGATGCGCCCGTCCTGCGGCACGCGCTTCTCGGCGATGTCCAGCCGCGCCATGACCTTCACCCGCGAGACCAG
>QFQM01000909.1 GCA_003243255.1 Flavobacterium psychrophilum | reverse complement strand
CCTATCAATCCATCCAGTGGGTCGGCGACGATCTACGCATACGCTGGCTGCTACCGGTGGCCGGCAACGAAGCGGCGCTGAATTTTCGCCTGGACCCGGAGCACCCCAATTACCCACTGGCGATGGAGGCTCGCGAGAGCGGCGAACAGCGTTTCTCCAACAGCTTCGATCTGGTCCAGGGTGGACGCGGCTTCGTCCTCTACACACCGCTGTACCGCGAGCATGACGGCACCAAGGTGTTCGACGGTTTCCTGCAGGGCGTATTTCGCGTCGAACCGCTGATGCTGCAGCTACTCACCCAGATCGATCGCGAAGCCTTCAACCTCGAGCTGCTGGAGAACAGTCACAGCCTGTTTCGTCATGGCGCAGCGGACACCGATATGCGACACGGCCTGCAACTGGGCCTGAGTCTGCTCAACAACCAGGACTTCAGTCTGCGCCTGAGCCCCACCGAGCAACTGCTCGACCAGCTCGAGTCGCCCTTGCCCGGCGTGGCGCTCGGCGCCAGCCTGGCGATCAGCCTGCTGCTGGTCGCCGCCCTGGCCCTGGCGCTGGAGAACAGCCGTCGTGCCCATGCCCTGCAACTGGCCAACCGCCGCTTCAAGCTGGAGGCCGAACGCCGCGAAGAGACCGAGCAGCGCCTGCGCGAGAACCGCGAGCGTCTGCAACTGGTGCTGGACCTGACCGACTCCAGCCATGACGGGCTGTTCATCTTCGACAGCGGCACTCGCGAGCTGCTGCACATGAATCAGGCCACCTACGCCACGCTCGGCTATCGCCCTGAACAGTTCGCCGAGTTGCTGCGCGATGATCCGGAGAAACTCCTGCCAGGCTTCCACCGCTGGCTGGAGCAGGCGCGCCAGGCGCAGCGCAACAACCTTTCGCGGATATTCCAGCGCGAGCTGATCCGCCGCGACGGCAGTCGCCAACCTGCCGAAATCAACACCCAACTGGTGCAGCTGCATGACCGCGAATACCTGATCGCCGTTTCCCGCGACAACAGCGAGCGCCTGCAACTGGAAGCGCAACTGCAGCGCCTGTCACAGCTC
>QFQM01000908.1 GCA_003243255.1 Flavobacterium psychrophilum | reverse complement strand
CAACCTCCAGAAGGCTGGCAATTCGTCCGCGAGACACAAACCTGCCTCGGCTGGGAGGTGATATCCGTGACAAAATCTTTAACAAAGTTGATTTCCCAGCGCCGTTTCGGCCGATGATGCCAAGGGACTCTCCGGTGTTCACATCGAAAGACACCCGGTCAAGCGCCCAGAACTCTTCGCTTGATCCCGCACGAGGGCGAAAAATATCCGTTATACGGTCGCGCAGACTCAGATAGCCTCCGATCTGATGCTTGAGTGTATAGTGCTTGCCTAAATCACGAACTTCTAAAATCGGCTTCATATGCTGCGCGCGTCACTGTTACAAATCATGCCAGGTCTGCAAAAAAATCCTCTGTGCGCTTAAAATACGTTACGCCCACTATCATTAATAAGACGGCCGAGCCTAGGCTTATCAAAATGAATGGCAGGATAATATCTTGTCCGGCGATGGGATATCGAAAAAGTTCGACGGCTGCATACATCGGAGAACATACCAAAAGATATTGAAGAACAGGATACTTTAATAAGTTCACCGGGTAGATGACGGGTGTTAGGAAAAAAAGCACCTGTACCAGAAATGGAATAACATATCTGAAATCCCGGTATTTGACGTTAAGTGCAGAAAGCAAACACCCCGGACCCGCGGTGGCCATGAAAGTGATTACGAGCGACAGTGGCCATGCCCAAATTGCATTGAAACTAACAGGCTGACGGTAAAACACCATAAGCGGAATAAACAGCAAAAATGCCATGAGAAAATCAAAGAAGGCCCCCAGAATCGATGATAGTGGTATTATTATTCTGGGAAAGTATATCTTTTTTATGATCTGTGAATTGTTGACCATGCTGTTTGCAGAAGTAGTTAAACCGGAGGAAAATGTGTTCCACAACAGCAATCCTGAAAATACAAAAACGGGATAGGGCAAATTTTGAGACGGAATATTAAGTGCTTTTCCAAAAAAGAACGTAAATACCACCATCATCAACAGGGGCTGTAACACAGCCCATGCGAATCCCAAAACTGTTTGCTTATACTTAATTTTAATGTC
>QFQM01000907.1 GCA_003243255.1 Flavobacterium psychrophilum | reverse complement strand
AAACTACACAAACTCTGACCTATTAGCAAGTTGAGACAAATTGGAACAAAATTCTAAAAAATACCGAAAGCCCTTTTAAAAATGGATCGCTGCAATTCATCAAAAAGCCCTGTGTCCAAATGCATAATGCGAGTCCGAATTCTGGCCGACCCAAAATTAGCGGCCTAACAAATGAACTTTGCCGTGAATATTTTAATGAAGACAAACTTGGGGGACTTCCTATAAAAGAGAGGAGATGAATGCGCGTTTCGGCTCCAATACACTCAAATAGATTTGTCCACAACCTATCCATAACCCTCAAATTCGGGATGCCATTTTTGGCTATTGAGTGCGGGCCGAACTACTTGAGCTCGTCATTCGGGGAGAGTTCGGAACAATTCGGAATTCTACGACCGATTCGAGGGATGCGCAAAAAATTGACAAGCTTTGGAAAAATCGATGGGCGCCGGCCCAATAAACCACCAGCTGATAAGCCAGAACAGTGTACTGACAAAAAGTCTATCACTGTTGAGACGGCGCGCTACACTCCTTTACGACAAAAGTTTCCTCGAGATAAGGCCTCGAGACAGAAGAAGCCCCCAATGTGTTGTAATCCTAAACCGGCAAACAAATACGAAGTGTCGTCAATGTGGGATTAGGACTGCTCAATTGTGTTGGGGCCTCTATCGACTAATTAAAAAATACTGATTAGATTCTCCGGAGCTTGACACCTACTACCCGATATGTACAGCGTCCAACCAAATTGCAACATTCACAGGCAACACTGTTTGATCATAAATCGAATTAGGTAGGACCGAATGACCGACGCGTATAAGTTCATTAATAGAAAACCTATTATAGAAGCCGGCAAATTGTTGAACTCCGTCGGACCATTCAAATGTGCACTCAACTTTGCTCCCGAATTCGTTTACACTCAAATTGTCGAGCTCTTCGAAAGCACAAACAAGGGGGCGCAACACAGTGCCCAACTCTTTGATCGCCCCTTCTTCTTTTTGCGGGAAAACCTAATGAGTCGGGGAAAGGATTGCTACTATTGCTCTTTTAGGGTT
>QFQM01000906.1 GCA_003243255.1 Flavobacterium psychrophilum | reverse complement strand
AGGCATTCAAGCAGTTGTTCCGCGAGCTGAAGCAAGGCCGGTTCGGTGCTGCCTGCATGACCGTTCTCGGCCTGACCATTTTCGGTTTGCCCTGGATCGCGGTACTGATAATTCGAAAACTCGCCAATATCCCCGACCTGACCGCCCCGGAAGCGGTGGAATGGTCAAAACCCTTGCCACCTGAACAGTGGGCCAAGCGTTCCCCGGAACTGGAGCGTGCCATCGCAGAGCGGGAGGCTGAGCTGGCTGCGTCATCGGCAGCATGACTGGCAACCGGCCCCTACCGACTGTGCCCACCTGTGGCCACCAATCCACCAGGGCATGGGCCTGCGTCTGAGCGGCAAGCTGCCGGCACAGCCGGAGGGCGGCTACTGGCAGTTACAGGTGATCTACCACAGCCCCCTGGCCATGCTGGCTGGCACCCTTAACCCCCGCCAACTGGTGGTCGGTGGTGCCCAGGGCATGCGCTATATCATCCGTGGCACCACCATTACCGAGCATGGCGGCAGCGACGGCCCGCTGGTCAGCGACAGCCTCACCGCCGTTGAGGTCGAACGGACAGTCTTAACCCCCGAGGATCAACAATGAACGCTCAGGCCGGCGATATCGAACGCGGCTTTCTCCGCCAACAGGAGCATCTGGCCCCCCTGCCGATCCCCACCGGGCAAACACCCCAAGACCTGCTGAATATCATTTGGCGCAAGAACCCGGTTTTTCTGGATATCGGTAGTTTTACTATGGGGGGGGGGTGGATGACGCTGTATGCCATGTCTCTCATATTCGTTGCTGCCACTTTGTGGCCTTCGTTGCATGGTTTTTATTGGCTAAGTTTGCCCCCCCTGGCCTTATTTTGTGCCCTGATGGGCACGCTCTGGTATCTGTTTATCAAACAGTGGCGCAAACCACTGACACCGCCCCTGCGCTTCAACCGCCAGCGCCGCGAGGTCTGCGTGACCGAACCGGATGGCAACTACTGGTTCGTACCCTGGGAGCGTGTGCATGCCGTCTCCCCCAGTGCCCTCAGCCTCAATACCGGCGGTGCCAGCAAGCA
>QFQM01000905.1 GCA_003243255.1 Flavobacterium psychrophilum | reverse complement strand
AACCATGCCCACAGCGAAATTGCCATTATTCCAGAGCCCGTAACCGTTATTAAGCAAGAAGGTCATTTTATTTTACCTCAAAGCATCCTGATACACGCTCCTAAATCTACAGAACTCAAACAATCTATCACCTTTTTACAGGAACGATTAGGAATTCCTACCGGATATTTTGTAAGCTCTACCGCAGCAGCAAGCACTTCAGCGAATATCAAATTAGTACTTACCGATAGAAATGATGCCTTGATTGGTTCCGAAGGTTACCATTTACAAGTTACTCCTCAACAAATTACCATCACGGCCAACAAACCTGCTGGTATTTTTTACGGTGTACAAACCTTAATGCAACTTTTACCAAAAGAAATAGAAAGCAAGGAAGAAGTAAAAGATATTAAATGGCAAATCCCTTGTATCAACATCACCGACTACCCTCGTTTGGGCTGGAGAGGATTGATGTTTGATGTAGCTAGACACTTTTTCACCAAAGAAGAAGTGAAGCAATACATTGATGCCATGGTTCGCTACAAATACAACATTTTGCACCTGCACTTAACCGATGATGAAGGCTGGAGAATAGAAATTAAAGGCTATCCAAAACTTACCGAAGTAGGCGCTTGGAACGTAAAACGTGTGGGTACTTTTGGAAATTTCATTCCACCAAAACCTGATGAGCCCCGCAACTACGGAGGTTTCTATACCCAAGAAGACCTTAAAGAACTGGTAGCTTATGCTAAAGACAGATTTGTGAACATTTTACCAGAAGTGGATGTTCCAGGACACAGCTTAGCGGCCATTGCCTCTTATCCAGAACTTTCATGTACGCCCGAAGCCGTGAACTACAAAGTACGCAGCGGCGAACGCATTATGGATTGGAGCCGTGGAGCTCCGCCATTGGCGATGGTTGATAATACCCTTTGTCCAGCCAATGAAAAGGTTTATGAGTTTTTAGATACCGTAGTAGCCCAAGTAGCTAAAATTTTCCCATTCGAATACATGCACATGGGTGGCGATGAAGCTCCTCACAATTATTGGGAGAAAAACCCTCAGATTGCTG
>QFQM01000904.1 GCA_003243255.1 Flavobacterium psychrophilum | reverse complement strand
CTCATCTTTGACCGTTGGGGAGAAAAGGTATTTGAAAGCAACAACCTGGAACAAGGCTGGGACGGCACCTTCCGGGGCGAACCGGCAAAAACCGACAATTACAGTTGGCAGATACGTTACAGCAACCAGCAGGGCACAACCAAAGACCTCAACGGGCACGTGAGTTTACTGCGCTGAGCTCTCAGATCGGAACCTGAACATTTTTCCCCAGCGTCTTAAAGCGCTCTCCGTTTTTTTGTTTTACAGTAATCGTAATATGGCCTGTTTTGCTAAGGTTAATATCCTGAACCGTTCCGGACTTCCCTTTGTGTGTTCCGGAGATCACCGTACACAGATCGCCGTCCTTTAATTCCTCTGGTTTTTTGGTTTTCATGATGTCTTCTTTATAGCATGCACCAAATTACAACAAATCCAGGTTGGCACAGTTACCGTCGATCAATCCCCTGTAGTTCGTTAAAAAGAAGATCCCTCGTAAAACCGGGGTTTTAGTTGGTATTTTTGATTTTTGATCCGATAACTAATGGATTCTGATTTTTCAGTTGGTACTTTACCCAGAACCAGGAAACTTCAAACCTTGAACCATTTACAAAGCCCCCTTTTCACACAAATAATCAATCAGGTCCTCCAGTTCTTTTTCCTTCCGGATCATCACCAGATACGTTTTGCGGTCTTTCATCACCGTTACAGGACATTCGGAAAGTCGTGTGCCGGACTGTTTCATTTCCGCCACCATCACCTTGTTCGGCAAATAAATACGGAACAACGAATCGTGTAATTTATAAGTCCCAATCTCCTGATAATCCTGAAGGATGCGGCCTTCCTGAGCGTAAAAGGGAGAACTACGGTTTCGGCTGATGGTCTGATACACGTCACTGCCGTTGAGTTCTGTCTTCACATTTCGTTCATTAAAAAGCTTCAAAGCCTCTTTGGAGTGTAAGCAGTTATGCTAAAATCCAGTTTTGGTACTGCTTGCTGAATCGATGAATAACGAAAAGTTCTCTATTACGACAGTAACTGTGTTTGCTATTTGATTGGATTAAGTTGTATATCTA
>QFQM01000903.1 GCA_003243255.1 Flavobacterium psychrophilum | reverse complement strand
GCCACATGCTGAGGGTGCTGTCCGGGTGCAGCTCCGGGTCGGGCAGGCGGTTACCTGCCGGGTCTGTGGCATACGGGATATCAATGCCCAGGTTACATATAATAATAAGAGCAATTAACTTAATTTATTTGTTTATAATGCGCTTACTTAATACAAACCATTGAATATACCCTCCTGACAGAAAATAAAGCCATATTATTATCGCCATAATATACTTACTATCAATCCTTACGCCAATAATGTCTGATACAGTCCCTATAAATATTAGAGCAATAAAGAATACTATGCCTGTTGGAAAACATATTACCATCATTCCATAAGACATGAGACTAATTAACTCGCTCACATCACGAGTGGAGTCTAATAGTGAAAGTCTATGCATGGAAAAGAATAGTATTAAAAGCGATAAAGCCAGCCATATAGCTCTGAATAAAAAAATAATATATTTCATTACATCACTCCGGTGAATACAAATCTAATAAAACGTCCAATGTTATTTCCGGAGCACTTCATCTTACATGTTTCTAAAGAATCATTAGACCAGTCTTGGCAGTTTTTAAATAGCCCTAAATTTATAGGTGTGAATATATCAGGCAATACAGAATAACGCGGCCTTACCTCTTTAAACTTCCCTTTTAAACAGTTCTCCACACAACTATTATCGGTTTCAACGAGGTCACAACGGCCAGCAGCTTCTTTTGTATCATTACTTGCTTTACCTGGCCCCCATAGACCATCTCCTTTTGATTCTCCCCGTTGGTCTTGGCCACCACAAGTATAGTCCCCTTTACCATCTGGGACACAAAGATATTGATGATAGAACGGATTCCCCCATATATCTGGACCGCTTCTTTCACCAGTTCCGCCCATTGAATGCAGTGGCTTAATGCATTTTAGTGTTTCTAATCCTAATGGATCTATATTTGAGATCGGATTCAACGGATACTGATAAAAATTCCATCCCCCTTTCAGCCCAATCGGATCCTGAGTGATATATCGCCCCTGCAGCGGGTCATAATAGCGGTGGCGGTTGTAATACAGGCCGGACTCCT
>QFQM01000902.1 GCA_003243255.1 Flavobacterium psychrophilum | reverse complement strand
GTAGCTCTGCGGATCAACGCCATTCAGCTTACAGGTCTCCACCAGGGAGGCGATGGCGGCCCAGCGGGCGCCACCATCATCGCCGCTGGCAAATAATGCGTTCTTGCGGCTGAGGCAGAGGGGGCGGATCGCCCGCTCCACGGTGTTGTTGTCCACCTCGACGCGACCGTCGTCGAGAAACTGCTCCAGTCCCTTTCGGTGGTTCAGCGCGTAGCGGATCGCCTCCGCCGTCGGGCTGCTCCGCGGCAGTCGCCCGAGCTGGGCGTCGAGCCAGCTGAACAGTTCCGCCACCAGTGGCCGACTGCAGGCCTGACGCACTGCCAAGCGGTCCGCGGCCGGACGGCTGCGGATTTCCGCCTCGATGGCGTAGAGGGCGGCGATGCGTTGCAAGGCTTCGGTGGCGATCGGCGCCGCGCCGCCTTTGGCCAAGTCAAAGAACCCGCGTCGGACATGCGCCCAGCAGAACGCCAGTGTCACGTCCCTGCCGACGGCCATCGCCTTGTAGGCGGCGTAGCCGTCGCACTGGACAATGCCGCGGTAGCCCGCCAGCAGCGCCCTGGCATGCTCCTGCCCGCGGCCGGGCGCGTAGCGGAACACCACGGCCGGTGGATCCGTGCCGCCCCAGGGCCGGTCGTCGCGCGCCAAGGCCCAGGCGTACCCCTTCTTCACCTTGCCGCGCCCGGGGTCGAGCACCGGCAGGGTGGTCTCGTCGGCAAACAGCCGCGGCGAGGCGAGCAGGATCTCGCGCAGGCGGCGCACCACCGGCCGGATCTCCAGCGCAGCGGTGCCCAGCCAGTCGGCCAGCACCTCCCGTTCCAGCGTCAGCCCCTGCCGCGCCAGCATCTGCGCCTGGCGGTAGAGCGGCAGATGGTCGGCATAGCGGGCCACCAGCACCTGGGCGATGGTGGCCTCGGTCGGCAGCCCACCCGGCACCAGCCGCTCTGGTGCGAGCGCCTGCAGCACCACGCCGGGACAGGCGCGGCAGGCGAGCCTGGGGCGCCTGGTGACCAGCACCCGGAATTGGGCTGGCAGCATGTCGAGCCGCTCGGCGCTG
>QFQM01000901.1 GCA_003243255.1 Flavobacterium psychrophilum | reverse complement strand
AGCAAACATTGCAATCAATATTTTTTGTTAATTGCGCAGCGAAGCCCACCTTTATTAATATGGCGACGAACGCGATCTGTGCGAAAGCGCTCAAAGGTTTGTGTCTGATTGCTCACTGCTTTCCTTATTTGTTCGTTATTATTTTAAGCGCCGGTTGCTTTCGTTGTTTCATTGTAAAATTCAATTTGCGGCTTCGCGTGCTCCACTACACGTGATTTGCGTTTGATTTCTTGGAGATTTCAGGATCTGGCCGCTATGACATTCCACGTCGATAACCCCTACCTTGACCAGATGTCCGACGACACACTTTATCACTTTGGCATCTCCACAAGTCAATTCGACTTCAAGAAAATGTTCAACGATGTAAAAGTAAGTGTAGTTTTAAAAGCAGCTAATTGTGTTATTTAGTTCGTGTGTACTGGCGGCAGTAGTGGTCGTTTCAAAATGTATGCCAAATTGTTCAGCCAGAAGTCGGGATTCCCGCTCAGTGAAAACATTAGTCAGTCGGATCGTTTCTGCTTGTACAAAACTGGGCCGATTCTTTGGGTCAACGTGAGTTTTTAAATTTCAATGTTGTGTAATTAATAAGAGTTGCATTTAAAACATGCCCTGTTTATAGTGTTCCAAAACATCCAAATCACTTTGGTGTTTATTTTTGGGCAAATTCCGCTGATGAACAAAAACGACGATCATAAAGCCGCAAATCAAAACGAAAACAATGATAGTGCCTAAAACAAGCACAACTTCTCGGCTGACTTGCAAAGTAGACGGGTCGTTGGTCTTGCTGACCGGATTTTGACCATTGTTTGAGACAACGTTGGAAGAGATCGAAGTTTGATTGGTTGAGGTTTCTACAGGAATGCATGGAGCGTCGATTTGAGTACCAAATGGTCGGTAGAAATTGAGTTCACATTCACAGCCAACTGAACCCAGTTTGTTTGCAAATGAGTTGCGAGGACAGGGTGTGCACTTAATTGTAAATGAGCGTTTAATTTAATTTTAAAATAATAACTAGTTGGTTTGTGTACCAAAAGTCGGACGACGGTTGAAAGCTTT
>QFQM01000900.1 GCA_003243255.1 Flavobacterium psychrophilum | reverse complement strand
ACGGTTCGAAGGCTTTTATAGAGAAACTGATTACACTGCAAATTCCTACTTTGTTTGCTACGCATGATTTACAGCTTTCGGAACTTGAGCATGGACATCCTATGGCGGTACGTAATTTTCATTTTGATATTCAGCTGATAGGAGAGGAAATGGATTTTGATTATCTGATGAAGCAAGGGCCTTGTACCAAGTTTAATGCTGCGATATTGTTAAAGCAGATTGGGTTGGGAGGATAGTTTTTCATCTTGGATATTTTAGTTTTTAACCATTAAGAAGTTAAGAGACGTTAAGATTTCTTTTATAGCTCAATGTCTTAATTTTCTTCATTCCTTAATGTTTAGTCTATGGGGGGGCTGTGCTTAGATGAACTTAGGTGTCTTAGGTGTTTAATTTTATTAACTAGCAAGCAAACTTACATAGTTAATATTTAAATAACTTTAACTTTATACAATCCCGCATTTTATTCATTTTATTTGAGGTTAATGTACAGCAGCGATTTCGGTAAGGATTTTTTATGGGGAGTAGCAACGGCGGCGGCTCAAATAGAAGGTGCTGCCAGTGTTTATGGTAAAGGCCCAAGTATTTGGGATACCTTTTCTAAAAAGCCAGGTAAAATTAAAAAAGGGCACAAGCCCGATGAAGCCTGCGACTTTTACCATCGTTACGAGCAGGATATTGCTATGGTGAAAACATTAGGCTTTAAAGTATTCCGCATGTCGATTGCTTGGTCACGTATTTTTCCTTTAGGAGATGGAACGGTCAATGCTGAAGGAGTAGCTTTTTATCATAAAGTGATAGACGAGTGCTTGAAAAACGACCTCATTCCCATGGTGACACTATATCATTGGGATTTGCCCGAAGCGCTTTCGAAAGAGGGTGGATGGACGGCTTATGGAATCAATCATGCTTTTAATGAATATGCGCTTTTTTGTGCTAAAGAATATGGCGATAAGGTAAAGCAATGGATTGTCATCAATGAACCTTTTGGGTTTACCTCTTTAGGCTACATGTTAGGGGTACATGCGCCTGGACTTACTGGGGTGACTAATTTTTTTGAA
>QFQM01000899.1 GCA_003243255.1 Flavobacterium psychrophilum | reverse complement strand
CGGTGCCGGGCGGCTATTTCCAATTGGTCGATTATTCGGCGGTCAGCGACCTGCCGGATGCCGAGTTCGTGAAGTGGTTGACCGTCGAGCATGGCGTCACCGCGATCCCGCTGTCCCCGTTCTACGAAACGCCGCCGGCCGGCCAGCGCCTGGCGCGCCTGTGCTTCGCCAAGAACGAGGCGACGCTGGATGCGGCGATCGCGCGGTTGAAGACGCTGTAAGCGGATACGGAGACACAGATGCAGGACCTCCGCATTTCCCTCGTCCAGGGCGAGACCCGCTGGCACGATCCGGCGGGCAACCGCGACTACTACGGGGCGTTGATCGCGCCGCTCGCGGGGCAGACCGATCTGGTCGTCCTGCCGGAGACGTTCACCAGCGGCTTCAGCAACGAGGCCATCGACCAGGCCGAAGGCATGGACGGCGCCACGGTGGCGTGGATCCGCGAGCAGGCGGCGACGCTCAATGCGGCGATCACCGGTAGCGTGCAGCTGCGCACGACGGAAGGCGTATTCAACCGCCTGCTGTTCGCCACGCCGGATGGCGACTTGCAGCACTACGACAAGCGCCATCTGTTCCGCTACGCCAACGAGCACATGCGGTATGCCGCGGGCAGCGAGCGGTTGACGCTCGAATGGAAGGGCTGGCGGATCAATCCGCTGGTCTGCTACGACCTGCGCTTCCCGGTGTTCGCGCGCAACCGGTACGACGTGGAGCGGCCGGGACAGCTGGATTTCGATCTGCAGTTGTTCGTCGCGAACTGGCCGGCGCCGCGTGCCTACGCGTGGAAGACGTTGTTGCGGGCGCGGGCGATCGAGAACCTGTGCTACGTGGCGGCGGTCAATCGTGCGGGCACGGATGGCAATGGGCACGCGTACAGCGGCGACAGTGCGGTGATCGATTTCCTGGGGCAGCCGGTGGTGGAGTTGCCGGCGGGCGAGGGGGTGGCGACGTCGACGATCTCGGCGGTGGCGCTGGCGGCGCATCGGGAGAAGTTCCCGGCGATGCTGGATGCGGATCGGTTCGAGTTGCGTTGATCCCTCGGATGTCGTGCTCGG
>QFQM01000898.1 GCA_003243255.1 Flavobacterium psychrophilum | reverse complement strand
TGATTCGCAGGTGGCTGTGGGAATTAAGGATGAATATGAGCGTCGGGGCTGGATTAAGGAAATGGAAAACCAAGTGATAGCGGTGGGTGCGACGGATTCCGGCTTTTCCCAATGGCCGGGTCTCAATCTTTTTAATATTCGTTTCAGGCTGGAGGACCTTCACATGTTTGAAAGCTACCGCTTAATTAATGACGAAAGAATCGGAAAGATCAACAGGTATGAATTGATATATAAGAGCGGGGAAATATCAGTAGAAATTCCGGTTGGTATCCCTATGACATTTGATCCGGATACTGAAAAAGAGGTAGAAAGCGATGGGGAAATAGAGTCGATTTCATATGAACGAAAACCCGGACCTGTTGAAAATTTATACCTCCATAAAAAGATTAGAAATGCTTTAAAGAATTATCTGATAGATGAATATGGATTCTGTATTGGAAAGGAATGCCCTACAGGACAGGGTACATTAGTCGATTTAGTCCGTGAACAGAATGGGAACCGGATATTCTATGAGATAAAGGCATATAATTCTATCAAATCCTGTATAAGAGAGGCTTTAGGTCAGTTGCTTGAATACTCATTTTGGCCAGACTGCGAAAATGCGAAGGCAATGATAATTATTGGTATAATGCCTATGACAGAAGAAAGTCGTTCATATTTGAGAAAATTACGGCAAAAATACCGAATTCCTGTTTACTATCAGCAATTCAATATTGAGACCAACAGACTGGTTGGTGGCGACTTTTCCGATCGTGCCTTAAGCGATCTTTAATGGCACAATTTAGCTAACTATGATGTCTGTATATTCTTGAATAAGTAAACGACAAACAACTGATATATGTTTTTAGCGTATGAGTTTTTAGAGTTTTTTCTGGGAGGATATAGCGATGGATCTGTGATCAGGCCCCGTTCTATAATGACGTGGGTCGAAAATAATTCCGAGAAGAGCCGGGATATATTTGGTAACAGGAGAATTTACAAGAAGTTGGAACAGGAGGGCCTATTAGATCACATGGGAAATAGCGGTGATAATCCTTACTACAAAGAACATTATTATAC
>QFQM01000897.1 GCA_003243255.1 Flavobacterium psychrophilum | reverse complement strand
GTTCTCACGGCCGAGCCAGGTGGTCCAGCCCAGCAGGCAGGGGTTGCCTTCGCCGATGCGCAGGTCGCGGATTTCGTCCTGACGCAGCTCCAGGCGGATGTCGTAGTCCAGCGGATCGCGCAGGGTGAAGCGCACCAGCGCGCAGAGCGGCTGGTAACCCGTGCCGATCGGCAGGAACTCGTGAAAGCGCGTCCAGCCCAGCTGGCGCACGTGGATGCGGAACTTGCCGCCGCGGTCGCGGACGCGCTCGCCGAGCACGGTGTCTTCGCCGAGCAGACTGTTGGCACGACCGAGGCGGTTGCGCTGCTCGTCCAGCACCACCACCTGGCGCTCCAGGCACTGCTCGATGAACAGTTCGGCGTGCTTGAAGTAGTAACGCAGCACCGACTCGATCAGCGCCGCCGAGTGGGCACGCAGGCTAAGCAGGCCGAGGTAGGGCAGCAGGCGCTTCCAGTTCAGCTCCTGGGCCTGGCGGATCTGCTCGCTGCCCAGGCCGATCAGGGCGAACAGGTGCGCGGAGAAGGCGTCCATCGCCCCGCTCTGGAAGCTGGCGCGGTAGCGGTACTTCTGCCAGATCGGCAGTAACAGGCGCTGCAGGCGATTGTTGAACAGGTCGAGGAAATCGCGGGTCGGGTTGCCGTCCTCGCTGTCGCCCAGAGCCTGCTCGCTGTAGAAGGCCGGTAATGGTGAACCGCCACCGAACAGGCCGACCAGGTTGACGCGCATGCGCGCACGCAGCTCGCCGTGCTCCTCGAAGAACTGCACGCGATCGATATCGCTACCAGGGAAACCCAGGCTCGGGTTGGCCTGAAACTCCAGGTATTCGTAGAGGCGCTCCTCATCCAGATGCGGATGGGCGGCGCCGAGGCGCTCCAGCACCAGCTGTACGGCCTGGAACAGGCTGTACTCGCGGATGCCTTTGCTCAATCGACTTAGAGCAGGGGCTGCTGCCCCATACGTGGCGTCCATTTGTACACCTCTCCCTGTGTGCTCTGTACGTGCAGCTCGTGGTAGCTGTTGAGGCTGGCGTAGAGGGCGAAAAATTCATTGAGTACCGAG
>QFQM01000896.1 GCA_003243255.1 Flavobacterium psychrophilum | reverse complement strand
CAAATTCTCAAGCTTGCGTTGTTGGTTGGACTCCGCCCACCCAGGAATACGTATAAAAGGTTTCGAAAATCGGACCCGCTCTTCAGTATCTCTGTGTACTAACCAAGCAATCAACTGCTACAATGTCTGGCCGCGGCAAAGGAGGTAAAGGATTGGGAAAAGGAGGCGCCAAGCGCCATCGTAAGGTAAGCAAATTTTGAAGTTTGTAGAATTTCGCAATTTTAAGTGAACGGTCTCTTATTCCATTTAATTTCAGGTTCTTCGTGACAACATCCAAGGCATCACCAAGCCGGCTATCCGCCGTTTGGCCCGTCGTGGTGGCGTCAAGCGTATCTCTGGCTTGATCTACGAGGAGACCCGTGGTGTCTTGAAGGTGTTCTTGGAGAACGTCATCCGTGATGCCGTCACCTACTGCGAGCACGCCAAGCGCAAGACTGTCACCGGTAAGTTGGACTTTGAAAGGATTTTGGTCGAACTTCGAGTAGAATATTCATGAGTATATCAATTTGGGCCCAGACCACGATCGTTATTTTTGAATTTTACCCATTTTTAGCCATGGATGTCGTCTATGCCTTGAAGCGCCAGGGCCGCACCCTCTACGGCTTCGGTGGATAAGCCTCTGCTTTGCATCCTCTCCGACCAGCTTTCGAGATTTTTGCTCCCTTTGACTCCAAACGGTCCTTCTAGGACCACATTTAAATTTATTTGTCTATTGAGGTGGAGTTGGGGGTAATTTATTGGAATAAATTTATGTACATATGTGTTGGAAGTTATTGGAGAATATAACTTGTGGTAACCTTGAGTGAATAATCACCAATTTGATTAGAGTTGTATGATTTTGAAAGTAATGGTAACTCTGGAAACAACATTTTGGATAGATGTAAGTTATCGGAGCTATTTGGAAAACATTGTGGAATATTGATGAAAATATGCTTTGAGGGGACCAATATGTAAAAAGACAGAAAAAGTATGGTGTTGGAAGATTCGTTTATAGTCTTTGAAGTGTTTCAAGAATTCATAATTAAATTTGTGTTTCGGTACAGCTGTAGCTAATCAGCAAT
>QFQM01000895.1 GCA_003243255.1 Flavobacterium psychrophilum | reverse complement strand
ATCCAATAGCGTCAGCCGTACGCCGTACTGTGCTTGCACAGGTTCCGCGCGGCGCTGTGCGTCACGGCGTACGGCGATGGGACCGCCGTGATCCGAGCTGAGCGCTTCCAGTTCCAGATAGGCGACGCCGGTGGCGTCCACTTCGTCCAGGCGCACTTTCACCGCCGGGCGTGCCGGGTCGTCAGCGATGAAGCGTCCTTCGCTGCCCGTTTCGATCCGCCAGAGATTTTCTTCGGCCAGATAGCCGCGCAGGCGTAGTCCCGGCTCGACGATGCGGGCAAGTGATTCGGCAGGGTGCAGCCAGCGATCCGCGCTCAGGTCGCGTTGCAGGTCGCGTACCACGCCAGCCTGCGCTGCGCGTAGCTGCAGGCGCTCACGCTGGGCGGCGAGGCCGCGGTACTCGGCTACTGCTTCGGCCAGGCGTTGTTCGAGGATGCCCGCATCGGCCGCCGTTTCGCTGCGTGCGGACTGGCGGCGCAGTTGCAGCTGAAGAATTTCGGTCTCGCGCCGGACGATGGCCTGGCGCGAGTCCAGGTCGGGCGAATCCAGTTCCAGCAGCAGGTCACCGGCCGCCACGCTCTGCCCGTCCTGCACGTGCACGGCTTTCAAGCGCGCGGCCACCGGCGCATGCAGGGCGCTGGTGCGTGAGGCTTCGAGCACTGCAGGGATTTCCACCGAGCTGCGCCAGGGCACGATTAGCACCAGCAGCAGCGCGCCAAGGCTCAGGCCGGTAATCAGCACCTTGCGTGAGTCGGCCTGTTCACGGCGTTGCCACCATTCGCCCAGCTCGCGCCAGATGGGCAGGCCAATGAACCACAGCAGCTCAACCACCATCAGGAAGATGCCGAGTACTTTGAAGAACAGGTGATAGACCGCCAGGGCGATGCCGAGGAACAGGATCGCGCGCCATATCCAGGAGCCGTAGCCCCAGATCAGCAGACGCCGGGTCATGCTGGGTGACCAGGGTTCCGGTGCCGGTTCGCCATAGCCGAACAGGGCTTCGCGCAGGCGCCAGCGACACAGGGCGAAGGCACGGTTCTGCAGGTTATCCACACCCCACA
>QFQM01000894.1 GCA_003243255.1 Flavobacterium psychrophilum | reverse complement strand
ATATAATTTATTATAAATAACTTACATCATTTACTTTTCTATTGCTTCAACAATATAATTTGGAATTTATTTTTCCCAATAAACATAATCTCATTTTTCAATATTCAACCTTTGCCAATCGACCCGAAGAGAAGATAAATCTAACATCACCATACCATATCAGATCATTTTCCATTTTTATTTGAGGGTTAGCTGCTTTTTTATTGATGGATGAGTTCTTTAACTTATATGCAATCTGCTCCATATCCATTCCTCTCCATTCGCGCTCGATGAGTGAAATGACATTATCAATATCTGCACGCGCTGATTCACACCCTTGATTTGAGTAAGATAATGTTATTGATTTATCGACAACCGAGTATGCCAAGTAAATAATCACCAAAATTAGCGCAATTATCAAGATAAATGATTTTTTTATTTTCATAAAATTATTGACCTGCTTTGGCGGCATCTCTTGCAAAAGTGCGGCAGTGATTGGAATTGAATGGATTCCAATTATATTTTTCTCTATCTTTATTTTCTGAAATTTCTTTTGCGTAGTCAGCAACTTTTTTAGGGTCGGCAGAACTACAGGTTAACTTTGCCGGTGTCCCTTTGCCTGATCTCTTTGAAAGCTGCTCCTCCAGATTTCTCATGGAATCATCTGTTGGAACACCATCTTTACCTATTTTTAGATTAGGCATTGGAGTTTGCCGAACGTTTCCGTCGTCTTGGGGTAGTTTAGAGCCCATAATTCCTTTTGCATTTGGATTATATCTACCGTATTCGAAGTATTGTGTTTTTCCTGAAGTATCATATGTCAACACACCACTATGCCCACCAAGCCATGTGCTTGTTTTACCTTCGGCGTACTCAACCGGATAATCTGGAAAATTAACAACGCAGGCTTGCTGTAAGCCTAACGAATCTATCCACCCCGTGGGATTTACAGGGTAGATATAGTGATTATTGCCGCCCATCAACCCAATCGGATCCTGATTCACATAACTCCCCACCACCGGATCGTAATACCGATGCCGGTTGTAATACAGCCCCGTTTCCCTGTCATGGTGCTGCCCCGGC
>QFQM01000893.1 GCA_003243255.1 Flavobacterium psychrophilum | reverse complement strand
AGGCTGATGCAGAGGAAATTGTACAAGAGACATTTTTAGTCATCTGGCAAAATCGTGAAAAACTACTATCTATCGAACACCCACGCAACTACATTTACACCATCGCCCGTAATAAAACCTACGATTACCTCAACAAAGTCAGCAGAACAGAAAAAACCATTAGCAACGCATGGATAAATACTTCGGTGAGTTTAAACAATATCGAAGACCAGATCAATCTTAAAGAAAGCGTTTTTTTAATTAATAAAGTTTTACAGACCCTTTCGCTGCAAAAACAAGAGATTTTTAACATGAGCCGTAACCAGCATATGAGCCATGAAGAGATTGCACAAGCAGTTGGGCTTTCTAAAAGTCGCGTTAAAAATGTAATTGTCGAAGTACTTAAGCACCTCAAATATCATATTTCAAAGCATCATATCGTAGTATCCCTACTGTTGCTTTGGAAGTTATTTTTCTAAAATTTCTTTATTTTTTCGATCTGCTTTGTTCATCAACCACACGGTTAAATAATTTTTTTTCAAAAAGTTGGTTTTTAACGGTCCATCGTTAAAGGTTTGCAGTCTATATAGGACAAACAACAAACCTAACCAACAATTTATGAAGAAATTTTACTTACTACTCCTCATTGCATTAAGTTATTATTCTCTTTCTGCACAAACAATCCGCTATGTAACGGCCGGGGGTACTGGCAACGGTACAAGTTGGGGCACTGCTTCTGGTGATTTGCAGCTAATGATAGATGAGTTAGCGGCACTTGATGAGGCTACATTTCCTAACCGCCAGGTATGGGTAAGTGCAGGTACTTATGTGCCAACCCGTCGTGCAGACGCTACAGGAACAATTACGCTCAATGATCGACGTAATTCGTTTGTGATGAGAGCTGGTGTAAAAATTTACGGCGGTTTTGCTGTGGGTCAAACTTCAATAGCTGCCAGAGATTTTGCAGTAAATCCATCAGTATTGAGTGGTAACACCGGTAATACAGCCATTGATACCGATAATGCTTACCATGTAGTGATTGCCGCAAATGATATGACCGGAGCAGCTTTGGATGGTTTTACAG
>QFQM01000892.1 GCA_003243255.1 Flavobacterium psychrophilum | reverse complement strand
ATTTTTATGGCTGAATGGGTCAACGCTCCCCAGGAATTTATTGCTACCTTAAAAAAATATTCGAAAAAAGTTCTCAAAAAGCTCCTGGAAGGCGGTTTAGATGAGTTTAAGGCGCTGGTGGCTTCAAATGCGTCCTTAGCAGCATCTTATACTGACTATTTTATCAGGGAAGACCTACGAGATCACATAACAGTGCTATTGGAAAGCCAGGAAGACATTTTGCGGCGCCGAGATTATGATCCTGCCGCGTGGTGGGATTCATTCACTTTTAAGTCTGCAGAAAGTGCCCGGTGGTTATTAGATCGTGGCCTCCCAGCTAACCGATCAAATTGGCTTGGCATTACTCCGCTTCATAGGGCGGCTGGCAGTGGCGATATTGTAATCACAGAATTGCTGCTGTCCTACGGCGCAGATATCAATGCCGTGGAAACTGAATGGTGCTCAACACCACTTGGCTGGGCAGCAAAACAAGGCCAGGCAGCTATGGTGGAATGGCTACTTAAAAATGGTGCAGACATTAACGCAAAAGGTCAAAAAAACTGGTCACGTCCAACTTCCTGGGCTGCAAGAAAAGGTTTTGATGAAATATCCAGCCTTCTTATCAATTGATTATGACAAACGACCTCTTTATGTAAATTGAACAATATGACCATATTCAGGTTACTATGTTTTTGTACTTTACTACTAAGCCCACTTGCAGGCCGATGTCAGGTAATAGATTCCTCAGAAACAAATTTAGCCAAGGCGAAGGTGCTAACATTTTTTTCACGTGAGCTAAATGAGAATCGAAAAGTTTTCATTTATTGCCCGAGAACAGACAGTCAATACATATCGCAGGCATCCTTTCCCGTACTATACCTCATGGATGCGGAGGAACAGTTAGGAATGGTGATGAGCCAGGTCATTTACTTATCCGAGTCTTACAGCATACTTCCTCCCATGATCATTGTAGGCTTGGGAAATATTGACAGAACAAAAGATTTAACACCTACGCATGCTACAACAGGTAACAATGGCAGGGCTGACACCAGTATGGCGGCTACTTTGAGAACAAGCGGTAATGG
>QFQM01000891.1 GCA_003243255.1 Flavobacterium psychrophilum | reverse complement strand
TTTTATGATCATTATAATAAATAATAGGTTGTAGAAAAAGTTTTCGCCGTTTTGCATGAGAAACCAAATTTTACGTATGTGTTCCGTGTGATTTTCACACCATCTGAAAGCTCTACTTCTTGCGCATCGATTGATATACAGGGTGGCGCAAAATAAATTCATGTAATAGGTTGCCGAGAAAGTTTCCATAGTTTGCTTGTAAAAATGTTTCTTCGCATAATTTTCATGCGATTTTCACACCATCCGAAAGCCCTACTAATTGCGCATCGAACGATATATCATTTGTCTATATTTGCCGCAAAATGGAGCTGGATCGGGAACAAAAACGCCTGCTGATGCTTCACTATTACAAGCTGGGTGAAAAAGCCGCTAAAGCAGCCGAGAAGATCAATCAGGCATGGGGTGCGGGAACGGTCGGAGAATCAACTGTATATGAGCGTTTCCGTGAATTCAAGGCCGGGAATACGGATTTGACCGATAAGCCGAGATCGGGACGCCCACAGGAAGTAATCGTCAAGCAGTCATCGACCGAATTGAAGAAGACCCATCGATGTGAACCAGAATGCTTGCTGAGGAATTTGACTGTGATGCCGAAACAATTCGCACTATTCTCCATGAAGCCGGTAAGGATAATTTTGAGCTTTTGGAGATTCTTTTGTTTCAGGCAAACGATGCTTGAAATCCAAATGGGTGCCCTACGAATTGAATGAAGTCCAAATGCGAAAGCGATTCAATGCTTGTGTTCGATTGTTTGAGCGACACAGCGAGGGTCAGCAGTTTTACCGCCACGGAATCTACATGTTGCTGGACATGTGGTTTAATTGTATAGATTTCGATGGGGACTACTTTGACTATTAATTTGTCGGTTGTTTGAAGTTAATTGGTGTACAAATAAATTTTTTACAAGCAAACTATGGAAACTTTCTCGGCAACCTATTAATTCAATTTTAACTGATCTTCAATTTTAACGGTAACATATATAATGTTATTTTGTACAAAGAATAAATAAGTGTTTCCCAACTTTAAACTAAAAAAATCTTTCTACAACTCACAAAAATGGTCTTC
>QFQM01000890.1 GCA_003243255.1 Flavobacterium psychrophilum | reverse complement strand
GGCCTTTAAAGTATTAAAAACGGCATCGACCCAAATGTTGTATCTCTTATTTTTGGTTTGGTACCAGGTAAAAAGTGTACCGTTAAGGTCGTCGCCACGTTGGTGCTGATAAAAACCATTTGCGCCAATACGGTTAAAATTGGCCCCAAAATTCCAATTAGGTTTAATGTTTTGGGAGTGGATAATTTTTAGTAGCTGTACGTTATCACCTGCACTGATGTAAGAAAGGCTAGTAAACGGCGTACGGGCACGATAAAACTTAATGTCATCGTGGGTAAACTTATAATAGTCCAAGGAGTGGAAGCCCGCATCGAAGCCGATGGTTTTCACGGGTTCAAACAACAAAGAGGTGGCTGCCAAACCTACCAACCCTGTACCTACTGTTGGCCTACGAGGTTGCGCTATGGGGCTAAATTGCTGTATGCCCGTTAGCGTGGTGTCTAACGGAATGGTTTGTATACTGTCTTTGGTAAGCTTACGGGTGGTGTACCTAATGTACTTGGCATTAAATACGACCGAGTCACGTGCGCTTTGTTCTTTTTTACGAAGCGAATCGAGCTCTTTGTTACCCGCAATAGATGTTTTTAGGTCTTGCGCAAAAGTATTGGCAACACCTAACAACAAGAAGAAAGAAACAGCAACAAATAATTTCTGCATTATAGAGTTGAAATAAGCTGGCTTAAAATTTCGGTCATTTTGGGTTCCGCTTTGGCTGCAGTTTCTATAATCTCTTCTAAACTTACAGGTTTCAAGTCTTCAGGGAAACCTTCGTCTGTTAATACTGAAATGGCAAAAACTGGAATACTCATGTGGTTGGCTACAATTACTTCGGGTACTGTGCTCATTCCTACGGCATCGCCACCTATGATACGTAAATATTTGTATTCGGCTTTGGTTTCTAGATTTGGCCCTGTTACCGAAACATAAACGCCCTGATGGCAGGTAATATTTTTTTCCTCAGCAATTTTTACTGCTTTTGCAATTAGGTCTTTTTGATAAGGCTGGCTCATGTCTGGAAAACGTGGGCCAAAATCACTGTTATTGATTCCTCTCAATGGACTTTCT
>QFQM01000889.1 GCA_003243255.1 Flavobacterium psychrophilum | reverse complement strand
CCATTTTTGTTTACAATTGAGTAAACCTATTTTAGGAAAAGACAGTTGATTAGAATCAATATTTTTCAACATACAGCTTCCAACGATCAGGATATTTCTTTTTGATATCTTTAATCATATAGTCTGGTATCGGCTCTTGATAATAGTCTAATCCTTTGCTCTTTAAGAAAGCGATTACTTCCAATTTCTTTTGATATGCAGCAGAACCTAGATCAAAAAGACATGCCCTTAATGCTTTGAGGATATAGACATCTGTACCGTCTACCGTTTTGTAAAGTACTTTGTGATAGTCAGCACCATGTTTAAGTAGGTACAGCAGAACATCCATTTTATCATTCATAATAGCGTCGGCAATTGGAAGTTTCACTTCTGTATTATAAGCCAAACTATTTACATCTGCTCCCGCACCTACTAATAATTCAACTTTCTGCATAACGTTCTGACCAGAAAAAGAGATGGCACTATTAAGTACCGTTTCGCTCAAACCATCTCCATCTCTTTTAGGAGGAGCCTCTATCGCATTGGGATTACCTTTGTAGCTTAATAACAATTTTAGGTATTTGGGATCATCATTCTCAGCGGCATAATGCATAGCTGTCGTACCTCTATAAACATTACCTTGATTTGGGTTAGCTCCATGTTCTAATAATGCCAAAACGGAGATGTAGCTATTATTCCTTATTGCCATCATAAGAAGTGTACCTCCAAAGCGTGGATCTGCGAAATTAGGATCTTCTCCGTTGGCTATTGTACTCTTAATTCTAATAGTATCGCCTTTTCGCACAGCTTTTGCCAAACCCCATATAGGTGTGTTTTGAAACAGGCGGTAATCATCTCCTAATAGCTTAGATTTATCAACAGGAGTATCAATATTACATCCTAGTAATACAGTTATTTGGAAAATAACGATCAGCCTCCAAATTATTTTCATATACCCACTTTTAAATAATTCAATAATCACAGTTCTCATAATTTAACGCTTAATTGGGCGTAAAAAAATCGGAAGAGCTTCCATTACGCTATTAATACTATGTCCGTTTAAATAGCCCATAAGACTCTTAGGTTT
>QFQM01000888.1 GCA_003243255.1 Flavobacterium psychrophilum | reverse complement strand
CACGGGCGGCTTTCAGGGTCGCTTCGCTCGGATCGGCGAGCAGCGCATCGACTGCAGCCTGCAGTGCCTTGCCGGTGCTGGCGGCGTCGCTGAACACAGCCAGGGCCAGATCGGCGTAATGGTTGACCACGGCCTTCGCCGCTGCTTCATCGACCTTCGCCGCAGTGGCTGGCGCCGCGCTCTCGGTGGCGGCAGCAGGCGCAGCTGCCTGGGTCGCGGGGGCTTTGTCTTCGCCACAGCCAGCGAGGGAAATGGCGATGGCCAGCAGGCTGGCGGAGGCCAGAGGCATACGAATCATGGCGGGGTCCTTTGCATGTACGAAATGTGGATGGTACTCAGTGGTACCTGAAAAACTGCAACATAATGCAAATGTTTCGCATTATGTGTAAAGGCCATTATTCGTTGCTGTGCGGGATATCGCTATCGAACCACCTGGTTGCCGTTAGAATGCCAGCACCCGATTCGCAGTTCTGCCTGGAGAAAACTGCATGAGCCTGACCGCCGTGATCATCATCGTTGTCCTCGTCCTGCTCGGCGCCTACGCGGTGTCGCTGTACAACGGGCTGGTACGCCTCAAGCATGGCGTGAGCAAGGCCTGGTCGAACATCGACGTGCTGCTCAAGCAGCGACACGACGAACTGCCCAAGCTGGTGGAAACCTGCAAGCAGTACATGCAGTACGAAGGCTCGACGCTGGAGCGGGTGATTGCAGCGCGTAGCGCCGTTGCCAGTGCTCGCGAACAACATGATGTCGGCGCCCTGGGCAAGGCAGAGAGTGGTCTGCGCGCGGGCCTCGGTCAGCTCTTTGCTCTGGCCGAGAACTACCCGGAGCTGAAGGCCAACGACAGTTTCCAGCATCTGCAGCAGCGTATCAGCGGCCTGGAAAATGGCATCGCCGACCGCCGTGAGCTGTACAACGAGGCGGTCAACCTCAACAACGTGCGCATCGAGCAGTTTCCCGATGTACTCATCGCGCGCATGTTCAACTTCCAGGCTGCCGAGCTGCTGGTGTTCAGCGAGGCGGAAAAAGCCGACGTAGACATGAAATCACTGTTCAACTGAGAACC
>QFQM01000195.1 GCA_003243255.1 Flavobacterium psychrophilum | reverse complement strand
CCCCTCGGTATTCTTTCGGGTGAACCGACAGTTTATTATTCATCGCAATAGTATTCAGGAAATCGAACGTTACTTTTCAAGGAAGCTAATTGTGAAACTTAACCTTAAAGCGCCAGAGGGAATAGTGGCAAGCAGACTGAAGGCGGCAGCCTTTCTTGAGTGGATCGCTAAACTGCCTGGACATTAGAAGGATTTAAGTTTCAACCATTGTTTTTTTTCGGATTCCAGTTAAGTCTATGCAAATTCTCCATCCTTAAGCTGGCGTATTGAGACCAGTGAATTGCCAATTATCTAATTGTTCTTATTTCTTAAATCGGCAATAAAATATTCATCCAATGCAACAAACATTTCAAATCGCGAGCTTGTTTTTTGCCTGACGAAACAGACGAATTGGACAAAGCAGAAGATTCTGAAAGAGGGGCAAGAAAGGGTTCCATTGCTTTGTCTTTCGGGAATTTTCGGTGCCTGAAATGATCGCAGCAAGAAAAAGTGAAGCAAGATGCTTGCCAGGTGTTAACAGCAATGTCCTACAGTGCGGATGATCAAAACCATAATCCGGCGCATCTATGCTCGGATATTGCTGATTTTTTTGAATTCATTCCTTTATTTACACTTGAAATACATGGTAAAAAAAGTGAACCCCGCTTTCCTTACATACATTCCAGATGAACCGCTCCGCCACTTGGTCAATGGCATCGTGTACATCGAAGGAAACGGATCCGGCCTTGCCCTGCAACGTGTATACCAGAACATTCTCATCAATCTGGGCGACAATTTCTTTTCAGGAAATCCTTATAGCAACGCAACCACCGAAAACAAAAGTCTTGTGTGGATTAACGGCAGACAAGTTTCCCCCTTTATCCTCGAAAATCCGGGTACAACCCGATTCTATGTCATTGCCGTCAAACCAGGCATGCTGTCCTTTTTTTGCACGGTGCCGGTAAGCCAAACTAACGATAAGACACTCTCTTTTGAATATTGGACCAGTACGGACGTACTCTCCTTACGCACACACCTGCTTGACATGCCTCCTAAGGATGGCTTTGCTGCTATCGAAGAACATTTTACCGCGATGATTAAGGGTAAATATAATCCGTCATTGCTGGATTACATACAGGTCATTTCGAAGATGCTGCCGAATCACACGGTAGAGGAAATGTGTACCAAGTTGCAGTGCACGCGAAAGAAACTATGGACAGATGTGAAAAAATACTTCGGAGCTTCGGTCAAAGAATTGCAGGGTATTATCCGCTTTGATCAGCACCTTGCTGCCATTGCACACCATGCAGACAAACCGCTTTCTCAAATCCATCAATTCTACGATCAGGCGCACTTCATCAACGACTTCAAACAGCGCACTGGAATGACTCCCAAAAATTACAAAGCGCTTTGCGCTGCTTTTCCCGCCGTCCGCCATAATCCTAATTTTATCCCGATGACTAAAGAAACATTTTTACAATTCTGTAGAAACAACGGCATTTAGATTTGCAACGTTCACAAACAAATCTGCAATAGGGCACTCCCGATCAAACTGGTTTGAATCCCCAGCGGCTGACACTGAAAGAGCGTGCCTCAATGCATGAAATACGGTAATTAAGATTTATGGCAAAAAATAAAACAACTGAAACAACAGTAAACGCTGTCGAATTTATAAACTCATTTGCTGACACAGAACAAAAACGCAAGGACAGCTTTGATCTCATAAAATTGATGCAGGAAGTGACAGGATTTGAACCTAAAATGTGGGGGCCAACCATTATTGGGTTTGGCTCTTATCGTTACAAATATCCAAGTGGACATGAAGGCACTGCTCCTCTGGCTGCGTTTTCACCACGAAAAAATGCAATATCTCTATATGCCTTTACAGGCTTAAAAGAGCATCAGCATCTTTTAAATGAACTTGGCAAATTTAAGATGGGAAAGGCCTGCATTTATATTAAAAAACTTACTGACATCGACCAGGATGAGCTCAGGAAGTTAATAAAAGCAACGATTAACTTTCTAGAATCAAAATATAAATAGAATAAAAACGCAATTAACGCTGACTTGATGATCTGACTAAAATCAGAGCGATGGAGGCATTGGTACGAATGAGCCAACACTACATATTTATGTGATAACTGATTAACATAAAAAATAAAGCATGAAAAAATACATTGTTTTAAAGTTAATCGGATTGGCAATGCTTGCTATGATAAGTTTGGTTGTTATTTCAATTATTGAAGTTGCATTCTATTCGTATGCCGTAAATCCTGGACAAGAAGCGAAAGTTTATGAAACTCACGCTAATTTCTCTGCACCTTTTATCTCAGGAATTTTTGGGTTTATTATTTTTTTCTTTATCGCAAGACATTGGAAAAAAGAATATCATAATTCATTCACGTTAACACTACTTTTTCCACTCATCTATGTTTTGCTGGATATGCTGGTTTTACTATCCATGAACACAGTTCAATGGTCAGGCTTTATATTAATTTATACCCTTGCCAATGGTGCAAAATTTCTTGGCAGCTACTTAGGTTATAAATTAACCAATTGACAACAATAACATCGGTTGGGCAAAATATTTCTTATCGCAGTGCAAGCTCCGTGGGAAGAGCCGGTTCACTACCGGCTCTTTGTTTGTCTGACCTATTGAGGAGACCGAACGCATAAGGTAAATTTAGACATTACCAAGAAGTTATTATTGATAACAGAATATCGCGATTTCGTTAAATTCTAGTGGACCTTACTCCTGCACAAGACAGATGAAATAAATACTCTTTGCTTTTCTAATCAAACAAGGTGCAACAAAGCGTTGAAGTGCGGATGAATTTTTCTTCTTTCGACTACAACAAAGGCAGTCGATAGGAAACATCAAAGGAAAAATCTCAATACCCTGGGTCTTGACCCCAACTGTATCAAGTGCATTACATGTGTAGTTATATTTCAATTCTTCACCACTCGCTAGTCTTTCTTGATAAGAATTTCACCATCACTTCCAGCGTTATAATTGGAAATAACCCTTCAATCTTTAAATAGATCAGCCCATAAAAAGATTTGTCTATGGGCTGATTTTTAGCAAGCGACTTTTGATCTGGTCTCTTTTAGCGCAGCGCAATACGTAAAAAAGTAATGTTTGCTATTACTGAGCGGCAAACTGCATTACATGCTTGCCGCTTGTGCTCTCCGTACGGCCGCCATAGGAGGTTGACCCAGCCCAAACGAATTCCATTTTTAAGGAAGTGACTACCCATTCTTTGAGATCGATCACCACTCCATCATCGCGTTTTACTTGTGTATCGGTAACAAACTCCCACTTGCCACTGGCAGGCCAGACCTTACCTCCGTTGGTGGTGGTGTAGGTAAAATCGCTTTTATTAAAATCGCCACCAAAAACAAGCGTCATATCTTTCAGATATAAACCCGTTTTATCTACATCATTTACGGTGACATTTTTCAATGTCCAGGTTTTATCCTTCAAGGCTTCGAATAGTGTTTTGCGAAAGGGTGATGGTTCAGTACCATTGCAACCACTAAAAGAAAGTAGCAGCACCAAAGCAGAAGCCCCTGTTAGGAAGAAGCGAAGAATAGATTTGTATGTTCTCATAATGAATGTCTGAGTTAGAATTATTGTTTGATAAACTTGACGTGAGCCACCTTGCCGCCTTCTTGTATGCGCAACAGGTACATTCCACCATGCAGTTGCTCTACGGAGATGCGATGTACCTTCTCGCCCGTGAGCCATCCTGAGGATACGGATTGCACTTGTCCGGCCAATGACACTACGGCAAATTGTGCTTGTTCACTCACTCCTTTCACCACTAAACTTTCGGTGGTAGGGTTGGGGTAGAGTTGTACGGTAGCCTCAGGTTGAAAATCTAATGCAGTAATATAAATAGGTATTTCATTTGATAAAGGGCTTTGACAGCCTCTGACTTCTACAGCAACAGTATACGTGCCTTCTCCATCCACAGCAGGCACGCTGTAAGTAGCATCGTTTGCCCCATCAATGATTATGTTATTTTTATACCATTTATACCCACTTCCGCCACTGGTGGTAAGTAAAGGCTGCGAATCATTGGTAAAATCTACCCTAAGCGCTGGCTTAGCCAATACCAGAGGCGCTGCACCTAAGCGACTGGGGGTGTTGACTCTGGTTGTTGTGCCATTGCCAAATTGACCTGATTCGTTATTCCCCCATGTCCACAATGTGCCATTTTTCTTCAAAGCAACCGTGTAAGTTTTTTCCGCCCTGGAAAATTCAGCCGGCAAAGTATTCGATGATATGGTTAACCATTCTTCAGTGCCAATTTGTACTGGGCTATATCTAATGGTATTGGTGCCATCTCCCAATTGGCCATTGCTATTATCCCCCCACACCCACAGTGTGCCATCTTCCTTGATAGCATGACTAATTTGTTCACTCACAAATACTTGCTTCCACTTGTTATCCGTGCCTATTTGCACGGGGCTTAGTTTGTCTGCGGATTCTGTGGTACCATCTCCCAATTGACCATTGACATTATCCCCCCATGCCCACAAGGTGCCATCTTGCTTTATGCCTAAGACATGGTGAAATGTATTAAAGTAGCTTAACCCATATGAACAGGATGCTATTTTTAGCCACTTATCATTGCCAATTTTAGTTGGAACTAGTAGTTCTGGTTGACCCCATAATGTGAACCCCTTCGATGTACCCCATGTCCACAAGGTGCCATCTTGCTTGATACCAAAACTACTAAAAATTGTAGCAGACACACTAGACCACTTATCAGTGCCTATTTGTACAGGGCTTAATTTGACTGCGTTAGTATCATCACCCAATTGACCAAGGATGTTATTCCCCCATGCCCACAAAGTGCCGTCCTGTTTAATGCCAAGGCTATGGAGAGTACTACTTGTTATGCTTGTCCATTTGTCTGTACCTATTTGTACAGGGCTCGATCTGTCAGTGCTAGTACCATCGCCCAGTTGACCAGTACCATTAGCTCCCCATGCCCACAAAGTACCATCTTGCTTAATCCCAAGGCTGTAATCAGAATTAGTCGAGATGCTTGCCCATTTGTCTGTACCTATCTGTACAGGACTCAATCGGCTATTTTGGGTACCATCGCCCAATTGTCCATACGCATTAGCTCCCCATGCCCACAAGGTGCCGTCTGGTTTTATAGCAAGGACATGCGACCATCCAGCTGATACGGTCTTCCACAATTGCACAAAACCCACCTGCACGGCTAAGCGCGGACTTTCGCAACCATTAAGGGTATAACCTGCGTAGTAGGTGCCCGCTGTTAGTACTTGTGTGCTTGTAAGTGGCGCACCTCCTGAAGCAAAAGTGTACCAACTAATGGTCTCATTGTTTGGCGCAATAGCCGTAAGATCGGCAATAGTATTAGCACCTTCACAAAAGCCTTGTTCTGTCAAGCCAGTTGGTGCTGTTAAAATGGTAACGGTTACAGCTACCGCCAGGCGTGCAGTGCTCTCGCACGTGGTGGTTTGACTCGCATAATAAGTGCCCGTTTGCAATGTGGTTGTTTCAGCAAGCGGTGTGCCGCCTGTTTCTGCAGCGTACCATTTTATAGAGGTGCCAGTAGCTGTCAGCTGTGCTACTGTTGCATTACTACAAAAAGTTTGTGTGCTCGTACCTGTGGGCGCAGCAGGAATGACCGGGGCGGTGTTTACTGTAGTCAGTGTGGCCACCGATGGACATCCCGCTGTGCTTTTAATCATGACCTGGTATTCTCCAGCGGTTAAACCAGATTTGATGTTGCTGCTTTGGTAGTCTGCACCGTTATTAAAGCTGTAGCTTTCTCCAGCCTGCTGTACGGTTACCGTAATAGTGCCTGAGCTAGTTGTGCATGAGGGATGTGTTATCTGAACTACCGGAGTAGCAGGAGGAAGTGGTTGTGCATTTACCGTTACCGAAGCAACTGGTGAAGTACAGCCATTTGTGCCCTTAATAAGCACCTGATAAGTACCAGCCGTAATCCCTGCCATGCTGTTGCTTGCCTGAAAATTTACGCCATTGTTAAAGCTATAGGTTTCTCCAGCGTTCTGTGTGGTTATTGTTATGGTACCTGTTGCAACACTGCAAGTGGGTTGTATTACTTCACTTACAGGTTGTGCAGGTAAGGATAAGAGTTGGACAGTTACCGCCAAACGATCGGTGCTCTCACATGCATTTACAGTTTGGCTGGCATAGTATATCGTGTTGTTCGTCAGGGCTGTAATCGGATTCAGCAACGTGCCGCCCGATGCTGCATCATACCAAATAACATTTGTTCCCGTTGCGGTTAATTGTGCTACAATTGCTCCATTGCATAACGATAATGTGGTATTGCCCGTAGGTGCAGCCGGAGGCGTACAAACCTGCAAAAATGCACGTACCTGTCCGCTGGAAGGACCACCATTGGCATTGACTGAAGCACCTACTGCAATAGCAGTACCTGTTTCGTTGATGGCTACCGCCTGACCGAAGTAATCGTTTTCGGCTTCACCAAGTAAATCACTGCCGACTTGCTGCCAGTTGTTGGCAGTGAAGGTGTATACTTCAGCGCGTCCGTTTTCGTTGCCTACACCTCCTTTAGCACCAATAATTACATATTGTCCATCACCGGATAAAGCAAGTCTTTCTCCGAAAGTATCATATTCAAAGTTCGACACAATGTCAGCCCCGCTTTGTGCAAAAGCACCAGCTGCGTAATCAAATAGGCGGGCATAGCCAATCAATTGTGCACTGAATAAACCATCAGTGGGTGCACCAACCGCCAGCCGGTTACCATTATTGGAAAGACTAACAGCATATCCGAAAAAATCACCTTTGTTACTACCATTCAAAATCTCAGGGGATGACCAGGTACCACCCCAACTGCCTTCACTCAATCGGTAGATTTTAACGCGTCCTACATAATCGTTTCCGCTTGAAGGTGTAAATCCGGGAGCACCAACAGCCAATACACTTTCCGTTGCTGTTACTTTTACGCTAACGGAAGTACCAAAATTCTCGAAATCGGAGGTTCCATTAATATCGGAACCTACCTGGGCCCAACTGGTTCCAGTCCACTCGTATACACGTGCCAATCCTCTTAAGCTACCACCCGCGCTTGCACCCGGGGCACCTACGGCCAATACATTTCCATCCTGAGACAAACTAACCTCATGACCAAAATTCTCCTGAGCGGCTCCGGCAATTAATGCGCTACCCCGCAACACCCAGTCCGTACCGTTCCAGGTATATACGTATGTTCTTCCTGAATTTGAAAATTCGCCATATAGGGCAATGTCACTGTATGTACGTGCACCAATAGCCAATACTGTTCCGTTGGCGTTTAAACTTACGGCTGCGCCAAAATTATCTCCATTTTGTTCTGCATATAATGTGCTGCCCTTCTGAACCCAGGCAGTTCCATTCCACGTCTTCACTTTTACAGAAGATTGCGGATCATTAGCAGATACATCGTCATCGTTATTGCCAATGGCCATGGTGTTTCCGTCCGCAGACATACTCAGCGCTAGGCCTACGCCTTCGTTTGAGACACCAGCAATAGCTGCACCACGTGGTGTAAAGCTTTGGGCAGATACATTTGATGTGATCAGCAGGCAGTTCAAAGCCAGCATCAATAAATGGAGCTGCCGAAAAATACTCCACCTGTTAAGAGAGGCTCCTTGCCTCACGTGTTTGATTGAATAGTAAACCTTCGTTTGCATAGCCAACTGTTTATTGTTTATCGATGGATGAGTTTTTGTGTTGCAAGATGCCGCAATGCCATGCGCCAAAACAGCCGTAGATGTATGGAATCTGAAAGCAGGTACTTATAAGGGGTCACACCCTACTTGTATGGGTGCAAACGCGTACAAGTAGGGAACACATTTGTGCTGGCCAGTTTTCGAGTAATTGAAAATAGTTTTGCTTTTAGAATTTTTCTTGCTTGTCTGCTGTCTGGCTTCTTCTGAAAAAACATATACTAAGGTCACTGGCGCTTACAGTTGCTTGCGGACTCGGCCTGGCTTTTCGGATAGCAGAAGCCCGCCCAGACACGCTCGTTCACACGATGGTGACAGACACACGGCCAGTTGATCCCCTTCGTGTTTTTTCAATGCGCATGCCTTTCCGTATAGCTCCCATCACCAGTAATTATGAACTTTCCGTTGATTACCACCTTGGCAATACATGGAATCCTTCCGGTATGATTGAGTACCCTGATGCCAGTGAACCTACTCCTGCAAATGCCTGGGAGGCCGACTATCATCCACCTTACCGCGATAATCCAAGACGTTATCAGTTCTATTCGGCTGACGGGGTTATCCGTAGCACT
>QFQM01000887.1 GCA_003243255.1 Flavobacterium psychrophilum | reverse complement strand
ATTTATTATGCAAGCATAAAATTATTTTACTTCGTAGGTCAGTACTTTTCTAGCCAAGCTTCCATTAATATCTATGCCTTCAACCACCATACGGTAAACTCCCGGAACGTTAGTGTTAAAATAAGAGCGTTTGCCCTTACCATCTTTGTCTGTAATTAAATTAGGCTCCCAAAAAACAGTTGTTCTTAAATCTGACTTTTCATCTGATTTTGAGTCGTATTTAGGGGTGTAAAATATCCTTATGGGAGAATAGCCTTGTAAAGTATAGTTGATCACTCCAGGTGATTTTGTTGCAACGGTACCGCCATGCCTAGTGGTTAACGCTATAATCCCATTTGACCCTCTACTGCCATATATAGTGAGTAATGACGGACTTTTAAGTATCTCCATTGATTCAAAGTCTTGAGGCATTAAATCTCCTAATGTGGTTTGAACGAATATACCGTCGATCATGATGCTCATTGCGCCAGATGCAGGCGATGAAAGAGATGTTTGGCCTAGGCCTCCATGTATATAAGCACGTTTGCCCATTATTACAACGCCTGCCCTTCCAATTAAAAAGTCTGCGAGATTAGTGTTTACGTTTTGAAGATCTTTTCTGGTAAATGTGGCATCAGCTTTTCCAGCTCCATTGAGGTTAGACGAAAATGTAATTTCAGATTTTTTGTCACCTATAATTTCTACCTGCTTCAGTAAAATTGGTTTTTTCCGTATTCCTTCTTTTAGTTGCTCATCAAACAGTTTATCGCTTTGCTCAAGGTAACTTGCCAATAATTGGTTTATGTTTGTTTCTGTATCAGCAATATTCCGGTTCGCTGTTACAGGTTGTATTGCTATGGAGTCCATCATTATTTCTACAGCCTTTTTGTCTTTTTCCGTACGAGCCTGCACCACAAATTTCAGGTTGTCTGTAAAATAGAATCCTTCGAACTTAAATTTGCCCGAACTATCGGTTAGGGTATTTCCAGTGACGAAATTACTGTCGACCGACATTATGGTTATTTTTCCATTTCTTAAAGGGTTCCCACTTCTGTAGGAAGTTCCTGAAAATTCTAATCCCTTTTCT
>QFQM01000886.1 GCA_003243255.1 Flavobacterium psychrophilum | reverse complement strand
AAACGCCAGAATTTCTCCCATTCAAATTCACTGCCATATACTTTGGCAATACCAATTGGACTGCTGATGTTACGGGCACTTACTTTACCTGTAATCATTTTCCAAATGCCTTTTGCATTATCGCTGAATGTGGTCCATCCTTTATCAATACCAATAGAGAATGACTCTAAAAAGCCGTAGTTAATGGTTTTTAAAGGTAAATCAAAACGGCCGAAAATCAACCCAATCGTACCTTCCGAGGATACTTTAGGGGTTAGTACTACTTCCTCTCCGCCTCTGGCCACTTTTACACTAATGGTTTTGCCTGCATTTTTTTCTACTTCGGCAGTAAAATCATCCAAGAAGCGTACAGACTTACCGTTGATGGTTAATACACTATCTCCTTTTTTAAGACCTGCTTGGTAAGCTGGTGCCACTGCCTTTACGGTATCAGGTTTAACAAAAATGGCTTTTATCTTTCCAAAAAGTCCAACTTTTGGTTGCATATCTTGCGGTGTGACTACCGAGTCAATCTTTTTAGCAACAAACCTAGGACTCACAAATTCCTTAATGCCATGCTTGCTGATATTGTCCAATACCGATTCTGGCACTTTAAGATCTATCGCGCTACCATTTCTTGAAACAGTTAGTTTGGTATCTCCCAACAATACCTTAGAGCTTAGCAGTTCATCAAAGTAAATCAGTTTTTGCCCATTAACGGCCAATATCTTATCGCCAGTTTTTAAGCCAATTTCCTTACCAATAATTCCAGGACTTACTCCATTCACCAACTTATCGTTAGGAATAAAAGTTTCGCCATATTTAAAGGTGATAATCCAGAAGATAACAATACCTACAATTACGTTCACAATAATACCGCCAAGCATTACGATTAAACGTTGCCAAGCTGGCTTTGAACGAAATTCCCAAGGTTGTGCTGGTGCTGCCAATTGTTCGGTATCCATAGACTCGTCTATCATTCCCGAAATTTTCACGTAGCCACCTAATGGTAACCAACCTACACCATATTCTGTATCGCCTACTTTGAAGCTGAATAGTTTAAATCCCCAAGCGTCAAAAAAGAGGT
>QFQM01000885.1 GCA_003243255.1 Flavobacterium psychrophilum | reverse complement strand
TGCATAGACGGCGACATGTCGTGAATAGCGGTTGATTTTCCATTCGTCGCAGCCAACTTTGGGTATTCTTGTAGTGCAATAGAGCTTCTTGTAGTGGCCATTGTAGCAAAGGCCGTGCGCCACCGGTTTTTGAGTTTGATTTTCAATGGCCGTCATATTGAGAGCAGCACTAAAACGCAGACTAAGTACCATCAATTTAAAAAACGACTAACATGTAGCACAACTCGGCAGCTCTAAAACATTGAGTTGCTAGCGAAATTCTGAGTGTCTAAAATTGAAAAATTAAAGATCCATTGAAGCTTGTCTGCTTACATCAATGTGGGCGATATTCGAGTTGATCAGAAGTGGGCATCTTGAGTACAAGTAGAGATACTTTTCCCAAAAAGAGGTCACATAGTTTGTAGCATACAGCGAATAAACGTTTGCATACAAGTTCAGTTTACGTCCCTCTTCCTCTTCAAATTCACGCGCCATCTCTTTGAGTTCAATGTACTCGTCCTGCAAATGTGAACATGTATATTGTAAGCTTACTATTTGAGTCTACCTCGCTTACAAGCCGTTTCATCGACTCCAAATAACGCGCGATTGTGTCTTTGAGATGGGGAACGGGCTGTCTTGGCAACAGCGGGTCACAGGTCTCAAGTCGAGGTGGAGCAAATCGTTGTAGAATTTTGGAACAAGTGAACCAAAATTTGGTAGTCAACGACGGTTGCTTCGGATTCTCGAATACGTAGCCTTTGTAGCGGAAAAAGAAGAGCCACAAAAAAGCGCGCAAGACGAAAACTGGCAACAACGCAAATCCAAGCGACCAGCCAAATGCCAAAGTCAACGATTGTTCATGTTGATCTCCGCAAATCAGATAGGCAAGTGATAGACAGAAAAGGCCAATAAACGCAAGTGGACGTACTGGATACAATTTGTTGAAAATTAAATTCTAAAATGTCAAAAGTGGGTATTTGATTTAAACTGGAAACCTACAGATAGATCATCGAAAAAGATTTGACGCCGACTTGGATAGTAAACGTGGAGTTTGAAAGGTGCTCTTTTTCGCTTTGGCATTAGATTG
>QFQM01000884.1 GCA_003243255.1 Flavobacterium psychrophilum | reverse complement strand
AAAAGTGAACGTAATGTGCAGTTTTATGCCGACCAGGTATATCTCAGTCCAAAATATTTTTCGAAAATCATCAGAGAAGTCAGTGGCAAAACTGCCGGGGAATGGATTGACGACATGGTGTTGATGGGTGCAAAAGCTATGCTGAAAAGCTCTGGTCTTTCCGTAGCCCAGATCTCTGATGAACTGAATTTTGCTTCGCCTTCTTTTTTCGGCACTTATTTTAAGAAGCTGGCAGGAATGACCCCAATAGAATACAGGAAGATATAAATATCGGGCTGGTTTTTTTGCCTTTCATTCCGTTACATAAATGAGCTGTACCGACCGGGAAAGATAGCCGCTCTTCATCTAAAGAACTTAAAAAGTTGGTTTATTTATTCTAAGTGTTGTATAGCCAGCCAGTTCTGGCTCTGAATGGATGGGTATAGAAATCAAGAGGATACTCCAGATCTTACAAGGTTCTAAGCCTTTGCAAAATCTGGAGCGTCTTGGATTAATTTACTTTACTGCTTGTCCGATGTTTAATCTATTAATTTTTCAGCCCGAATGCCGGAGAAATTTGAAATACGCTTCAGAATATTGTCATCGTCGGCATCAAACTATCCGAAAGATTTTTCTTTTACTTCAGAAAATCCTTTTCCTTATATGCCGGGTTAGGGTATTTATAAAAACCTTCACCGGTAGCAACGCCAAGCTTGTTTTTGTCGATAAATTCCGACTTCAACATCTCTACTGCCTTTATTTTCGAAGGGTCTTTTGTAGCTTCAGCGTCCATTTTATTGATGTTGTATGCCGTGGTTATGCCTACTACGTCCAGGATACCAAATGGACCTACCGGTGCTCCGGTGGCTACCATCCATGTTTTGTCAATCGTTTCAATATCTGCAACTTCATTTACATATAGCTGTAAAGCGGCGCTTAAAAGCGGTACCAGGAGCGAATTGACAATATAGCCGGGTTGTTCCTTGTAAATTGGCAAGGGCACCATGCCGATCTGTTTGGCAAAATCCAGGTTTATTGTTTACCCTTGTCAGGTTGCCAGTCCCGTTAGGGCGGCTTTATTTCTCCCG
>QFQM01000883.1 GCA_003243255.1 Flavobacterium psychrophilum | reverse complement strand
ACTAGCTTGCCGGTCGGAAGCTCCCAATTGTGCCTTCATCGACTCCTGATTGAAATGGTCCAGCGCCCTTTACGACAAGCTGCTAAACGAGCCAACATCTTTATACAACAACAGCAGTCCGCTACTCCTTATATGGCTCAAGCTCTTCAGGCTGGCCATCGACCCACTGCTTATACCACCGAAACCGGGCATCACATTCCGATCCAACATCACCGGATCATTGTGGCCGAAGGGTCGGGTGAACTGGTAAAAAGAGACGACGGACTAGTCAAGTCGGTCGAAACTATGCATTACTGTCAGTCTCTTGATTCCTATCCCACAGTTGTAGTGACCGAGAATCCTTATCATATTGTTGCTGATGAACATGTTGCTTACAGGGGCGCCAACTACATTTATGAAACCAATTACTCGTCGCCTTACTATTCGGTAAGTTTCATTTTTAAACCACAAATCAATATTGTTATTTTCAGGGAATCGCAGTTTTAATGGTCTTAGTAAATACATTGCAACTTTTGTTCGGGTTTCGCGTTCTTCCGGAGTATGTTCAATTTGTTGAAGTTCACAGAAGGCATATGTTTGGAATAGCTGGCGCAATAGTCGAAAATATCATAATTATGTAAGTTTGTGAACATAGTTATTTAATGTGCCTTTTGTTTAGTTACATTATGGTCTCCGCAATTGTTGGCGTTTATTCGATTCCGATTTTGGGACGAATGAAGCCGGTCCGGAGAAGAACTTCCATGACGTGTGTAATAGTCAATTGCTCAACAATTTTGCTTTTGAGTTCAGCTCTTCCTGTATTGGCACGCACACTGGGTAAAAGCCTAATAGTTTTAAAAACAATGATTTGTTGTTCTAGGAATTACGTCTTTCGATTTACTCCCGGGCTGGAGAATAAACTGGATCTCAAATATTTCTTTAGTCCTGTCGTATAACGTTTTGTTTTTGGGAGCATCTGGTCTGTTTCTGCTCAACAAGTTCACAGCACAAGTCCGTCTTGAATTGAAGAAAAGGTACACTAATTTTTCTGTGAAATAATTAATCTCAACTTTTAGAATGCACTCTTT
>QFQM01000882.1 GCA_003243255.1 Flavobacterium psychrophilum | reverse complement strand
AGCCAGATCCGGTTGTTTAACAACCGTTCATCTGGCCGATTGCGGGAAAGTTGCAATCTTTCAGCTTTTAGAACCTCTTTCGGACATTGATAAGGCTCTAAAGCAAATAAGAAGCTCAAGCACTTTTAAGAAGCTAAAGCGGCTCTTATAGTTCTGCTGTCTTTTATTTCAACTTCTGTTTTTGATGTTTCCTTTGCGGCTTGCCGAAATTCACCATCCAGTCATTGAAGTCCTTGTGGTTTTGATAAAGGCTGCTTTCATCCTTGTATTTACTGGTTAGGGAAAGTGCATATCGGCTGCAATTTTGTCCGGTAGTATCCCTGTCAAGATAGAGCTTGATAGTCTTATGTTTTTCCATAAAGGGACGTGCAGTTTCAAAGAAGGAAACAGAGTTCAGCACTACAAAATCAAAGCGGTCTTCAGGGTCTTGTTGATGAACGACCCTGAAAGAAAGGAAATCGGTAAAGCCTTCAAAGACTATGACCTCATCGGCATTGTTATCAAAGCTCGTAATGCCTTTAGGGGAACTGCTGGCTTTAAAGTAAGGATTGCGTATTTCAAAGCCTCCCAGATCATTCCTGAAACCGATACCGTAATAGACTTTTCCATTAAGTTCGTAACGCACTTCCCGGCAGTAACGATCAGCCACATCAACGGGTATTCGCCGTTGTTGCAAATACCTTAAAAGGGCGTTGGAAGACAGCACAAAATCGCCTAAAATCTTTATCTGCTTTTCCTGTTCTTCTCTCGCAAATGATTGTTGGGAAACCGGCTTTTGAAGGGAAAAATTACCGCTTAAATTCTGGAGTAATTCGGACACGGTACACCCGTGAAAGAGGATAGCAAAATCAACCAGGTTGCCACCTTTGCCAAGACCGTGATCGTACCAGCGGTTTAGCCTCCTGTTAACCTTAAATGAAGGTGTCTTTTCATCCCGTAAAGGAGAGTGATACCAATAGTCGTTGTTCCTGATCTTCGCTGGTTCATAACCTAAACCTGCAAGGAAATGAACCATATCTATTTCTTTGGCTTCGCTAACGGAAAGCCGGTTCTTACTGAAATCCATAACC
>QFQM01000881.1 GCA_003243255.1 Flavobacterium psychrophilum | reverse complement strand
GGCAGGTGCTTGACCGGGTTGCGCGACAGGCGCTCGAGCAGCTGGAAGAACTTCTCGCCACCGAAGGTCTCGTTGTGGAACGAGGACAGCAGGCTCATCTGCGACCACTGGCTCTCGTTGCCCCAGGGCGTGGTCACCACCGCTTCGTCGACCACGGTGCACAGCACGTAGCGTGCGGCCATCACCTGGCTGCTTTCGGCGCCATCGTGCAGAGCACGGTGTTCGAACAGCTTGATCTCGCGGGTCAGGCGCTGGTTGAGCGCATCCATGTCCTCGCTTTCGAAGCTGTGTTTGAGTCGCACCACTTCCGAGAGCAGCGTGGAGGCTGCCGCCACCAGCGGGTTGAGGCTGATGTTGAAGCTCTCCGCCGGGCGCAGGCGCGCGGCGAAGATCATGCGTTCCTCAAGCTGCTCGAACTTCGGTGGCGCGCTGAAATCGGTCAGCGGGCTTTCGGCGCGGGCTTCGCCCTTGCGGTTGAGGATGACCGTCTTGTCATCCTGGCCGTATTCCATTTCCTTGGTTGTCATGGTCAGTTCCTGATCGCCCAGAATTTCAGCTCAAGCCCGGTGAACTCGCCGGACACGTGGAAGGCGAAGCCGCCGGAGCGTTCCAGCTGCGCCAGTTCCTCGGAGCTGAGCTCCAAGGCGAAGTAGGTCTTGCCCGAATGGAAGGGGATCTGCCGCGGTGCCACTGGCAGCGGTTTGACCTTGATCCCCGGCAGGTGCAGGTTGACCAGTTGGCGGATGCGCTCCACCGGGCCAACCTTGAGGTGTGCGGGCAGGCGCTGGCGCAGCTCTTCGGAATCGCACTGAGCGCTGGCAGCGAGTACGAAGCTGGAGGTGCCGAGCAGCTTGTGGTCGTGCAGCGGCGACACCTGGATGCCGTACTGGCGCTGCTGCAGGAGCATCTCGATGGCGTGCTGCTCGAGCACCATCGACAACACCTGGCGAATCGCATCCATCAGCTTGCGGAAACTCATGCCCTGGTCGCTGTGCAGATAGCGGCCTTCCAGACGCGGACGCTTGGTCTCGCTGGAGAAGGTCGCCAACTCGCCGAGCAGGCCGACCAGC
>QFQM01000194.1 GCA_003243255.1 Flavobacterium psychrophilum | reverse complement strand
AAGGCCTTGCAAGTTTTCGGGAACTGCATACTCGAAGCTCATCATATTGATAGGCTTATTTAAGCCTTTAAGCACTTCAAGCTCATAACCCTCCACATCGATCTTTATAAATTTAGGGGTACCGTATCGGGCAATCAGGTTATCAACTGTAGTAATTTGAACCTCCTGTACATTGTTCCAGTCTGCATCCTGAAATCGCTGCTCTTTCATTTTGGCAATCCAATCTTCAGAAAAGGATGACAGGTAATTCTGCTTTTCAGCAACATACATTTTCTTTATCTCTTCTTTATCACCCAGGCCCTTTTGCTCTAATATGATCTTATCGCCAAAGGTCTTACGCAAATAAGCACAGCAAGCCGCCTGCGGTTCCACAGCTACTACTTTTAAGTTCAGGGATAGCAATGGCCTGATCCTATTACCCATATTGGAACCAACATCAAAAACAAGATCTCCTGCCTTTAAAAAACTGCTATAAAAGGCAATTCTTTTATTCAACACTTCTTCCTCCTCAAAAAAACGTTCCTTTCCTTTAATTTTTGTAATCAACCCATCTGTCAGCTTTTCACCCAAGACGAGGGTAAAAGCTTTCTTTATGCTCGACTTAATACTGTTAGACTTCATGCACTAATATTTTTCAAAATCATTTTGTGGCTGAAATATTCCCTTTTCACGATCATTCCAAAATGGATATTCACTGGATGGTTCTATTACCCTAAAGAAGATTTCTGGACAACTGTAAGGCGGGTGACATATCCATTTTTGATAGTAGATACCTGCGAAAAAACAAACTTTATAATCATCACTAACCAATACGTCAACAGGCAGCTTCATCTTATACTTATTAACCCCGAGCGTAAACTTATTACGTTCGTCTGTATGCCCGTTAATAAACGAGCTAAACACCAATTCGTCTTTTGAATTATATACCAGGTAACCAATCTTCAAATTAGAGTTCAACTCACCAATATTTCCTTCAATATGTAGGTAGCTATCATTGTTTACCAGGATATCTGAATCAAGAGAACTTGCTTCCTGATTGTTGGTAGTGATGTAGAACCTTGTTATTGAAAAAAACGTATCTGAAAACGTCCCATTACTACTACTCCAAGATAAGCTCTTATTCTTCTCCTGACTGCTCATATAACTGTTGATCACATTTACAGAGCTTCCTATCATGTGAACCTGGCCACCGGCAAGCCAAACGCATTGGTTACAGAAAGACAGCACGCTGCTCATATTATGACTTACAAAAAGTACGGTCCTGCCTTCTCCCTGGCTCACCTGTTCCATTTTGCCAAGGCATTTTTTTTGGAACTGCGCATCACCTACTGCCAATACCTCATCTACAATCAATATTTCAGGCTCCAGGTGTGCAGCCACAGCAAAAGCCAGCCTTACATACATACCACTGCTGTACCGCTTAACAGGCGTATCGAGGAACTTTTCTACTTCTGCAAAATCTACAATTTCATCAAACTTCCTTTTGATTTCTACACGGCTCATCCCCAGAATAGCGCCATTGAGATATATATTCTCCCTGCCGGTTAGCTCCGGATGAAAACCAGTACCCACTTCCAGCAAGCTGGCAACGCGTCCACGAATACGAATACTGCCAGTAGTTGGCTCTGTAATGCGGCTTAATATCTTTAACAAAGTGCTCTTACCGGCGCCGTTTCTTCCAATAACCCCTATTCTATCGCCTTGCTTTACATCAAAACTTACATCCTTCAACGCCCAGAACTCCTCTACCGAATCCCGGCCTGCATCTTTAATTTCCTTTCCGTTACTACGGAATTTATTAAAGACGCCTTTTACATTATTGGCAATTACATCTCTGAATGCGGTATAACGCTCTTCTTTCTGATGACCGATAATATAGCTCTTACTTACGTTTTCTATCTTGATAATTGAATCCGACATCTAACAGGGGTTATATCAGGTCTGCAAAAGATTTTTCCATCTGCCGGAATTTTTTAATTCCAAGCCACAAGAAAAGAAACGAGATCCCAATTGAAGTAGCAATACTTGGCCAATACAGGGTTGTTTCTCCATGCAAAAAGCACCAACGAAAGCCATCGATGATCCCTACCATAGGATTCAATGAATATAACAAGCGATACTCTTCGGGAACTACCTTGCTGCTAAATCCTACTGGTGAAACATATAAACCAAATTGCACTATAAAAGGAACGATATACCTGAAATCACGGTACTTAACGTTCAATGCCGTGATCCATAATCCGAATCCCATACTGGCTATAAAAGCCAACAAAAGGAAGAAAGGAAGCAATAATATTTGCCAGCCTGGGTAATAATTAAACCAGATCATTAATCCACCCATCAACAAGAATGAGATTCCAAAATCTATCAGACTTGTAATGATTGTTGCGGTAGGAATGATAAGGCGTGGAAAATATACTTTAGAGATCAGATTGGTATTACTGACCAAACTCAAACTGGCCTCACCCAATGCATTGGCAAAAAACTGCCAGGGAAGCATGGCTGCATATACCAAAATAGCATAAGGCGCATTTCCCTCTGGAGGCAGTTTAGCTACCTTACTAAAAATGATCGTAAATATGATCATGGTCAGCAGTGGCCGTACAATACTCCACGCCGCACCAATAACCGTTTGCTTATAGCGTACTTTTATATCCCGCCAGCTTAAGATGTAAAAAAGCTCCCGGTATCGCCACAGGTCCTGCCAGTAGTTTTTTCTGATTTCCCGGGCTCAATAATTAATTCATCTTGCATACAACCTTTTATTGCCTGGTTTGATTAATTGTTATCTATTTCTTTGAGCGGCCAAACCACTTCTTGATCTTGCCACCTTCTTTTTCTCCTTCAAAATACCCGCGCTCGCCACTACCATATCTGTATCCATAACCATAGCCATACCCATAATATCCACTGTAGCCAACTCTGGTATTAATATCATTTACAATAATCGAGAGATGAGGCAGTTTATTGTTCTTATGAATATCTTCAATAAGCTGTATTTGCTTTTTCAACGTGTAATTATGCCGTACGATGTAAATAGCCGCATCGGCAAATTTTCCCAGACTTATTGCATCACTTACAAGTCCGATAGGAGCAGTATCTATAATAATGGTATCAAAGCGTTTCCTAAGCTCTTCAAATAATTCTGTTACTTTCTCATTCAACAGCATTTCTGAAGGATTGGGCGGCACCGGTCCACAAGGCACCACGTAAAGATTTTGCACTTCTGTAACAGGATAAATAACATCATCCAGCTTTATATTGCTCACAATGAAGTTGGTAATTCCCCGGCGCTCCTGCAATCCCAGGCCCTTCAATATCTTCGGTTTTCTGATATCAAATTCAAGTATTACCGTGCGCTTACCCGACAAAGCCAATACCGAGCCAAGATTGGTACTGATAAACGACTTACCCTCTCCACTAAAAGAAGAGGTGACCAATATTACAGGCTTTTCAACCTTAGGCAGGATATATTGCAGATTTGATCGTATGATCCGGAATTGCTCTGCCAGGAATTTCCGGCTGTTATTGGTTACTACCAGTGCACCAGCTTCATCAGCATGCCCAATCTCTCCCAATATGGGTGCAGATGTTATTTGCTCTATTTCCTGCTTGCTTTTTATTTTATCATTCAGATACTCGTGCAGCAATATAAAAGCTACCGGTATAGCAATACCGAATAAAAGCGCAATTATATAAGTAAGCTTTCGATTGGGACTAATGGGTATACCAGAGGCCATGGCAGGCTCCATTACCTTGATATTGGAAATGGTAGATGCCGAAGCGATGGCCGTTTCAAGTTTCTTCTGAAGCAGGTAAGAATACAATTCCTGTAAAATGGCCTGCTGACGGGTCACTTCGCGCAATTGCTTTTCTTTCGATGGCAAGGTACTAATAACCCTGTCCGATTGCCTGTTTTGGCTGGACATCTCATCCAGTGCCAATACAATCGTTTGCCGCACATTCTTTAGATTTTCAAGCATATCCATGCGCAACTGCTCTATTCCTGCTTCGATTTGCAATATATAGGGATTCCCTGCTGGTATGGTCTTCAATGCAGTTTCTCGTTCTAATTGCAGCTTATTAAAAGCAGTTACCTGCTGCAGTAAAGCGGGCTCTTCTATACCAAGCATAGAAGAAACAATCTTATACTTATTGTCTTTATCAGAAAGATACTTGATTAGATGGTCAACTACCCGTTTCCGCACATTTTGCATAGCCAGTTCTCTGTTACTTACAGATAGCTCATCAAAAAACAATTTTGTTTGTGCTTCTGCATTAAACACCTGGTTTTGTTCACGATATCGTTGCAAATTACTTTCAACACCTCCCAGTTCACGAAATACAGTATCAAGTTGATCATCAATAAACTCAAGCGTCTTGGCTGCAATTTCTTTCTTATCCTCTAAGCTACCTTGCTGATACTCTTTCATGTATTGATTTACAACATCAATACCCAGCGGTATATTTTCTGTTTTATAAGATAAACTCAGCACACTGGTATTGTCATTTACACGAATAACATTGATGCTGCCGCTTAACATGGCCGACATTTGTTCCAATGGCGTCCACGATACATTGAAAATATTGCTACTATATATTTGCCAGTTGTTACCTTTCGCATTGACACGAAATGTAACACCGGGCAGCTTCACCTCTTCATTGAAAAAGTGCTTCTGCAAACTTTCATTGATCTTAAAATGATCATTCTCTATTGTTAACTGAACGGCAAAGCCCTGCGTTGAATCTGCAATGGAAATGATATCAAAGTTAAAAGGCATGTCCTGCGGATAGATCACAGAAGACCGTATCTTCCCTTTGTTGCTTACCTGCTTTTGCAAACCAAGGCTTCGAACTACCCTACTTGCCATTGACCTGGATTTGATGATCTCAATTTCATCATTGATCTTATCCGCTCTTTGCATCATGAAGATATCATCAAACTTCTCACTTCCCCCACCATAAGGCGATTGAGTGGTAACCAACAACTTCCCGGAAGTATTGTAAGTCGAGGTTGAATACCTGAGTTTGACATATGCAGCCGTCAGCGTTATCAGCACTGAAACAATCAGCCACGGCAAGTACCGCATGTACTTGGACATTATTTCACGTGGACTAATAGAAAGCTTTCGCTGGTTTTCTATAATTTCTTCAGCCATGGCCTATTTAAATATATTAATGAAAATAGCTATTGTTGCCAATACACTGGCAGCGACTGTAATATTTCGCACGGTTACCTGATCGTTGACAGCACCCTTATTTTTTTCTACGTCTACAATCACCATATCATTTTGCTGCAGGTAATAATAAGGTGAAGCAAATACATCGGGCTTACTCAGATCCAGCTCGGCAAATTGTCTCACACCATTCACCTCGCGTATGATCTTTACATTATTACGTTTCCCAAATACAGTGATATCGCCAGCCAGCCCAATTGCTTCAAAAATGCTGATCTTCTCCGTCGGGAAACTATAGGTTCCAGGCCTGCTCACTTCCCCAATCAAAGTAACCTTGTAATTAAGGAAGCGTACTTCTACAAAAGGATTTTTCAGTAGGTCCAGTATTACATACCTGTTTGAAAGAGAGTCGGCCAGTTGTTTCTTTGTCATACCTGCAGCCTTGATACGTCCAATTTTATACAACTGTATAAATCCATCCTGGCTTACCAGGTATCCGGAAGCTGCTTTTGTGGTAGCACTTCCTGTACCAAGAGGCCTGGATTCCGAAGCATCTATTTCAGCTGTAGCTGGTTGAGCGATCACTGCTGCAGTAGCTTTTGCATCATCGCTATACAATGTAATACCCAATAAATCCCCGGTTTGAATGACAGGATCAATAAACTGCACTTTACTTAGCTTGGCAGTATCGAAAGTCCCTTGAATATACTGTAGGTTCTTAACATTCCCACAAGAACTTCCCAATACGACAATGAAAAGTGCCGATAAAATGCCAGGCAGGCGTTGCATGAAGGTTATTTTATTATGTATTATCAAATCTACTGTTTTTCAATTACTACTACTTTCGATTTGTCAATGTAAGCAGTAAGAACAAACCCAATGCTCTCGATCAATACTTCTACTTTTTTGCGCAATACACGTTTTACAGTTCCTTTCTTCCCCATCAGCACACCTTGCTTTACTACCACAACATCTTCCGGCTCGACATCCAGCTGCCGCACCTGTACATCATCATATTCATTCAGGAACTTACGGATCATCACGATCTCTTTATCTTTGATCACAGCAGGCTTCCCTTGCCAGTACACAAAGTTCACCACACCACTTGCCATACGCACAGGCGTCTTCTCTTCTTCACTTACCCGCACAAACACATAAGACTTGAATAAGGCTTCCTCCACAATTTTAATGCGGTCGCTCCACTTACGATGCACTTTATTCAATGGACAATAGCATTCAATACCTTTCTCGCTCAGTAAGGCATGCACTTTTTTTTCCCATCTGGGTTTGGTATACACTGCATACCATTTCTTTACTGTACCATTAGTAGCCATACTTTTTCACCTCTTCATTTTCCAGCCTGTATGTCTGTTGACTTTCCGGGCAAACTGCTATTCCTTTTTCATCAAATTCCAGTTGGTGACCATACTCACTTACCCAACCCACCTGCCGGCCAGGGTTTCCTACAACCAACGCATACGGCTTCACTTCTTTGGTTACTACTGTACCGGCGCCTATTAACGCGTACTCACCAATAGTATTGCCACATATAATAGTGGCATTAGCGCCAATAGAAGCACCTTTTTTTACCAGCGTTTTCCGGTATTCATGTTTACGAACAATGGCGCTTCTTGGATTGATCACATTGGTAAATACCATTGACGGCCCCAAAAACACATCATCTTCACAGACCACCCCAGTATAAATAGACACATTGTTTTGGACCTTTACATTATTGCCCAGCACCACCTCAGGCATCACTACCACATTCTGTCCCAGACTGCAATGCGTCCCAATAACACAATCAGGCATTATATGACAAAAATGCCATATGCGAGTTCCACTTCCGATCACGCATCCCGGATCAATAATAGCTGTATCATGTGCCGAGTAATCCATCTTAATCGAATAAGCGGGCCCCACATTTTTTTGCAAAGCTTCGCCACCTCAGTCACATGTTTTGATTACAAATGACTGATTAATAATGTATTAAAATAAACTTCTTGCTATCCTGACAAGCGAAAAGGGTATAAGAGAGCCTTCATACGAAGTACCCCTTATACCCTTCCACTATCTTGATAATAATGTTCTTTGTTGGTGTTTTTCACAGATATTGTCTCAGGTCGCCAAATCAATTCGACTGACAACTTTTCGTTTGACGTTTGCAAATATAGGAGATTTTTAATGCGCAAAATCATGCGCTAAAAATACTTAACCCATTATTGTTCAATAAAAACTATCAACTCCTCAGTCCCAATTTAACCCAAAGACCATATGGCAGATATGGTTATTGGAAATAATCTATTATCTATATATTCAACCTATGCAGAACATTACACAGTTGATGCCAGCTATTTACAGATTAAAACACAATTAAAGCGCAATACCCCGCCAGGAGTGAGCTCGTTTTTCGAACAGTCAGGCACAAGTGGTAATAAACAACCGGTTCAATTGAACGCAGCCACCAATTACAAACCACAGACCAAAGTCTCTATCATGTATTAATTTGTTCTAAACTGTGCAGGAATCTGCCTGCACCAACTTCTTGCTCGTTCAGGCTTGTTGCTTATCTTTCCCAATAAAACCAATTGCTTTGACCCAACGCTTCTACTCCCTTGATGTATTTCGCGGTGCAACAGTTGCCCTGATGATATTGGTAAATAACCCTGGTAGCTGGGGCCACATTTATGCCCCACTCGGGCACGCTCCCTGGCATGGCTGTACGCCCACCGATCTGGTATTTCCCTTTTTCCTTTTCGCGGTAGGCAACGCACTATCCTTCGTAATGCCAAGGCTTGAAGCGGCGGGAACACCGGTTTTTCTCAAAAAAGTGTTGACCCGTACACTGCTCATTTTCGCTATTGGCCTGTTTCTCAACTGGTCTCCCTTTGTAAGATGGGTCGACGGTTCCCTGGCATTCAGGCCATGGACAGACCCCATCGTTGAAGGACGTACACCATCCGGAGTTCGCATATTGGGAGTCCTGCAGCGCATTGCACTTAGTTACTGCTTTGCTTCGCTCATCATTTACTTTTTCAAAATACGTGGAGCCTTCTTTACCTGTATCGTATTGCTATTAGGGTATTGGGTGCTTTGCCTGCTGGGCAACCCCGCCGATCCTTTTAGCCTGCAAGGATATTTCGGCACACAGGTAGATAAGAACATTTTAGGA
>QFQM01000880.1 GCA_003243255.1 Flavobacterium psychrophilum | reverse complement strand
GACCGGCTCTCTGCAACAGCGCATCGAGCAGGTGCTGCATAGCCTGAGCGGAACCTAGTCGGAGGCAGTTGGTATGCACGGCTTACCCTAGGTTCGAACGAGCGAAGCACTTGCCGGAATAGCCGCGGGTGGTGTTGCGTAGGGTGCGCTGCGCGCACCGGCTTGTGGAACACGCCTGGAGTTCAGCCAGCCATAACTGCAATCAGCGGCGCGCAACCTCTGGTCGGCCTTGCGACACGCTACGAGACTTGTCGGCCATCCATGGCTGGGCGAGGATGCGCGTTTTCGACCGAATCGGAATCGTCATGCGTCGTCTGCCTTCGCTCACCGCCCTGCGTACCTTCGAAGCGGCCGCGCGACATGCCCACTTCGGCCGCGCGGCCGCCGAGCTGTGCGTCACCGACAGCGCCGTCAGCCACCAGATTCGCCAGCTCGAAGAGCAACTCGGCAGCACGCTGTTCGAGCGCGACGGCCGTCAGGTACGCCCGACGCCGCAGGCCAGGCGCCTGCTGCACAGCCTGCAGCAGGCCTTCGAACTCATCGGCGAGGCCTGCGACGAGCTGCGCGATCCCGGCTCGCAGGCACAACTGCGCGTCGCGGTTACCGCAGAGTTGGCGCAGAAATGGCTGGTCGGGCGCCTGGCCGACTTCGCCGAGCGCCACCCGCAGATTACCCTGCATCTGCACGAACAGCCGCTGGAGGCGACGCTGCCGGGCAGCGAGATTGATATCGCCATCACCTATGGCACCGTGGGAGTGCCGGGCGCGCGAAACGGCGCCCGGGATCCTCATAGACTGGCCAGGGCCGCCTCCCTCGGGCGGAGGGGCTCGCGCCAGCTCAACGTAGAGGCGACCGAGCGCGGCGGCGGCGGCCAGGACGGCCCAAGCGCGCTCGGAGCTCGCTCGGGTGGCCGACAGAATCTCGCGCACGGCCAGGGCCTTGGCTCTGGCACGGCCATCGGAGGCGTCGGGAGCCGAGGCAGCTGGCTGCGGGGCCGGACGGCCTGCGACGTGAGCCGCGCCACGCAGGGCCACCGCTCGGCGCGCCGCTGGCGGCTGCCGTTGCCCTGTAG
>QFQM01000879.1 GCA_003243255.1 Flavobacterium psychrophilum | reverse complement strand
ATCCGGTTCTATCAGATGGGATGCTTCTTCAAGATTTGCTAAAGATGTAAGATGGAATTCATTCTGGTCAGTAGGAGCCGGATGGAGAATTAAAGGTGAAGACTTTTTAAAGGATTCAAGATTGATAAGCGATCTTAAGCTAAGAGGTTCTTATGGAGAAGTTGGAAATGACGGAACAAATAGTTACTATATGTATAAGAGTACCTATAGCTTAGGATACAACAACGCGCAGGAACCAGGAATTTTATTTGGCTTCTTAGCAGATCCTTCTATTACTTGGGAATCTAATAAGCAAACTGACGTTGGATTGGATTTCGGTTTCTTAAACAACAGAATTACGGGTTCAGTGGATTATTATAATAGAATTACAGATGACCTTATCTTCCCTGTTCCTGTTCCTGTATCTAGTGGTGTACCTGGAAACAGCATCAGTAAAAATGTTGGAACCATGTACAACAGAGGTTTCGAATTTGCACTTAGTGCAGATGTAGTTAAAAACGAAAACTTTACATGGAGTATCAATGCAAATGCATCTACTCTTAAAAATCAGGTCACAGAATTATCACAAGGAATTACTGAGATCATTAATGGAACTAAAAAAGTTTCTGTGGGACATTCAGTGTATGATTATTGGTTGAGACAATGGTATGGAGTTGATCCTGCTGATGGTTCACCATTATTCTTAGTTGCTGATGCTTATGCTGGTACTACAGCTTCTGATATCAGAACGGTAAACGGAACACAGGTAACAACGAACTTTAATAAAGCTAAATATGACTACTCAGGATCGGCTATTCCTGATCTGTTTGGTAGCTTCGGAACATCGATTTCTTATAAGCAATGGTCATTATCCACTATGTTTACTTATCAGTTAGGTGGAATGACATATGATTCCAATTACCAATCTTTGATGTCAAGTTACTCTCAGGGAGGCGCTCTAAGTACTGATATTTTGAACAGATGGACAACACCTGGACAAATTACGGATGTACCAGCGTTAAACTCTTCAACATATACGAGTTCAAATGTTGCATCCAGCAGATGGTTGGTGAAATCGGACTTTATTACTTTCA
>QFQM01000878.1 GCA_003243255.1 Flavobacterium psychrophilum | reverse complement strand
TCCAAACTCGGTTCCTTGCGAATACGTGCGACAACAATGGCCAATATTTCGTCATTTAAGATACCAATTCGTCTGTACGGGTTTTCCTCATATTCTTTATATGCTTTTTGCAGTCCTTTTAATAATCTTTTCATTATAGCAAGTATTTAAGAAATTATCGATCCTCGTTCTTTTGACATGGTCCAGGCGATCAGCATCCGCCTGGCTTGTCCTTTTTCATTAATTTACTATCATTCTTCACGCTGCAATCTTTCAAAAACATATGCTTTTGCTGTGGAGCCCCGTCTATCTTATTGAGTGGAAACTGACTTATCCATGATTCAAATTTTTTAATTATATCCGCCGACTCTGTTACTTTATGTCCCTGCGTCTGCATTACTATGGGCAATAAATAAGCTGGCAGATCTACAACATTGTCGCCGAAGTAATAAAAGTGACTGGACAAAAGAGCATTCGTACCACTCAAGTCACGATCGCAGTTATTTTCATCATGAACCCCTTCCCGGATAACAGGATTATTGGCGTTTGTAAAGTCGTATATACAATCGCCCACCTCTCTGCGCCAATCTACAAGATCATTAAAGGGAATTTTATCAGGTAGTGATTCACGACAAAAGCTATCATATTCCACCATTGTCATCTTCTGCGTGACTTTCATAGCGTAGACCAGTTTGCCAGATAAGTCCTTGTTACCACCATCCGCCTGTCTTACGTTCTTCGATCCCGTACCAACGATCCAATCCCCCACCTGTGCATTGCGCCGGATGATTGGCTTACAGATTACCAATGTGCAAACTCCCCAGAATGGATTGGGTGCAGCGCCGTTGTCATACCGTAACACATATGAATAAAGACGACTCATGAATAGCTGTTTATTTTTGGCTTAGCAAGGAAAGCAACCGCCCTTCTATCTTATTGAAAATTGACTGTAAGGGAGAAGTAGTGATCGCTGTGAACAGGTAGTCAGCCAGATTCTTTATTTGCGCGGGATCGGGCCGGAAATGCTGTACGGCATAATGGATATAAGATTTCCTTACCGGCACCGTTTCTTTTATTACCAGCTTCTCTGAATCT
>QFQM01000877.1 GCA_003243255.1 Flavobacterium psychrophilum | reverse complement strand
GTGCCTAAACGAGAATCGTTATGCAAGTTCTACCAACGAGTAAAAACTCCTATAGCAAGGTTAAAGAAAACTTACGAGGCTTGACGCCCTCCTTCGGCTTGCCTTCAGCATCCTTGGGGACGGTGGTGCGACGGAGAACATACTTGCGAACATCGTCTTCTTTGGACAAGTTAAAAAGACGGCGAATCTTTGTGGCACGCTTCGGACCCAATGGCTTAGGGACGGTCTTGTCGGTCAAGCCCTCGATTTCGTTGTCACCTAAAAATAATTTTAAAATTGCCACATTTTTTCTGATATTGAACTAATCTTTTCTAAGTAAAAATGCATTTTTATCGGTAAATCTTTTTAAGAAAATACGATTAAAAATAGTAATCTATGAACCATAATTATACGGTACAGCTTCAGTTCTTACCTTTCTTGACGATGGCCAGAGACAAGACGGACAAATTGGTGTCGACGATTCATCCACGAACCGACATACGCTTGCGCTCGCCTTTTCGGCGTTGACGGTAGCACGAATGACCCTGTCCCAAAAGCAAACGAACACGACCAGTGGTCAGAACACCTTGCTTCATCGGGAATCCCTGTTTATCGTTGCCTCCAGTAACGCGCAAGACGTAGCCCTAAAAACAGAAGGTAAGTATTCCCATAAAACATAGATAACCCGAGTTCATAAAACGTAAATCAACTCAAATACACTTACCTTCCACTCGTCACCCAAAGAATCGGCTTCGACCTCTTGAGCCATGCGCTTCTCCAAGAAGATGCTGAACTTCTTCTCATCTTCAAGCTCGATCAACTTCTGGCAGCCAGTAGCCGGATAGGCAATATTCAACTTCATCGTGCTGTAACCTGAACAAAGTAATAGTCGTGAATTTAAGAAATATGCACGTCATTTTAAACAGTTCTAATTGGCACGTAAAAACTAGAATGGATAAATGCCGAAAAGCCACCCCAAATCACTATCAAAAAACAGAGAGAAGAACAAAAAAGCCTATTGCAAGCGAAAAAGTCTAGGAATACCGTGTGCATGCAATCGTGGCAGAAAACACCCGGTTGTCAAAAGGCTTTTCTT
>QFQM01000193.1 GCA_003243255.1 Flavobacterium psychrophilum | reverse complement strand
GGCCACGGCGCTGGCGGACGAGCTTCGCGCGGCCGTTTTAAACCACGCGTCGTGGTCGCCGTCGCTGTCGATGATAATCAGCGAGTCACCGATACGTTGTTTATGAAAGGTCTCACCGTATTCGCCAGACCAGGAAAAATCGCCGACATTCAGGGCAAACATATATGTAATGAAGGAAGATAGCGATTGTGGGGTTTATCTTAAGTGGCTTAACAGGTTCGGTTCATACAGTTATTGGAAATTTGATAGCGTTTATAAATCAACAATAACATCAAAAACAATTGATGATTTCGCTGGAAAATATGATAACCTGCAGAACGTTACATCAACTTCTTATTTAATAGGTAAGACCGCTATCAATACGTTACAAGTATCAACAACTTATACAGCGCAAGATGCTTTGTATTTACAAGACCTGAACACATCACCTGCGGTTTGGATGTACACAAGTAAAGAACCGTTTCACCAGATACAAGAGGGTGATTTCTTTGGTGTTAAGGTAAATGATTTCAGTTTTGAGAATATCAACACCAAGAGCAATAAAGGCAAATGTAGTGTGACCATTACGATGCCAAACTATTTTACTCAAACACAATAATGCAAATAATTTTTAATGGTAAAGAACTTCAGTTAAATCCTGATTCCAAGGTTGCTTTAACGCTTCAAATTAATAATGTAGCAGATATTAGCAAACCAAATACATCTTTTACAAATAGTTTTAAAGTTCCAAAGGGCGCAAAGAATGATTTGATAATGGAATTTCTTGGTGTAAATGGTTCTAATACTAGGATACCATATAGCCAAAATAAAGTTACAATGCTTGAGGATAGTATTGTATTGGTGAATGATGGTTATGCAGTAGTTGATAGTACTTCAGACCCCAGAAATTATGCTTTAAATATCTATGGAAGTGAGAAGACCTTTTTCCAGGTCATTAAGAATTATACTCTTCAAGATGTCTATCCAGATACCAATGTAATGTGGACTGCTCCAAATTTACTTAACTACGTAACAAGCATGACCGACTGGTGTTTGCCAGTTGCTCAATATAATGCTGATGCTTATCACACATCATTTGCTCAAGCAGGAATTACAGGTGCATATACAAGAACAAAAGCACTTGAGACATCACCTCATTTCTTTGTAAAGAAACTATTTGAAAGCATATTTTCTTACTTAGGTTACACGGTATCTTATCCGATGTCGGGCGATAATGTATTTAATAGATTGGTCATTCCTTCACAGAAAGGAGTTAAAGAGTTGAGTGTTGTATATGGAGCTAACTTCAACATTAAGCAATGTGTTTTCAATAAAGGTTGTGATATTTTGATTAAAGAACTAATGCAGCGTTATGGGCTGTTAATCAAGGTTGACGAACTAAAGAAGAAAGTCACCTTCACTAGATTCACTGATTTGCTTACAACGTCACCAATTCTAGATTGGACTGATAAGTACATTGAAATGAAAAATGAGAAATACTCAATTGGCAGCTACGCGCAAACTAATTATTATAAATATTCAGAAGATATACTTGATGATGGCGTTGCCAATATTTCTATCATCATCCCATCATTCGGAGCAAATGCGCTGCAAGGTTCATTTAATATTGATAATGCTACGCTAGATAAAGAGAATACTGTTTTTGAAAGTACTTTCTCAAAGGCCAAGGCTTGGGGTGAGAAAATAATAACTGGAACTACAGAAGCATTTGGCATAGCTTCACAAGGACGTTTATTCACGCCAAGTACTGGATTACTAGGCTATCCTCTTTTCAATGTTGCTGAAAATGAATTGTCAGATTTTGATAACCCAGCCAGTGAGAAAAAAAATAGGGAAAATGAATTTCAATTGATGTATTTAAAAACGATTGAAGACCCTGTGAACTTTGGCATTATGGATAATTTCGGTGTATATCAACAACTAGTTACCAGTCAAGCGAAGGTATGTACTCATGATAATATAGGCTTCCAGAAATTCCTTGATGATAACTATTCTGGTGTCATTTCATTACTGGATAACATGGTAGTCACTAAGGTAATGATGAACTTATCTGTATTAGATATTTATCAGTTCGATTTCCACAAGAGGATATATCTACAGCAATACGCTAGTTATTTCTATGTAAACAGAATATCCAACTGGCAAAAGAACAAGTTAACTGAGGTTGAATTAATCAAGATACCAGCAATCATCTAAGACAGATGATATATACAATAACGAAAAAAGAAACACTATGAGAAGAGAGTGGCACAACAGGTTGAAATCTTATCAATTAATATTGATACACAGGCATTAATAAAGAATCTTGCCGATACAAAAAAACAAATTGACCAATTACAGGCTAGCCAAAAAGAACTTGTTAAGGCTGGTCAAGGTTCATCTGAACAATACGTACAACAAGCAGCGCAATTAAAAGCCCTTCAACAGTCGTACAATAGCCAGTTGAAGGTTCAAACACAATTAATTGCTGCTGATAAAGAAGCAGCAAATGCAACAGCTGCATTGAATACAGCTCTTAATAAAGAGGTTAATAGTATTGATGCTGCAACACAATCAAACAAAGAGCTTAGAACTATTCGTAACTCCCTTAATGCAAGTACGGAGAGTGGTGCTGCTGCTATTGCTGAAATCAATAAAAAGATTGATTCTAACACTCAGTTCATTAAAGAAAATGCTTCTGCCTATGAGAAGCAGAAGATGAACGTGGGCAACTATACTGAGAGCATCAAAGAAGCCTTAGCTAATATCAATCCGCTTAATGGTGGTATCGCTGGTTTTAATGACCGTGCCAAGGAAGCTGGTGGTGCTGGGAATTTATTAAAGCAATCCTTTAGCCAGATGGCAACTGGTATTGGACAGGCAACCAAAGCAGGATTGGCATTTATAGCAACGCCAATTGGTGCAGCTATAGCAGCTCTTACAGCAGCATTTGTAGCAGGTAAAGAAATCTTTGATTTCAACAAAGGACTACAGGAAGCCAATAAGGAGCTGAAAGCTCTTGGTGTAAATGCAAAAGACCTTTCTAACGTTAGAAGCGAGATTACTGCAACAGCCGAGACATTCGACAAAGACTTTCAGGATATCGCAAGCAAAGCTAACAGTTTAGCTAAAGCATACGGTATCAGTATGAGCGAAGCCAATAGAATCATTGCCGAGGGGCTGGCATCAGGTGGCGCACAGAGTGACGAGTTCCTTGAAAGCCTTGGTGAATATTCTGTACAGTTCAAGAATGTAGGGTATTCTGCTCAAGAGTTTGTGAATATATTAAATACAGGTGCTGAATTAGGCATCTATAGTGACAAACTTCCTGATGCTATTAAAGAAAGTTCATTAGCATTAACAGAACAGTCAAAAGCTACAAGGGATGCATTGGTGAATGCCTTCGGAGCTTCTTTCAGCGATGATATATTAAAGCAGGTTAGAACTGGTGAAAAGACTACTGCGGAAGCTTTGGATGCTCTAGCTAAGAAATCTTCTGAAACAGCTTTAACCCAGCAACAGCAAGCACAGTTGACTGCCGATGTATTTAAGGGTGCAGGGGAAGACGCTGGTGGAGCAGCTAAAATATTTGAAGCAATATCACAGGCATCAAATAAAGAAATGGATGCCACTGCTAAAAAGCAATTGGAGCTAGTGGAATCAACCGAAGCCCTTAACAAAGCGCAAGCTGAGTTGTTTGAGGTTAAGAATTTTGGTGATATCTGGACATCAGTAAAGGTAATGGCAACAGATGCATTAACTGCCATGCTTACATACATTGCCGATGTCAAGAAAGACCTGCAACCTCTGATTGACTTTATTGGTATTGTTCTGGCTAATGCGTTCACATCTTTAAAAACTACCGTAAGCGTTGCCTTCAACCTAATCAAGGCAAACGTTCAAATTATTACCAATGCCCTTTCTACATTCTTTAACTTCTTTAAAGCCCTAGTAACTGGTGATTTTAAAGGAGCTATCGATGCGTTAAAGAACGGATTCAACAATCTTCTAAACATTGTCAATAACACATTCGCTGGGATTAAAAACACAATTATAAATGGTCTTCAATCAATCGTTAAGAACGTTGCACCTGTACTGAAAGCCCTTGGTGTTGATATAGATGCTCTTAATAAAAAGCTTGATAGCATGAAGAGCAAAACAGTTAATGTTAAGGCAAACACTTCAACTACCGATACAAAGACTACAAAGAATGTTGTTGCTGATGTTGACCCAAATAGTGCAGCTAATGCGAAGGCTGCTGCCGATGCTGCAAAGAAAGCAACTGATGAGCAGGTAAAGGCAACAGATAGATTAATTAAAAAGTATCAGGAAGAATTAAATCTTTTTATCGCATCACAAGACTTTAAGAAGAAAAGTATTCAGGAAGAGCTTGCTCTTCAAAAACAGATAACTGATAAGAAACTTGCCCTTAATGAGCTTGAATATTCAAAGGGTAAGAAGAGCAAAGAAGCTTATGAGACTGAGAAGCTTAACCTTACCAATACTTATCTCAAAGCTCAAGCTGATGCCACTGTGAAGGTAGCTCAAGATGAGCTGAATGAATATAAAAAGAACATCCAGAAGAAGAAAGAGGATGATACTTTCTACACTGAGGAAAAACTACAGGCTCAAATAGCTGAGAACAATTCCTTAATGCAAAAGGAAATTGATTTCCAAGCAACAAGAAAAGAGCAAGGTCAGATAAATGAAAAGGAATACTTGGATGCTGTTGATGCCATTAAGGAAGAAAACAGGATTAAGAATGAGGAAGCCGAAGCATTACGTAAGGAAGCCAAGAAAGAGCAGGAAGCCATCGACCTTGAGAACCAACAGATTCTTGATGAAGAAAAATTCACCAATGAATTTGATAAACAACTTGCTAGAGAGGAAGCAAGATATCAAGCCGAATTAAAAGCAGCAGAAAAAACTGGGGCAGCTACAGATAAGATTGAAGCTAAACACGCTGAGAATAAGAAAAATATAAACAAGGCAAAGGAGATGGCTAATCTACAGTTTACCTCTGATGCTCTCGGTCAAGCAGCAGGATTATTTAAAGAGAATACACTTGCATATAAAGCACTTGCAATAGCGCAAGCAACAATGAATACCTATATGGGAGCTACCAAAGCATTGGCCGATTACAGTTATCCACTGGGGCCGATTTTCGCTGGTTTAACAATTGCTCAAGGTCTCATGTCTGTAGCAAAGATTTCAGGTGTGAAGCTAGCTGAGGGTGGTATTGTGCCAACACTTTCATCGGGTGTTATAAACAACGGTTCTAATATAATGCCTTTAAGTAATGGTGATGATACTTTAGCCTATGTTACTCAAGGTGAAGTTATCTTAAACAAGGAACAGCAAGCTCGTGCTGGTGGAGCAAATTTCTTTCGCTCGATTGGTGTGCCAGGCTATGCTTCTGGTGGAGTAGTGGGAGGTTATTCATCAATACCTAGCATGCAGAATATGGCAGCATATAAAATAGATTATGACCAGCTGGCATCAAAGATAGGTCAAGAGGTTGGCATAGCCTATGCGCAAGCACCAGCACCGAGGGTTATTGTGGAAGATATAAACAGCGGTCAGGCTAACTTGGTCAGAGTTGAAAGCGGTGCAGAACTCTAAAAAAAGGAAAATAATTAAAAAATAAAATCCCTTCATACGATAGCGTTTGAGGGGATTTTTCATTTTCATCAAAATTATTTTACCTCTCAACCTCATTTTTTTTGGCTTTTACTATAGGTGCACAATATTTATTAGAAAGAGCAATAATGAAACAAAAACATTTTGATGAAGAGTTATCAGAAATTCTATGGCACTGCTATCAGCTAAAGCAAAAAGCAAAGGCCATGCAGGAAGATAAAAGCAGCTTACCAGCATGGTTGGTAAAGCTATTAAGAGATAAGCCCAAAGCATAAAACAAAGCCGAGGGAAGAGAAAAAAATATTAACCTTAAATGAAAAAGAATGATTTTAAAAATGAAAAGTGGGTAAACATTCTAACGTTAGAACATAATTACCAAATAAGCAATTACGGAAGAGTTAAGAGCATTTACAAAAACGGTCAGAGTCTAATCCTTACACCGCAAAGCAACGGACAAAGTGAGAAGGATTATCTCTTTGTAACTATCGAAGGTAAGAAGCATTATATACACCACCTTGTATTGTTCTACTTTCTAGGTACAAGACCACATGAGCATGATTGCGACCACATTGACGGGAACAGGCATAACAACAGGCTTGATAATCTAAGATACCTACACAGGTCATTAAATCGCAGCCACAAAGGCGAGAAGCACGGGGGAAGCAAGCTAACAAATAAGCTTGTTAAGATGATTCGCTACATGGTATCTCAAGGGGTATCACAAAAGCAAGTTGCCGATATGCTTGAAGTAAGTGGCAATTGCATATCATCAGTAATAACGGGAAGAACTTGGTCACACGTTGCCTAATGAATGAGAGCTATTTTAAAGCCCTCTCACGCATTCAGGTTATGAATCAAGAGCAAGTTGCCGAGCAAATGAGAAAGCATCACCAAGGCGATAAGAATGCCTTAAATAGAATAATCGAGGGGAACTTGAAGCTTGTCGTTCACATTGCTAATAAATATGCTAAGATTATTAAGGAGCATGAAGTTCTAACCTTGGATGACCTGATAAGCGAGGGCAACACTGGACTGATTAAAGCAGCAAATAAGTATGACCCAGATAAGCAGGTTGATTTCTATTACTATGCCAGCATCTGGATAAGGAAACAAATAATTGCAAGCCTATTAAATAACCTGAATACAATACGCTCACCTCAGAATAAGTCAAAAGCTGATACCAAGATAAGGAGAGATATCACCGCATTGGAACAGGAGTTGCAAAGGGATATCACAGAGCAGGATATTGAAGGGTTGGGGATATATAACCAAGGGGAACTGGAACACTTCTATCGCAAGGCCACAACGCAACGAATGCCAGACCTATTTGATATTGAAGAGGAAGAGCAGGAGCAATTAACTGAAGCAATGCTCATACAGCTTACAGCTGCACTAGAACATCTAAAGCTGGGGGAAAGAAAACTAATACAAGAATACTTTGGTATTGATTCAGAAAAGAAATCACTTACTCAGATGGGTAAAGAAATCAATACAACCAAGCAAGCAATATGGCAAAAGAAAGAACGAGCATTACAAAAGCTTAAACAAATTATAATCTCAATGCTAAGGGAAGCATAAAGCGATAAAGGCCATCACAACGATGTCTTTTGTTTTATATATTTGTAAGGAATAAACTTATGATATAATGATAGAGAAATACGTAACAGCATTAGAAGCAATTGATTGCAAAATTACAAGCCACTACGATTTAATAACATGGCAACAAAATGTCCTAAATATCATTGTGCGAATTTATGGCAATAATAGCAAGCAGGAAGAATCAATAAAACAAATTCAATTTAAAACTTATGCTAGTTGGGGGTCATCTAATGGAAGTTCTGGTGGAGGTGGTAATAATGCTACTCATTGTACAAAACAAGCCGAGAACTTTATAAAAGGATTGATATCAGACTTAAATACTTTTGGACTACCTGAAATCGAAAAGGTTAATAAATATCATCATACCAATATTACGTTAAATCAAAATCAGAATCAAAATCAAAGTCAGACGGTTAACATAAATTTAATTTGGGAGTCTATAAAGGAAGAGTTGACAGGTAAACAAGCAAGAGAAATTGAAGAAATTATTAATAATCCTGAAGATGAGTCAGAGGTTAAAAAGATTAAAGTTCTTGATAAAATAAAAAGTTTTGGATTGGATGTAGCAAGCAATATAGTCGCAGGTCTTTTAACTAATCCAGCCATTTATGGAATGTAAATCTTGTGCATAACTTTCCAGAGTTGTGAATAACTAATTGTTTCAACAAGTTGATTTATAGTTAATTTTAAGATTAATTTTAAATTTGAAGATTATGTTGTCAGATGATAATGAAAACTCAAGTTCTTCAGGTAACAATAATCAAAGCTCTAACGATAATTATACACCGAGCAGAGATTATCTTACACCACATGAAAGAACTGAAAGTACGGAAGGACAAATAATAATCGAATGCCATAATAGGGGCAATAGAAATTTACATTCTGTCCTAAATGTAGTTTATGGCAATAATCACAAAATCGGCTTCACCTTTGATGACAGAGCCTTATCATTAGTTAAGATCTGACATTAAGAAACACGTTGTGCCTTGCATGCAAAGCGCAAGCACCATATAGTTAGATACATTACTAATATTATATCGTGAGCTTTCTTAAGCAATGCATTTAAATGAGTTATTTAACGTTTACATGTACCATATAGTTTAGAAAATTTGAGCTGTCCTACATAGTGTGTCGAAATTTTAATAATCGTATCATCACATTAAATTTTTAATAAATAAAATTT
>QFQM01000876.1 GCA_003243255.1 Flavobacterium psychrophilum | reverse complement strand
CACTAACTAATTTTCTCCTCTAATCGATGGAGAAATGAAACAGCGCAAAATCAAAAGGAAAGATTATCCTACGCAATATGAAAAGGTAGTTTTTGGTCTTGGCCTTATTCCACAGGAAGGTGTACCGCAAATAAAGATCACTTACAGACGAACACGGAAAGAGTTCTTAGGTAAGGTCACCAATTCAAAAGATGTCGCTGATTTTATCAGACGAACATTTAAAGCAGGGACTCTGGAATTGCAGGAGTCATTCATAACATTATACTTAAACACTGCAAAGGAAATTCTTGGATACTACAATCATACAGTTGGAGGTATTAACGCAACACTTGCAGATCGAAGACTTATTCTGGCAACGGCTCTGGCAAGTGCCAGTGTAGGAATTATTGTATCTCATAATCACCCAAGCGGAAACTTAAAACCGAGTGAAGCTGATATTCAGCTCACAAGAAGACTCAGGGAAGGTGCAGCCACTTTAGATATTCAACTTCTGGATCATGTGATTATTTCAAAGAAAGGCTATTACTCCTTTGCCGATGAGGGAATGTTGTAGCTATCGAAGAAACACACCATCAGATTTATTCATCGCATCGTTTAGCCAATACGAGTTAATCATTGCCATTTCATCTGGGATACTCTCTGGATGAAAGAATCTCAATTCCTGCGTTTCATTGTTCGAGAAATTGTCAGGTATGTTGTCTGACAGCTTTACTTCGAAGTAAGAAGTCACGTATTGGATTGTCTTATCAGGATAGGAATACGTCTGTGATTCGGGTGAAGAGTACACGCCAATAAACCTGACGATACTTGCCTTCAAATTTATCTCTTCTTCTATTTCACGGAGTATGGCCGCCTCAACCGTTTCGCCAAACTCCACATGTCCTGAAATGATGCACCACTTATTGACATCCTTCCGCTTTTGAAGTAGCACCTCCCCTTTCTCATTAAAGATGGCGGCAGCAACAGCGGGGAGAATATGTTTTGAACTTTCCATATTGTAAAAATAGTTCAAAGTCATGTAGATTCATTTCAATTCGTTTAAAATCATTAACCTTATAAGCGGGCATCCATTAAGTTCC
>QFQM01000875.1 GCA_003243255.1 Flavobacterium psychrophilum | reverse complement strand
GCGCCGGCCTTGGCGGCGGTGGCCAGGGCGGCGGAGACGCCCGGCAGCACCTCCAGCTCGACGCCGTGCCAGGCATCGTTTTGCGGGCTTTCCAGCGCCTCCATCACGGCGGCGGCCATGGCGAACACGCCGGGGTCGCCGGAGGAGATCATCACCACCCGGCGGCCGGTGGCGGCTAGCTCGAAGGCGTGGGCAGCGCGCTGCAGCTCCTCGCGGTTGTCGCTGGGATGCAGGCATTGATCGGCGCGCAGCGGGCCGGCCATCTTCACGTAGGTGTCGTAGCCGAGCAGGTCTTCTGCTTCGTCGAGGGCGCGGCGTACGGCGGGGGTCATGTGCTCGGCAGCGCCGGGGCCGAGGCCGACCACGCTGAGGCGGCCACGGCGCTGGCCGAGGCGTTCGATATCCAGCGGCCGTTTGCTCAGCAGCAGGCGCAGGCCACCGCCGGCATGGTGCTCGGGCGGCAGTTCGGTGGTGTTGTGGATAAAGCGCAGTGGCAGGTTCAGTACCTGCGCCGCCGCGTGCAGGTCGGCGTTGGCCATCCAGCTTGTGTCCGCGAGCAGCACGGCCAGCGCCTGCGGCACCAGGTTGGCATCGCTCAACGCCTGCTGCAGGCGAGCCGGTAGGTCGGCGCCGGGGCGTTCGATCAGCGCGGCGGCGCAGCGCGGGTGAATCAGCAGTTCGTCGGGCTGCGCCGGGCGCGCCTGCGCGGTGATGTGGATGACCCGGCTGGCGGCGTTATCCACAGGCAGTTGCGCGTCGTCCAGCCAGGGCGCCTGGCCTTCGATGCGTACGCTTTCACCACCGAGCAGATCGCTGACGAAGCGCTTGCCCTGCTGCAGGTCGGCCAGGGCATAACCGGCTGGCGGTTCCAGCAGGCAGGTGCCGAAGCGCAGTTCGCCGCTGGTGGTGATGGCTGGCGTTACACCCAGGTGCACGGCGATCTCGCGGGCCAGGCGGTTGACCCCGGCCAGGCCGCCGAGCAGCGGCACCACGGCGCTGCCGTCTTCGGCCAGGGCCAGCACCGGCGGCTCGGCGCCTTTTTCTGCCAGCAGGGCGGCCAGGCTACGGATGACGATACCG
>QFQM01000874.1 GCA_003243255.1 Flavobacterium psychrophilum | reverse complement strand
GCTGTTTTTCGGAATCGTGATTTTTAACAGCAAGCTTCTTTTGATATCTGCGGTCCTAAAATCTCTTCCGTATCCTAATTCCGTACTGATTCTTGTAAAATCCACCAGCTCGATTTCTGAATCATCAATTGCAGTAAACATTTCTTTCATTTTCTGAGTGGCCAGATTATATTCTAAGATCCTGTTTCCTCCTACCCATAGAACATCTTTCTCAGAAGTAAAATAAGGAATCATAGCCGCAGAAACATTTACATCTTCCATCACAAGGGTTAACGTATTGTACAGCTGCCAGCTATTTTCCCTCTGAATTAACAGGTACTGACCTGAAGGTGATATTACCATCTGTTTCCGCACATCTGTAATCAAGGTATATGTATCGGCCACTGCATTCCAAAGATACAGCCTGTCAAAGCTATTTCCTCCCGCTTTATCCATTTTGTCGACCTGCTGTTTATCAGTTTCATACATCAGGTAGCGTGAATACCCGATTGCAGTCTCCCCGAAATATCCAGAACGGGTCATCAGAACCTGCTTTCCGCTCACCGGCTCCCAGTCCACCTGGATGTATTCAGTTACCACCTTTGCATGTTTTTTAAGGTCGAAGTCCGTTCCATACCAAATATCAACCATTCCTTTTGCAGGTGGAATTTTCTTTCCTAATTTCAGGACAATACTATTGTCAGAATGAGAAGGATTCAACATCATCTGATCATAGCCATCATAGCTGCTTCCATCAAACATATATTGTTTTTTATCCTGAGAAATATAATAGAGGCTTGTGCTTCCTTTCTTTCTGGTTTGAATTATGAAGCCTTTCTGTTTCATGCCGGAAGGCAAAATATTGCTCAGCTCATCATGGGTTGAAAAGATCCCTTCAAAGATCCCTTTATTCAAAATCAAACCTTCATTCAGATCACCTGTTTTCTTTTTAGCGATGGTCTCATCACCTTCCGAATAGATATGCTGAATACCGGAAATACTTTGCCTCAGGTTCATATTTTGATCATAAACTTCCAGACTGTTTCCTTCTTCTTCGGTATACAGTACCATAAAGGCATGCTGCCATTTATTGTAGATACTT
>QFQM01000873.1 GCA_003243255.1 Flavobacterium psychrophilum | reverse complement strand
CCATTAAAGATGAAACCTTGAAAAAGCTGATCGACGAAAGCAGTATTTTATTGAGGTATCCAGATAGTGTGACGATCTTGCAAAACTAAAAAAGCCTTCCGAAATTTCGAAAGGCCAATCTTTTTATTTGTGTTCACTTGTGTTGTGAAAATCAATATCTGGATAATCACGTTTGGTCGTCTCAATCATAAAATCATTGTCTGACAAATAAACAGGGTTTCCCTCCTTGTCAGTTCCAATATGTTGTTGCTTGCGTTTTACAAACTCGTCCAATTTCTTCTTGTCATCAGAAGTTACCCAACGTGAGCGACTATAGGTTAAGGTACGGAAACGACATTTTGCGCCATACTCATGTTCCAAACGGAAGTTAATTACCTCAAATTGTAATTCACCCACGGCACCAATCACTTTACGATTACCAGGCTGCATAACAGAAAGCTGTGCTACTCCTTCATCAGTTAATTGCTCAATGCCTTTTTCCAACTGCTTGGTACGCATTGGATCCATATTCTCAACCTCCTTAAAAATAGCAGGAGAGAAGCTCGGAATACCTTTAAACTGCAGTTTTTCGCCCTCAGTTAACGTATCGCCAATTTTAAAGTTGCCACTATCATATAAACCCACCACGTCTCCAGGCCAAGCTTCTTCTACCAAGCTTTTTTCATTGGCCATAAAGTCCATTGGGTTGGCAAATTTCATTTTCTTATCCTGACGGGTATGATAATAAAATTTGTTACGTTCAAATTTACCCGAGCAAATACGCAAAAAGGCAATCCTGTCACGGTGTTTAGGGTCTAAGTTGGCGTGGATTTTAAATACAAAGCCACTGAAATTTTTCTCTTCCACCAACACGTCACGCTCTTCCGCCTCACGATGTCTTGGACTAGGTGCAATTTCAATAAACGTATCCAAAAGCTCTTTAATCCCAAAGTTGTTAATGGCCGACCCAAAGAATACTGGTGCTAATAAGCCTTACTTGTATAAAGAAACATCCAAATCGCCATAAACACCATTCACCAATTCAGTTTCGTCTTTTAAAGTGCTTACTTCTTTTTCTTGCAGATAATCAAGTAATGCATCAT
>QFQM01000192.1 GCA_003243255.1 Flavobacterium psychrophilum | reverse complement strand
GGGAGAGCAGGATTCGAACCTGCGAAGGTTTCCCAACGGATTTACAGTCCGTCCTCGTTGGCCGCTTGAGTATCTCCCCATGCGTTCAGAAATCAATTAAGTTCTCTGCCATTGCGGTGCAAATATAGTACTGTTTTTGTAGTAAACAAACATATTTGAGGGTATTTTGGCAACTATTTTTTAAAACACTGGTAGCGAATTATATAAAATGTAATTTTTATAGCGAATTTATAAAACTTGCTGCTGCATTAAGGGTTTCTTCCGGTTTTTCCTTGTGTGGGGTATGGGCACAATCGTCAATTAATACCTTTTCAGTTGTTCCGGATGTACCATTTACAATACCTTCAACCTGTTTAAGACTGCCAAATTCATCATTAATCCCCTGAAGTACTAAAACCGGACAAACAATTTCAGGCAGATAATTTTCAATGCTCCAGTTCCTGAAATCATGCCTTGTCCATGTTTCTGTCCATGCCCTGAAAAGTATGTCGGTATTGTCTCCATGATATTTTTCCAAACGCTCCTTTAAATTGGTTGTTTTGTATGCTTCTATGGCTTCCCTGATGCCATTAAGCGTAATGTTTTCTACAAAAATATGTGCAGCTTCAGATACTGCTGCTTTAATTCTATGAGGATATTTGGCAGCAGCCAAAAGCGCAATCGTTCCGCCATCACTATGGCCAAACAGTATGGGGTCTTCAATTTGAAGTTCGTTTAATAAAGCAATCAGTGCATCGGCTTCCGGCTCCATGTAAGTTACAGGACGCGGTACATCAGGCATAACATCAGATTTGCCATAACCAAGCCTGTCGTATACTAAAACGTTGCATTGGGTAAGTTCTCCAAGTTTTGAAGGAAACTCCCTCCAAAGCGTAACGCATCCTAATGAGTCATGCAGAAAGACGAGTGTAGGGCGGTTCTGAAAGTTGTTGGTATGCGATATGAATATTTTGTTTCCGTTTATGGAAATGTAGTGTTCGTTAGGTGTCATTTTACAAAGATAAGGACATAAAAAAATCTCCCGAAGGAGATTTTTTGGTATTTAATCTGAGATCTTATTTAAGAAGCTCAGCTACTTTAGCTTTAAGCTCAGCACCTCTAAGGTTTTTTGCAACGATTTTTCCGCTTGCATCAAGTATAAAGGTAGCAGGAATAGATTCTACACCATATTGTTTTGCGATAGGTTCATCCCAAAACAGAAGGTTAGATACATGGTTCCAGTTAAGTTTGTCATCGGCAATGGCCTTTTTCCATTTGTCAGAATCTTTATCTAAAGAAACGCCAATAATGTTAAGTCCTTTTGCATGATATTCATTATATAAAGCTACAACATTAGGATTTTCATTGCGGCATGGCACACACCATGAAGCCCAAAAATCAATAATAGTAACTTTACCCATCGCTTCTTTAAGAGAAAGTTTTTTTCCGGCTGGGGTATTAGCGCTGAATGCAGGGGCCGTGCTACCTACTTCAGCATTACTCTTTCCCGGCGCAGCTGCGGCTTCTGCAGGAATAGAAGGTATTCCTTTTTGTGCAGCAAGGGCTTCAGTTATTCTTTTTCCAAGATCCTGGCCTTTCTCTGTTTTTTTTAGTTCCGGATCAAGTTTGTCGTAAAGCGCCTTAATTTCATCAAGTGTTTTAGCTCCACCCATCTGGCTGATCAGGAAAATATTTATGTAGGCTTTTGGGTTCTCTTTGATAAAAGCAAGATCTTTTGTTATCCTGCTATTAACGATTGCTTTATATTCGTTATCCAGCTTTTCCATGGTTGTTACATCTTTATTCATAGATGCGGTCTGGAAAGCTTGTGAATTGTTTTTAACGAAGTTTTCCTGTTTCTTTTTATCAGCTCTTGTCAGTTCTATATATTTAGCAAGCAGGTCATTATTAATTGTTCCTGTAGTTTTAGATTTGTAAAGACTGTCTTTAGCTATTTCAATGTTAATAGTACCGTGTTCTGCTACGAAGTTAATTTTGTCCTTCGGATTACCTCCAAATACACTAATAAATCTAAAATCCGGTTCTTTTACAGTTCCTGTGGTATGGAATTTACCATTTTCAATTTTTACGGTATCTACCGGAACGTAACTTCCTGTTGGAGTCTGATTTTCAATTATTAAACTTTTTCCATTAAAAGAAGCATCAGCTGTTCCTGTAATTTCATATTCGTTATCTGCAAGTTTTTTGCAAGACATCACGAATGCTGAAGCTGCAAGCACAAAAAGAATTTTTTTCATATTTGTTTATGGTTTTTTATAAAGTGTAAAAATATTTAAAAAAAGGGTGCATCTATGTGCACCCTGATAATTTATTTTAATCTTAACTGTTTGAACAGGCTGAAGGCTGAACAATAGTAGTGTTTACAGACGTGTTTTTAATACCTCCAAAACCTTTCTCAACATTAATCATGTTGTGGTAACCCCTTGCTTTAAGTATCGAAGCCATAATGACCGAACGATAACCTCCTGCGCAGTGCAGATAGAATTCTTCTTCTTTAGGTACTTCAGTAAGTTGTTCGTTTACAAAATCAAGAGGGATGTTTATAGCATCAACTACATGACCACCACTAAATTCTCCCGGTTTTCTTGAGTCAACTACAATCTTTTGTTCTGTAGCAAGTCCTTCTGCAAAAGCTTCAGGAGAGATGGAAATAATACTGTCGGTTTCAAAACCTGCTGCTTTCCATGCATTGATACCTCCGTTAAGATAGCCAAGTGTAGCGTCAAAACCTACACGGGCAAGCCTTGTAATAGCTTCAGTTTCTTTGCCTTCCGGTGTAACAAGAAGCAAAGGCTGATTCACATCTCTTATAAGAGCTCCTACCCATGGTGCAAATCCGCCGTGAAGCCCGATAAAGATAGAGCCCGGTATGTGTTCTTTTACAAAATCATCCTCATGTCTTACATCCAGAACGATAGCTTCTGTTTCATTAGCTTTCGCTTTGAATTCTTCTGCAGAAAGAGCAGTTTGCCCTTTTTCAAGAATAGTATCAAGGCTTTGGTATCCCTGAATGTTAAGCATAACATTTTGAGGGAAATAAGCAGGAGGTGCACCAAGCCCGTCAAGGAGTTCTTTGATGAACTCATCTTTGGTCATATCGGCTCTTAATGCATAATTTACTTTTTTCTGGTTGCCCAAAGTATCGGTTGTTTCCTTGCTCATATTCTTCCCGCAGGCACTTCCGGCACCGTGGCTGGGATAAACCGTAATATCATCCGGTAGAGGCATGATCTTGTTGCGTAGGGAATCATACAGGTGAGAGGCAAGCACATCCTGTGTTAAGTCTTCAGTAAGAGCCTGTGCAAGGTCCGGTCGGCCAACGTCGCCTATAAACAGAGTGTCTCCGGTAATGATGCCATGTATGTTTCCTGTTTCATCTTTTAGGATGTAGCAGGTGCTTTCCAGCGTGTGTCCCGGAGTATGGATAGCGGTAATGGTATAGTTTCCAACTTTAAATTCCTGTCCGTCTGTTGCTATAAGTGCATCAAATTCGGGAGCGGCTGTTGGGCCATATACAATTTTTGCACCGGTTTTCTTAGCCAGGTCAAGGTGTCCTGAAACGAAGTCGGCATGAAAATGCGTTTCAAAAATGTATTTTATCGAAGCATTATCTTTAGCTGCCTTGTCAATATAAGGCTGAACTTCCCTTAACGGATCAAAGATGGCCGCTTCGCCATTGCTTTCTAAATAGTAGGCTGCCTGAGCGATACAGCCCGTATATATCTGTTCTATTTTCATAATTATGGGTATTAAAACTTACGGCTAAAAGTTTATACAGCGCTACCAGCCGATAATTTCTTTTGAAAGTATAAAGGCAGCCATAACCAGTACAAACCAGCCAAATGCGTGCCTTAGCTGTTTTTCTTTTACAAACTTTTGTAGATAAGTCCCTGCAAATATACCAAAAACCGAAACGATGGTAAAGGATAATAGAAATTGCCAGTCGATTTCTATAGTTTGTAAGTCACCTAAAAATCCGATTAGCGAATTAATGGCGATGATAAACAACGAAGTGCCTACTGCTTTTTTCATTGGCAAGCCACCAAAGAAAACCAGCATGGGTATGATAAGGAATCCGCCGCCTGCACCTACAAGGCCCATTATAAGCCCAATTATAGCTACAATAGGCAGTAGTATGGGATAGTTTAATTTTTTTGTCTCCTTCTCACCGTTGCTTATTTTTCGGGTTAGCATTGAAAGGGATGCCATCATCATTATAATGCCAAAAATTGTCATTATAAAGTTGTCTCTGGTTACCTCAAGGTCTCCTATGTTAAAAATAACATCTGGAAGGGCAGGAAGTATGAAGCTTCTTGTAATATACACTCCGATGAAAGAAGGGATTGCTATAATTGCTCCTGTTCTTAGAGCAATGGTTTTCTTTATATAATGCTGGGCACTGCCAAATACAGCTGTAGTACCTACTATAAACAGTGAGTAAGCGGTGGCGATTACAGGATTGATGCCAAATACATATACCAGCAAAGGGACAGTAAGTATAGAGCCACCTCCACCCATAAGGCCCATAATTATACCTATTATAAATGCACCTGCAAATAGTGTAACTAACTCCATTTTAAATTTTTAGCCTGTCAGCAGATGTCTCTGATACCTGTCCGGATGGCAGTGTTTGTCTATTTTGTTGGTTTTTAATGGTTTGTAGCCTTTTTTCTGAATTAATATTTATCATATAATCAGTTTGGTAGGCTTTTTGATACCTTAATTCTAAACAAATGCAATTTTACGATTTAAATTTTGTAAAATAATCAATTCAAACGATTAAGTTATCACAAACTTCGTATATATTTGTGATGCTTTTATAAAAGCTTAGTTATAATATAATAGTTGTAAGTTAAAATTTATGGCAACAGCAATAAAGCCCCGAGTGGGCATGTATGAAAACGTAAAGAATCAGTTCGAAAAGGCGGCTGCCGTTATGGGACTGGATGAAAGCGTTAAAAAGATCTTATCGATTACTAATAATGAGATCGTAGTACATTTTCCTGTGAAAATGGACAATGGTTCTGTAGAAGTATTTACAGGATACAGGGTACAGCATAACAATGCACTGGGCCCATACAAAGGTGGTTTAAGATATCACCCAACAGTAGATATCGATGCTGCAAGAGCTCTTGCTACATGGATGACATGGAAAACATCACTTGCCGGACTTCCTTACGGAGGTGGTAAAGGTGGTATCCAGATTGATCCTAAGAAATATTCTCAGGGCGAGCTTGAAAGAATTACGCGTCGTTTTACATTTGCACTTGGTGATAACATTGGTCCTGAGCACGATATCCCTGCTCCGGATGTGAACACTAATGCACAGATGATGGCCTGGATTGCTGATACTTACATGTCTACTAAATCACCGGCTGAGCGTTCTAAAAACCAACACGTAGTTACTGGTAAACCTGTAGGTTCAGGTGGTCTTGAAGGGCGTGACCGTGCAACCGGATTTGGTGTTGTTGTAACACTTGAATCATGGGCTAAAATTAAAGGCACTTCCCTTGAAGGTAAAAGATATATAGTACAGGGTTTTGGTAACGTTGGTTACTGGGCTGCTCATTTCATGAACAAAAACGGAGCTATACTTGTTGGTGTTCAGGATGCTACAGGTACAATCTATAATCCGGAAGGAATCGATCCTGAGGCTTTATTAAGATACCAGTCTGACAATGCTACCATTACAGGATACAAAGGAACACAGAACTACAAGTCTGATGAGTTTTTCTCAATTGATTGTGATGTGATTATTCCTGCGGCTCTTGGTAACCAGATTACTGAAGAGAATGCTGCTACTATAAAAGCTAAAGTTATCGCTGAAGGTGCTAACGGACCAACAGATACAGATGCTGAAGCAATCCTTCTGGCTAATGGTGTGGATATCATTCCTGATATTCTTTGTAACTCAGGAGGTGTTATCGGTAGCTACTTTGAGTGGCTTCAAAACCGTAACGGTGAGATATGGACAATGGATGATGTTATCATCAAACTAAGAAAGAAACTTGAAGAAGCTTTTGGTAAAGTGATTACTTCTTCTGTTCAGTACAAAACTGACTGGAGAACTGCTGCTTACATCGTTGCTCTTACAAGAATCGAAATGGCATACAAACAAAGAGGTATTTTCCCTTAATAGGGTAGAACCAATTATTATAAAAAGGCACCTTAGGGTGCCTTTTGTCGTTTATTATCAGTATATTTGATAGAATATGTAGCTTATTACCTATGAAACAGATATACATTTGCCTCGCAGCGCTGTTTTCGTTAGCGGGATATAGCCAGGAACAGGATGATAAGAAAATTCCAACTCTTTTTACACTTGCAGTAAAAGAGGCGCAGGGTTGGGATACTTATAAGCCCGGATCACCTGATTTTAGTTTTTACAACAGGAATTACAGATTGTTTCAATATGATAATTTAACTTCAGATATTCTCGACAGACGGATGAATATGCTGTATGTTGACAACGACAGGTTATATTCTAGTACTTATGTGCCAATAGTGCTTCAGCAGCACTATTCTAATCTTGCCGTAGATGCTTTTTACCGTACCGAAAAGATGTATGCCCAGCCGGATAAAGTTCCGGGATCAAAATAAAATCCCAACAGTATGAAAAAGATATTCATTGTTTCTGCTTTCTTGGTTTGTGCGGCAGGCTATAGTCAGTCTGTTCAGCCGTTGAATTTTAAGTCTCAGTTTACGGCACAGGATGATCAATTACCTGTAAAGGTTGATTTTTCATATTATGCTAAAAACTACGATAAGGTTTTTGGAGAGTTTAATTATACCAATAATGCGAATAATGTATCACCGCGAAATGTTTATGTAGGTTATGGTAATACTTTTTATTATCAGCGTAATTCAACCTATATAATGGAAATGCCTACCAATATAAATACCTATAACTTTTCAGGAAATCAGGATGTCATTGGCGGACTCAAAAACCTTGCGTCTTTATTCTCATCTGAAAAAGATTATTCAGTTAAAAAGTAATAAAAAAGCGGGCTTTAAGCCCGCTTTTAATTTTTTATCCTCCCATATATTCATCGCCACCGCCATCTTGCTGCTGTTGTTTTTGCTGTTGCTGCTTATCGTTCTTGTTCATATTGAAACGATAGGTGAACGATAGTGTTACCTGACGTTGTCTCCATTGCATTTCGCTATATGAGCTTGAAACACCGTTTACAAAGGTTTCATTCTTCATCTTTCTTGAGTTGAAGATGTCCTGAATGCTAAGCCCGATAGTAGCTTTTTCTTTAAGGATGTCTTTGCTGAATGAAGTATTGGCGCTGGCTACACCAACTCTTTTACCCTGTGAAGTATTTTGTGGTGCTTCGTAATTACCGTTAAGCTGCCAGTCTATCTTGTAAGGAAGTGAGATTTTAGAGTTAACTCTTGTAGTCCATGATGCACCCGAACTGTTCAGGTCCAGATGGCCGTTTACAGTCTCGCCGGTCGTTTCATCAACATAGCTATAGTTGTAATCTCCTTCAGTTTCATTTCTGTAGAAGTTAAAGTTACCGTTTATCCTCCACCATCTGAACGGGTTATAATTTACGTTGAATTCAAATCCTAAACGGAATTCTTTTCCAATATTAAGCGGTGATGTAATGATAACAGGAGTTTCGCCTATGTAAAGTCCGTTTGGCCTTCTGATGAATTGAAAAGGATCATCAGTAAGATTAATGTATGCTGATGAGCTAAGTGTTAGTTTTGTCCATTTTTTAAGGAAGCCAATATCTATAGCATCAGTATATGATGGGTTAAGATCCGGATTACCTTTAAATATATTGATGTTACTTTCAAGTCCTGAGAAAGGGTTAAGGAAACGGCCTCTCGGACGGTTAATACGGCGGCTGTAGTTTATGCTTGCGTTTGTGTTCTGGTTGAACTCATACGTAAGGAAAGCACTAGGGAAGAAGTTGTTGTATTTTTTATTGTTGTAATCTCCTGTATTAAGAAGGTTTACATCAATATTTGAGTCTTCCCAGCGTAGGCCTAATAAATAAGAGAATTTACCGGTTTTAGAGCCAAACTGAGTGTAAAGGGCATTCACCTTTTCTTTATATTCAAGATAATTAGTGAAGTTAGGGTCATTTGTCCAGTTGCCTTCTACCAGGTTTTCCGCTCTTGCATCGTTGTCAAGAGTAGTAAAACTTCCACGATACCCCGCTTCAAACTTACTGTTTTCGCCTATTGGCAAAACATAATCAGCCTGTAATAGTGACCTGTTCTCATTTTCATTATTAAGGGTTCTTTGGTAAGTAGTAATACCATTTGATGCGTCACCAATCGTTTGATCACTGATTGCCGCAAGTTCTTTATCCTTGCTCATTGATACCGATCCGTCAATTTTCAGCTCATGGCCTTTGTCATTAAATTTATGGATAAGGTTTGTAGAGAAATTAACGTTGGTTTCGTCTGAGTCTTCATTATTATTACGGTAGCGTGTATTGGTAAATACAT
>QFQM01000872.1 GCA_003243255.1 Flavobacterium psychrophilum | reverse complement strand
ATGCCCGGTTATGGTAAAATCAGTGGCAGTAAAGAGAGCCATGTAGCAGATGGGCATCTAAAAGCGGGCAGCTCAATCGTACCCATCAGAATACTGGGAGTTTTGGAATTACTTGGCTGTATAGGGATTGTATTTCCCTGGATTTTAGGAATAGTTCCTATCTTAACACCTATAGCTGCTGTCTGTTTTTGCATAATCATGCTTGTTGGTATGATTATTCATACTTCAAAAAAAGAGTACAAAATGCTTCCAATGTTAGTAGTTGTATGTATGCTGTCTGCTTTAGTAGCATATTATAGATTCATGGATATACTAGAATGATTTTATTATTGTTTTTACCGTTTGAATAAACCTCTGTTGTTCGAAAGCGAATGCTAGATAGAGCAAAGCGCCACTTAAAAAGTGGCGCTTTTTATTATTCCCTTATTGCAGTTTCGTCTTTTAAGATCAGGTCTGCAATTTCATCTTTCCGTTTAAAACTTACGCCTTTGTGCTGCTGCATATAGCGGATAATCTGCTCGGTAGCGTTCACCATTTGCGGTGTTCCGCCAATTCTGTCATGAAAACTGATCGATAGTTGCCTGCGCTTAATTGCTGCTTCCTGATAAAGTTGATCAAATTCCATTTTAACCTGCCGTACAAATTGATCGGTTGAGTAATGTTCGCCAGCAATTAACTGTATATCGTTGCAGCGAAGCGTATAAGGTATTACCGCAAAGTCTTTATTTTTTACTTTGATGATAAAAGGCTCATCCTTGCTAAGATCATCAATATGATATTTAAAGCCCAGCTCCTGTAAAATATTGAGTGTATTCTCACCACGTCGCAACCAGTTGGCATTATAACCTACAGGACGGAATCCGGTTGATTGCAAAATAGCCTGGACGCCATCCTGTATGAATTTCTTTTCCTCCTCGTAAGGAAGATTATATTGTTTACTCCAGTTCATCCCATGTGCTGCTGCCTCGTGACCTCTTTCGACAATTTCTTTTGCCAGTTGCGGATTGTTAAGTACGGCTGAACCTACCATGTGTGAAGTGACTTTAATTCCGAGTTTATCCCAGTTATCAAGCATTCTTGGAATAC
>QFQM01000871.1 GCA_003243255.1 Flavobacterium psychrophilum | reverse complement strand
CCGGCGCACTACTGGCGCTTCGAGCAGGACGGAACGACCTTGCAGGTACCGGTCACAGGGAGCCTGCGCAGCAACAACGCCGATATCCTGCGTCAGGCAGCCGTGGCCGGTCAGGGCGTAGCACTGCTGTCAGACTGGCTGGTACGTGATGATGTGGACAGTGGCAAGCTGCAGCGTCTGCTGCCCGACTACGAAGTTGCTCCTGGCCCGCACGAAGGCACTATTCACCTGCTGTACCTGCCCAATCACCGGGGGTCGAAGCGCATCGCCGCGTTCAGCGAGTTTCTTCAGGAATTGCTGCACGGCTAAGGGCTTTTGCACGGCGCGCAACGCAGCGTTGCCAGTTCGACGGATTCTCCGCCAGGCGTTACCTGCCTAACCTTGCGCCTGTCGTTCCCTCTCATCGAGATCCATCATGACTAGCCAGACCTCCTCACTCACGAGCGAGTCGCCCGCCCTGCCGCAGACACTGGTGCTGCTGTTCGCCCTGTGCTGCGGCGCCATCGTCGCCAACCTCTATTACGCCCAGCCGATCATCGAGCTGATCGCCCCGGATGTCGGCCTTAGCGCCGAACGCGCCAGCCTGATCGTTTCGCTGACGCAGATCGGCTACGCACTTGGGCTGTTATTCCTGGTGCCGCTGGCCGACCTGCTGGAAAGTCGTCGGCTGATGCTGATCACCACCGCGGCCGCCCTGCTCTGCCTGCTGGCGGCGGCCTTCGCGAATCAGCCGGATGTGTTTCTTGGCCTGGCACTGCTGATCGGTCTCAGCTCGGTTTCGGTACAGATGCTGATCCCCCTGGCCGCCAACCTGGCGCCGGAGGCCAACCGTGGCCGTGTGGTGGGCAACATCATGAGTGGCCTGTTGCTGGGCATTCTGCTGGCTCGGCCGCTGGCTAGCCTGGTAGCAGGTGAATTCGGCTGGCGCGCGGTCTACCTGATGGCAGCCGGCCTGATGTTGGTGATTACATTGGTGATCGCCACCACCATCCCACGTCACGCCCCCAGCCACCGCGCCAGCTACGGGCAACTGTTGGCCTCGCTCGTCCACCTGCTGCGCCGCTACCCGACACTGCGCCGCCGCGC
>QFQM01000870.1 GCA_003243255.1 Flavobacterium psychrophilum | reverse complement strand
TCAAAGTCCCCACTTTCAAACATCTTACTTTGGGCAAAAAACCTACTTTCACCGGACAATCACTGAATTTTTAGAATGGACGTGGATTCAAGTGATGGAATGCGGACATTGTCCAACAATCCACACACCAATTCTACATTAGACCCACAATTGGCGCGTCCCGAGCCAATAAGAGCCAGCGAATTCGTCGATCCGCTTTTACTTCAGACTCTTGTTGGACGCCCAGAAGCTTATGCCTTAAATGCACAACTGGGCAACCCCTATTCGACTCCTCAATTAGCTGCATTTCCGGCTCAGCAACAACCATGGGTCTATCCACTTATAAACCCAATGCAATTCGATTTGCGCTCTTTCTACAGTTACCTTCCGGCCCCACCACTCAAAAATCAGCATGAGGAGAAGGACCGAGACTCAGGCAACGAGACTGGGTCGTTGTCACCTGGAACCCGCACTCCACTTACCAACTCTCCATCTTCTATTCCTTCACGGTAAAAAAGTTGGGACTCATTTTAATTTAAAACTTTTTTAGATCTAATTCGTTTTCTGTCAATAACATTTTAAAAGTTGCACGCAATAACGCAATAGCTCAATTAAGTCCGGTTGTCGCATCTCAACCACCTGATCAAGAGCAAACTCCTACAGCTAAACAACATCCTGATCAATTGCCAGAACAGACACCTCAAAATTCAGCCACCGCTTCGTTGGCAGAGCAACAATCGTCTCAACAATGGTTACCCAATAACTTACAAAACCCTTACATTGGCGCCTATCCGGCAGCAACCATCTACAATGCACAAATGATGTATCCACGGCCAGGCGCTGGCGTTATTGGCCCTCTTGATTATTATCAATTTCAACCCCAACTAGCCGCTATGATGTCGATGACTGGAATGAATACTCGAGAGTTGTGTGTAGTAAGTTTTTCTAAATGTAAGAATATTAAATGGTGCAACGTGAAAGCAATTGTTATGGTTTAAAAATTGGCCCGAAAGAAAAAACCATTTTTTGTAAAACAGTTTGGCCTTGATTTAAAAATTGAGTTGCTAAAAGTTGTTTGTTACGCAATTAGATTTTTTGATGGACAGAA
>QFQM01000869.1 GCA_003243255.1 Flavobacterium psychrophilum | reverse complement strand
ACGCGCGACCTGACCCTGGGCGCGATCCGCCGGACGCTGCGCGAGCTGATCGTGCACTTTCCGGTGTACCGCACCTATGCCCAGGCCTGTGGTCGCTCGCAGCAGGATCGGCGCTTCTTCCAGCAGGCGCTGGACGGTGCGCGGCAGACCCTGGCCGAGGCTGACTGGCCCCTGCTGCCGCATCTCGACGACTGGCTCGGCGGCGCCGTCCTGCGTGCACTGCCGCCCGGCCGTGCGCGGCGTCTGCGTACCCAGGCGCTGACGCGCTTCCAGCAACTGACTTCGCCAGTGGCCGCCAAGGCCGTGGAAGATACCGCGTTGTATCGCGCCGGCGTGCTGCTGTCGCGCTATGACGTGGGCTTCGATGCCGAGCACTTCAGCGCCAGCGTCGAACGTTTCCATCAGGCCTGCCGCGAACGTGTAGACCACCACCCGCTGAACCTGCTGGCCACCGCCACCCATGACCACAAGCGTGGCGAGGACTGCCGCGCGCGTCTGGCTGTGCTGAGCGAACGCGCCGCCTGGTACGCCGAGCGTGTCCGGCATTGGCAGCACCTCGCTCAACCGCTGCGCAGTCGTCAACTGCAACAGGCGCCGGACGGTGGTGAAGAGGCGATTCTCTATCAGGCGCTGATCGGCAGCTGGCCGCTGGGGCTGCAGGCCGACGATGCCGGGGGCCTGGATGCCTACCTGCAGCGCCTGCTCGGCTGGCAGCGCAAGGCGCTGCGCGAGGCCAAGCTCAACAGCGCCTGGAGTGCGCCGAACGACGATCACGAAAGCGCCTGCGCGGACTTCCTCAGGCGCCTGCTGGTCGAGCCCGATGGCCTGGCGCTGCGGCGCGAACTGGCCAGCACGGTGACCACCATCGCGCCGGCTGGCGCCTTGAACAGCCTGGTGCAATGTCTGCTGCGCATGACCACACCAGGCGTGCCCGATCTGTACCAGGGCTGCGAGTTCTGGGATTTCAGCCTGGTCGACCCGGATAACCGCCGCCCGGTGGACTTCGCCGCGCGACAGGCCGCATTACAGACTGGGGACGCGCCAGCGGCGATGCTGGCCAACTGGCAGAACGGGCACATCAAGCAATG
>QFQM01000868.1 GCA_003243255.1 Flavobacterium psychrophilum | reverse complement strand
CATGCACGGTAGGCGCGCATCCGTGACGTCGGTGCGAATTCAGGCGGGCCTGTTCGCGGGGGTTAAGCCATGTGCAGCAGGTGTTACGAAAACGTGCAGTCCGGCTGAACGATCTACACGCGGTCTTCGCATCCTAGCCCGTACAACACCCGCAGTGGTCGGGCCGACGGATCCACCCCCTCTGTCTCCCGAAACAACCCTGCTACCGAGTCGTCAGACTGACACCCAGGGCCCCACAAGAGAACCGAACGCAGCGCATCGGACACCCCCTGTTCCAATGCTGCGCCTGGCGGTGGACCGCGAGTCCGACACCGTCGCCGCCCGGAGAGCCAGGCGTGTTCTCGCTCACAATGGCCCCTTCGGGGGCCGTTCTTTCATGCAGGCATGCACGGCCTGCAGTTCGCCAGCGAACAGCGACACCGTGACCTCTGCATGTGCCGACAGCGGCGCTCCGCCCAGATGCTGCTCGAGATCGCGCAGCGCGTGCTGCATCGCTTGGGCATCCGCCGGACCGAAGGCCTGCGTGGGTTCGACGCCCTCATGGCTGCGCTGCCAGCAAGCAGCCAGCATCCGATAGGCCAGTTGCTGGATCGCCGCCACCAGCGGCCACTGGTCTTCGGCTGCCGCACGTTGGCGCGGCGAAGCGCCGATCGCCGATCCGTACGCCTGTTCCAACCCGAACGTCATGCGCTGCAGGTCGCGGCGCGCAGTGCGTGCGTGCACATCGTCGACGCTGCCGGCCGCCAGGAGCGGCGCCAACGCGGCGACGCCATGCAGCACGCGCGCCATCGGTGGTGCGAGACCCCGCCCATCGTCGCGAACAGGCAGGGCGCGATAGACCAGCAATGCCACCGCGCAGCCCACCAGGGTATCCAGCCCGCGCGCGAAGAGGTACTCGCCGGGTGCGGCGACGGGATGTCCGCCGCTGGCGAGCGTCAGTGCCGCACCGGTGATGAACACCACCGCCAGCGCGTAGTGGCGCACGACCAGCATCTCGACGACGAACTGCAGCAGCATGATCGTCGCCACCAGCCACAGGCCCTGCGGATGCCATAGCAGGATGGCGCCCGCGATCAGCAGGCCCGCCCA
>QFQM01000867.1 GCA_003243255.1 Flavobacterium psychrophilum | reverse complement strand
ATTGGTAAGTTATTTAAGAGGCTACTTAATCGAGCGTGTCAGAAATGCTTTTGAGCATGGTGGCGCAAGTAGAGTTAAGCTCGAAATCGATATCAATAAAATAACACTAATAGATGACGGAGATCATTTTACACATCATGACCTCTTATCAAGTCCTAATGCGCGAGGGGGTGCTGCTTCCAAGCAAAAGCTACTTGATAAATATGGGAGTAAAGTAATATCTGTTACGCGAAGAATAGAAAATAATAACCACAATACTATATCTATAATTACCGAACTAGAAGATATTAAAGAGATTACGCCCTGTACGGTTAATCTAACACTTGGAATGACATCCCATGCAGAATATTGTTTAGAAGTAATAGAATCATGTTCAGAGTTATATGTCACGCTGCCAGAATATTTTTCTTTGAGTGACCTTTATTGGTTACATAAAATATTACCAAGTTTAAACAATGATCCAAAGCGGCTTGTTTTTGTAATGGATAAAGTTGCTGATTATATCCCTAATGAAATTAATTCTATATATCCTGATTCAAGAATTATTAATTTGAGCAAGTGCTAACAAAGCATTGCAGCGGACGAGCCGCTGAATGCGGCGTTGGGCGACGGCGGGCATATCTTTGGAAATGTGAATGAACACACACAACATAGTCATACACTGGGATAGTGCACAAGAGTATGTGCAAATAGACATTCATGAAATTTTGGCAGGCGCGCAAATCACAACAACATCAGAATGGTGGCCGAACGAACGCCGAATGGTCACTTACAACACAACTTAGGAGGTGCGTAGAATCCCCGGGGGCTTAGTCGAAATAACATTGTCCTACGATCATTCGAGAAATAACCATATTGATTTCGAGGAGGCCTGCTGGGGTAAATCCGTCATCCACCTCCAAGAAACAGAATCGAATGGCATCGCAACCTGGTACGACATCGACGACAAAGATCGAAACGGTGACGCTTCCTGGAATCGCCTCGCTAGGGGTTTATTCAAAGAGGAAAAGCGCGAGTACTACTCACGGCTCCAGCGAGAACAAGACATCTTTCGCGTAACCCTGCTTGCATTTGATCGGTGCTGCGTCAT
>QFQM01000866.1 GCA_003243255.1 Flavobacterium psychrophilum | reverse complement strand
TCAACGTAAGGTTCATATCCTTCTCCCATTACTCGCGTAGTTTGCATACAATCCCTTTCCTTTTCATGCATCATGATTAATTCCACTTAAATAAATACATAGCATTACTATTTTAAAGATCGAGAAAATCATTCCGGTATGTATCAGCCATTTAAAACACAGTATACTCTTTACCCGATTCTGCAAGGCCGTACAAAGACTCAAGCGTATCGTTTCCTTGCTCATCAGACCATGGAGATGGTTGTAACACTTTGAAAACAATATTTATATTAAAAAGAATAGAAGCGCCAAAATGAAGTAAATAGGCACGATAACTTTCAGGGATTAGCCCTATTGATGTTTCTAATGTATTTAAACTCTTTTTCAGTTCATCTAATGGTAATGGTGTCGATTTCGCTCCAAAGCGCTCTAATTTATTCAACAATGTTCTTTCCTCCATATATCTTATTCGTAGCCAATATGGGGCACGTTGGCATGAAGATCTCTCAGCAGAAGAATTAGGGTATTCGCAATCAGATAATGTGGAGTGTGCATCTTTTCCCTTAACAAATTCTGAGCCCTTCCTGTGTAAGGTCTTTTTTCTATGCAATGGCATTATTACCAATGGTAAAATACAAGCATACCTGACATTCTTTTTATTAATATTTATCTATTTACTAACATCCAAATGTAAAAAAACAAGCCATGATCATATTCTGATTATAGCTTATTTGTGAAATATCATAAATCAACAGTTAAATTCATTCCTGCATCAGGATATGCCTCACAAATTTCCTTGTAAAATTCAGTAAAGCTATTTGTAATTTTATAGATATTGCCGCACCCATTTTGCTCAGGGGTTTCAAACAGTTGGATATCATCCTCTGCATGTAGATGTGTTCTGTCCCAATAATATACACCTTGGCTTTCACTGCCATTTAATATAAGGTAAAAGTTACCTCCAGGATCATCACCAATAATTAACTTAGCATCAATGAAATCAAGTTCATTTAAAAAATTTTCATTTTGACGAAAAATGTCGTGGTTTGGATTTTTCATATTTATTCCAAAAAGGGCATAAAAAGCGATAACCCTATGAAATAGTGAGCTGCG
>QFQM01000865.1 GCA_003243255.1 Flavobacterium psychrophilum | reverse complement strand
ACTTCGGCAACGACATGATCGACGACCAGGCGATCTCCATCACCACCGAAGAAGTGAAGGTGCCGGGCTTCGACCAGCCGCTGGTGTTCAAGAAGGACGCGCGCTACAGCGATATGCTCGATTGAGCCTGTCGCGTTCCCGTAGGGCGGGTGCAACCCGCCAATATCACGGCGGGTTTCACCCGCCCTACGATTAAAGCGCCCGACCCAGCTCGATCAACTCTCCACGCCACTCGGCGGCAGCCGGCAAGGCCAGGAACGAGGGGTTGAGGAAGGATTCGCGCGCCTCGTAAGTCAGCACTTCGCCAGCCAGATTCAGCACCTCGCCACCGGCGCCTTGCAGCACGCCCTGCGCCGCAGCGGTGTCCCATTGTGACGTAGGCGCCAGGCGCGGGTAGCAGTCGGCATTGCCTTCGGCCAGCAGGCAGAACTTCAGCGAGCTGCCGATATTGGCCAGTGCCGGCTCACCAAAACGGGCGGCCAAACCGGCGAGCAAGGTTTCTTGGGCGGCACTGGAGTGACGCTTGCTGGCCACCAGGGTGAACCCTTGCGCGGGCGCCAGACGCACGCTGATCGACTGCTCGCGGCCTGGCACCTCGCTGCGCCAGGCACCCAGCCCCTCGCCACCGTAGTAGCAGCGGCCATTGGCGGGAATGCCGACCACGCCAAAGACCACGCGGCCGCGCTCGATCAGCGCGACATTGACGGTGAACTCTTCGGAGCCGGCGATAAATTCCTTGGTGCCATCGAGTGGATCAACCAGCCACCAGCGCGTCCAGGCGGCGCGCTCGGCCAGCGGGATATCAGCGGCCTCTTCCGACAGCACCGGCACGTCCGGCGCCAGCGCCTGCAGGCCATCGAGCAGAATGTGATGCGCGGCCAGATCGGCAGCGGTCACCGGCGAGGCATCGGCCTTCTCCATCACGGCCACGTCGCTGCGCCAGTAAGGCAGGGTCGCCGCGCCGGCTTCGCGCACCAGTTCGATCACCCGGGGAAGATAGGGATGGCTCACAGGCTGAATTCCCCGCGCTGAGTCAGCAGGTCGCGCACCAGATAAAGAGCAGCCAGCGCACGGCCTTCGCTGAACTGTTCGTG
>QFQM01000864.1 GCA_003243255.1 Flavobacterium psychrophilum | reverse complement strand
GTTATCAGTCTAATATTTTCTTCGAAATGCATGAGCTCATTGAGCTCATGAAAATAGAGGGAGATATACTGGCAATCAGGGCAAAAATCAATGTAGGCGCTCAGGACTTTGGAGATCTTTCAAGGTTAGATGATTGCCTGCATAGGCTCATCTATCCAGGTTATTATGAACGGCGAAATACCAATCTCTATAAAGAGATATCAGATGCATCAACCGACATGGCAATCCAAACATGGAAGCGTCTGGAACGCTTGTTATGCTAATACCTCCCAACAAAAACCCAGCGAAAGCTGGGTTTTTTTCTTTTCTGGATTGACCAACCCAACGTCGTATCATAATCTTATATCGCGGACATACCGCTTAACTTCTTTTAACACTCTTTATTTCGGCAACGCGCCATCCCTGAATGAATATGTTCATTCGCACGGCTTCCCTACGCCCATAGAATTCGACACACGGTGCATCATGCATCGTGTTTTCTGCGCCGTCGAAAAAGGTGTTTTTCCTCTTGTTGAGGATACAGTGAGTCCAGCACTCTAACTGGATGCTTCATCAATCTTTCTAATTCTTGTGCCTATAGCACTAAATTATTCTAACTTTCTTAATTTAAAAATTTATGAGGTATAAACTATGCAATCCAGAGCAAAGGGTATTGTTGCGATAGAACCTAAGTATATGCCCGCATCTGATAATTCAGATTCGTATATTTATTTTCGTTTACGCTGTGACATGTCCATCAGCGGCAAGTCCCAGACCGAGTTCTATTCGATAAAAGCATTTGGTAAAGTCGCGGATTTTCTACGTGACAATATTCAAATGAATACCGAACTGTATATCGAGGCATTAGCTCGATCATTCCGTTATACAAAAAATGGTATTGACCAAATGAGGACTGAGTTTCATGTTTTCATGGCTCGAATCATTCAGACTGGCCAATCAATTGATACCCGTGCAAATGAAACTGTAAAGGCAACATCGACATCAACCGTCACTACGTTATCCCCTGAAGTAGCGCAAAAACTAAAGGACGATATGAAGTGGCAGAAAATGTCTGATGAAGAGGTAAGAACTGCTTCTGAAAAATGGAGAACAGT
>QFQM01000863.1 GCA_003243255.1 Flavobacterium psychrophilum | reverse complement strand
GGTGTGAAGATTACAGTCAGGGACGGTTGTCGAGCCAATTAAGAAAATCCCTCGCTTTGAGTTTACTTACAATTATTTTGTCTGTGGCTGGTGGTTTCAGTTTAACGAGCAGTTTTCTCGAAAAGAAATGCTCCACTAATTCAATTGAGCCACGGTTAACAATGTACTGACGATTTGCCCTGTAGAAGACAGCGGGATCTAGCTGCCCCTCCAGTTCATCCATCGTACTGTTCATAAAATACCTTTTCTGTTCGTTTGTGTGGATGGCGATCGTCCCGCTGTCGTAAAGTATAAATGCAATGGCTTCTGTTTTTAAAGGAATGACCTTTCCCTGCGAATGAATCAAAAGCGAAGAACGATAGCGTGGTGTCATTAACTCCAGAGCCCGATTCAACCGGGTTTCCACATTGTTTTGCTGCGTGCCGAAAAAAACTTTTAGCTTCTCGTACTTTTCAAGGCTCATTAAGAGTCTGGATTCATCAATGGGTTTTAACAGATAGTCAATTCCGTTGGTTTCAAATGAGCGGATAGCATAATCATCGTAAGCAGTACAAAAAACAATAGGCGCTTTTACAGGGACTTTTTTAAAGATGCTGAAGCTCAATCCATCCGCCAACTGAATATCCGAAAAAATAATATCCGGCATTTCATTGTTCCCAAGCCAGTGAATACCACCCTTTACAGTGGGAATTATATCCACAACGGAAATGTCGCTTCGTAAATGAAGTAACATTTCTTTAAGCTCCCTGGCTGTCTTAATTTCGTCTTGTATGATCAGAACACGCGTCATTGCAGCGGTACCTTAACTATAAAAAAGTCATCGTTTAGTTGGATTTCGATTTCTTTGTTCATAAGCAGCGTGTAGCGATCCACAATATTCTGCAATCCTTGTCCGGTACCTTCCTCTTTGGACTGCTTCAACTGCAACTTGTTCTTCACAACCAGGAAATCTTCCTCGGTGTAAATGTCGATCACCAAAGGTTCGCTTTCCGAAATTACATTATGCTTTACAGCATTCTCGACAAGTATCTGCAGAGTGAGAGGTGGAATTTTTCTGGAAAGCATGGCTTCTTTCAGATTTTCGTTTACTACCA
>QFQM01000862.1 GCA_003243255.1 Flavobacterium psychrophilum | reverse complement strand
TCACCTTCCTACTATCAGGCATTTTTCCATTAAAAATCTCTGTGATTTTTGCCTGTTTTAATGTGTTACTGCTATTGATGATGTATTATTTCAACATCTACTTGGTAAACCTGCTGTTGGAAAAACAACGCTATTTTACCTACGTCCTTTGTTTTAGTTCTATTTTCTTAATCACCGTAACCATTCGGATCTATTTTAATTTGTCTGTGATCGATAAAGTGATTCCAGGAGTCATTCAGGTGAGCAAACAATGGGTGTTCCTCTTTTCTACCTTCACAACGCTGATTGTTTTGTTGATTAGCTTTTTTAATGGTTTATTGATGACGCGATCGCAAAAGGAAAAGGGATATCTGGCGATCATCGCCCATCAGCGCGAAACGCAAGTAGAGTTCCTGAAGACACAGATGAGCCCGCACTTCCTTTTCAACACATTGAACAATATTTACTCCCTTACCATAGATAAGGCTCCCAAAGCATCTGAAATGATTTTACTATTGTCAGATGTATTGCGCTATGCGGTGTATAAAAGCAAGGAAAGCAAAGTAGACTTAACCACCGAAGTGGGGCAAATTAATAAATTGCTACAACTTCATGCCTTGCGCAGTGAGCACAAACCTGCTGTCACCTTTACTGTAGACATAACATCGGCTCCTGTTTTCATCGAACCCATGATACTCATCCCACTGGTAGAAAACTGTTTTAAACATGGCAATATTGAAACCGATCCGCAAGCATACATATTTATCCGACTTTGGGAAGAGGGTGAAAACATTTCGTTTGAGACGTCTAACTCTAGAGATCAATCGACCGCTCCTAAAAACATGGGCAATGGTATTGGCTTGAAAAACATCAGGGAGCGTTTATCGATTCGCTATGCTAACCGGCACAGCCTAGAAATCAAAGAGAAAGAAAACTCCTTTTCTGTGCTCTTACAAATAAAAAAAACAGATGAGTAAAATAAGAACCTTGTTAGTGGATGATGAATTTTTGGCGCTTAACCTATTGGAAGGTTATGTATCACAACTGTCCCACTTGGAATTGGTAGGCAAGGCAAAATCTCCGGTTCAAGCAAACGACTTACTTCAGCAAAATGGAGTC
>QFQM01000861.1 GCA_003243255.1 Flavobacterium psychrophilum | reverse complement strand
AAAGGAGCAAGGAACATGGATCAAGGAGTAAGGAGTAAGGAGCAAGGAACAAGGAAAAGCAAAATCTTAAAACCAGTGCTATTTGTGTTGGCATTGGTAGTGGTGAATGTAGTTGCGCAATTTGCCTATACCCGTATTGATTTTACGAAGGAAAAACGCTTTACCCTCACCCAAAAAACCAAAGAAATTCTGCAACAGAATAAGCATGATGTAGTGGTGACCATTTATTTAGATGGTGATATGCCTGCAGCTTTTAAGCGCTTGCGCAATGCTACTAAAGATCTGTTATCGGACTACAGGGCTTATGCCAAAGGAAATTTTAAAGTGGTTTTTATTGATCCGCTTTCAGGGCTTTCTGCCGCCGAACAGGATACCGTGATTCAACGCTTGTTTGAACAGGGAATTAAACCCACCAACATCAATATCAAAACAGATGCAGGTTTCTCAGAGAAGCTGGTTTACCCGATGGCCATGATCGAAAGCAATGGCAAGCGCATGCCTGTAAAGTTGTTGCAAAATTTAGGGGGAGAAGCTTCCAATTATGATCAGAGCATTAACAACTCCATTAAAAACCTCGAATACGTATTCACCTCTTCATTGAAGAAAGTCATTACGGGCTATAACCCTAGGGTTGGTTTTACGGAAGGAAACGGAGAACCAGATAACAGGTATTTGTACGATGCCATCAACACGCTGGCCGATAGTTACGTAATAGGGCGTGTGAATTTAGATTCCATTACCAAGCAAGGATTGGACAGCTTGAAAATGTTAGTGGTTGCCAAACCTTTAAATGCCTTCACCGAAGCTCAGAAGTATAAAATCAACTATTTTGTAATGAAAGGTGGTCAGGTGCTGTGGTCGATAGACCAAGTACGCATGGCTTTGGATAGTTTGCGTAGCGGTAGGTCGTTTATGGCGGGCAACAATACGCTTAACTTGGATGATATGCTGTTTGAATACGGTGCCAGGGTAAACTACGACATCATTGCGGATGTAAACTGTGCCGAAATCCCAGTGGACATGCCTGGTGGCCCGCGTGGCGATATCCAATTAGCGCCTTGGCTTTATTATCCTATTTTATTGCCAGATACCAGCAAT
>QFQM01000860.1 GCA_003243255.1 Flavobacterium psychrophilum | reverse complement strand
GAGCGGCCTTTTGTGCTGGGGGTTTACGACTGCTGGGGGCTGGTAATGTCCTATTATCGGCAAACGTACGGCATTGAGCTGCCTGATTACCGCGTCGATTATCCGTGGTGGGAGGACAAGTACCCCGATAATTTATATCAGGATAACTGGTATGAATGCGGATTCCGTGAAGTGTCTGGAGACCCGCAACCGGGTGATGTAGTGATCATGCAGGTGCAGGCCAACAAATGGAATCACGCTGGGGTACTACTGGAGGGTAACCTGTTGCTCCATCATCTTTATGGGCGGCTCAGTAATCGCACCCCGTACGGTGGCTACTGGATGGAAAGAACAATGAAAGTGCTCCGTTATAAATGAATTTGAATCACTAGTCGAAACCTTGATAGGATCTTCATTATCTATTTCAGGTGGGGAAGCAAAGTGAAAAAAATAGTATTCATCATAACCATGTTATTACTAACTGGTTGTAAGCCAGGTGAAGATAAAGCTATACAGTTAGCAAAAAATGAAATGTCAGCTTCGATGAAAGACCCTGATAGTGCAAAATTTCGATATATGCGCTTTATAAAAGAAAATGAAAAAAATGATGGGAGTATCTCTGGCACTGTTTGCGGGCAAGTTAATGGGAAAAATGGTTTTGGAGCTTACGCTGGATTTACTCCTTTTATAGTGAAATTAACCATGAAAGAGAAAGGATTTTTTTCTAAAGGTGTTGATTATTCAATTGACGGTAAGTACTACTTTTCTGAGTCAATCCCAAAAAACGCGAAGGACTATCTAAGCATTTGCGGTCCGGATGAATAGAACAAGTTTAAGTTACAATAGACCCGCTTAGGCGGGTTTTTTATAGAGGACGCCATGAAAGAGATAATGAGTCAAATTGAACTCGGCGGCATTTTGGGTAAAACTTTTGGTAAAGTACATCACCGATTAATAAGCACCACTCACGAAGCTACGCGGGCGCTGGCAGCAACAATTCCCGGTTTTGAAAAGTTGATGATAACCAGTCAGCGGCGCGGGCTTACCTACGCGGTATTCAAAGGTAAAAAAAATATCGGAATAGATGATCTGGGATTTCCGGTTACTGGTGAAGTCATTC
>QFQM01000859.1 GCA_003243255.1 Flavobacterium psychrophilum | reverse complement strand
ATTAATGAAAATGGCAGGCGGTATGATGTTAGATGGCATGAGAGGAAAGGATTTCTAAAAATGCAGTGTTCATAAAGCAAGTGTTGACAGCTCAGTTTATAAAACTGAATGTTGACGCTTGTTTTCTGTTTCAAGATTGAAAACATATCATTACTATCATTTCATATAATTATAAATATTAATATTGTATTTTTAAGTGACATGGGTTGCAGTTTGAGGAAATAGGTGATCGTTTTCGAGTGAAGGAACTGAAAGCAAGAAAGGTCATGTCAGTATGTAGTTCGAAACTTACTTTTATTAAGTCATTCCTGGTAAGAACCATCGAGATTCGTTGTTGCACATAATTTTGAGGTAAAAAAGACCGCTGAACATTGTCTCGCCCTAAATTAGGGCAGTAGTTGAACTATATGGTTTACCTCCATATTTTGGTGACTAGTGGGCTGCTTATAAATAGATTCTTTTCAGGTAAGTTGCTAAGTTCTGTATGATAGAAGTATTTTCGATGTTCCTGGTTTTAATGGTTGCAGCAGTGCTGTTGGTCATTTTAGCCAGTAGAATAAAAATTGCCTATCCAATTGTGTTGGTGGTAAGTGGACTTATCATCAGCCTGTTGCCAGGATTGCCATCTATTAGGATAGAGCCAGAACTTATTTTTATTATTTTCCTGCCACCATTGCTTTTTGAAGCCGCGACGGCCGTGTCCTGGAAAGAGCTATGGAAATGGAAACGCATTATTTTCAGTTTTGCCTTTGTGGTAGTCGCTATGACAGCGGTATCTGTAGCCCTGGTTGCCAACTATTTAATTCCTGGGTTCTCGTTGGCACTGGGCTTTTTACTGGGGGCAATTGTATCACCACCAGATGCTGTCAGTGCGGGGGCAATACTGAAATTTGTAAAAGTGCCGCACTGGATGGCGACGATATTGGAAGGTGAAAGTCTTTTCAATGATGCTTCAGCTTTGATTATCTTCCGCTTTTCGATGGTGGCAGTTGCTACCGGGCAGTTTGTGTGGGGCGATGCTGTGATGAGTTTTGGCTGGATGATCTTCGGAGGAAGTTTGATCGGACTGGTCATAGCCTGGATGTTCATACAGCTGCACA
>QFQM01000858.1 GCA_003243255.1 Flavobacterium psychrophilum | reverse complement strand
CTCTGAAATTTGCATTCAAATACCAAATCAACAGGGCTAAAAATAGCCGACCCGTGGGAGAACCCGCCGGAAATTGTGATGCTTTTGTTATGGAATTTGCTGCTCAAAAAACAAGTTATTGACCTGTTTTTTGATGAATAGTCTCCAAGGTAGCCAATCAATTACTTGCAATTAATTTATAATATTTCAATTCACGGAATAAATTACTAGCTTCTGCCGGTGATTTCTGGCCTTCCGATCGTAATCCAACAAGGGTTGGCAGTCCGCACGCTGTGGCCAAATATAGTTCACAAATAATTATCAGATTATTATCGCATTCGACCAATTCACACGTAAGTTTATCAACGAAAAGTCATTAAAGTGATTTTTGGCTTGTGCGGCGGTAGCTTTGTCCCAGGGATTAGGGCCTCGAGGTGGGAGATTGCGTTGACGTTTTCGACACGTGTTAGCAATCGGCAATCCTTGAATGAATGTTTGGGGCTTATTTCGGGCACACAGTTGTTTGTTTGTGTGGATTTGCTCATGCCGCTAGTGGTCGAATTAATCCAGGACCGGAAACAATCAATGGACGTTTTGCTGGTGGATAGGCCGCAGATAACTCTATTTAGCGATTGTTTGTTTGTTTGCGTCCGTCACTCATCGGGTCTTCTTTGTCGTCGACGGTGCAAAAGAGCAGTCTGCGTTGAGGGTCAAAGCCCTGTGGCTACAGTAATCGAGAAAGACCAAGATTAACAACACTTTTGTAGCCACTTAATCCCGACCACCAAAACGTCTCATGATTCAGCAGCTAAGACGTTTCAAGCCGCTCGGCATTTCCCTCTTGTCATTTTTGTGCTTTTCCACTTTGGTGACCAAATTATGAAAGTTTGGGAAATATTCATTTGTGGGCAATTTCAACAATAGAAAACTGTAAATGGCAAATTGGATGTGTTCAGACGGGGATTTCCGTCGATACAATTGAAGCCATTGTACGGTATATAATTGACAAACGACGGAACTACGCGTCGTTGCACGCAAACCCCAACTAGCTTACCACATGTGTTCCTGCTTATTTTTATTGCTTTCAAATTTTTGACATGCTTTGTCGCATTATTGGTTCT
>QFQM01000857.1 GCA_003243255.1 Flavobacterium psychrophilum | reverse complement strand
CCGTAACCTGTCATCAGTATCTTATAACCCTTGTACATATTATCCAGGATGTCTTCTAGCTGCTGCAACTTTTCGTAATTCAAGAGAAGCTGAACTGCCTCCTGGCTTTGTGCATTTACATTTACAGAAATGCACATAGTAGATAGCATCAGAATATACTTGTTCATTGGAACTATTTTAAAATTAAAGATTCACCCACAAATACCTCGTGTTTCTCGGCTGATCGTTGTGCGACCAAAACTCGCGTCGAATTTGAGAACGACTTTATGAACGCATATTTGTCCTTCATATCCAAGTACAAAGCATCTATTCGCTTCATCCTTTCATCGTCCTTCATCTCGAAATCTGAATTACTTAAAACCCTATCAAGTTCATCAAGCGACATTTCGGATTCGCGCAGCATATTCCCATAAACGTTGTTGACATACCCTTTCTCTTCGCTACTGAGGAAACCGGTACTTTCCGACATGCCTTTAAGTTCACGGAAATCAGATATCATCCTCCTTTGGCAGGCCACTATAGCTATGACTTTTGCCGAACCCCGTACGGATGAATTGACACTTCTCAGTGATGCGAGGTAATTGAGATCCAAATCAAACTTACCTTGTTTTATATCACCCACAATAGTCAAACCCTTGTCGACAACCTTGTATCCCTTTTTCAGATAGTCCAAATATACTTTTAGAGCGGCAATTTGCTGGACGAGATACTTTCTTTGAGTCTTCTTCTGACGAAACCATTCCTCAAACGTTTGTGCATTTGTTGTTACCGCCCCCAGAGCAAAAACAACGACAAGAAATACTCTATTCATTTGGCAAGCCATAAAGTTTCTTAACAATATCAATTTCATTCGAATCCTTAGCCCGATTCATACTCAGTAGCATATTTTGAGTATTGAACTGTTTCAAATCGAAGTAATTTTGATCGATATCAGCTGCAGCCTGTTCAATGATCTGCAATCTTTGCCCGTCCGTCATCTGCGTTTTGAATGAGTTTACGACAAGGAGGATCTGATCAAGATTCTTAATGCCATCGTCCATTATTCCTTCATAGACCTTAGCCATGTATTTTCGCTCGTCGGCCGTAAAATGTTCGTCGTTC
>QFQM01000856.1 GCA_003243255.1 Flavobacterium psychrophilum | reverse complement strand
GAATTGGTCACTACCGGAATTTTCAGCCATGTAAGAAACCCCCTTTATATAGGAAACATACTCATGTTATGGGGAGCCGGAATAATGGCTAATTCATTGTTGTTTACACTTGTAATAATGCCGTTGTTTGTTGGTATATATCAGTGTATTGTCCTTGCTGAAGAAGACTATCTCAGGAAAAAGTTTGGTCAGGGTTTTATAGACTACACCAAGAAAGTGAATCGATGGGTTCCCAGTCTTAAAGGTATCGGGGATACGTTTTCCTCAATGAAATTTAACTGGAGAAGATGGCTGATCAAAGAGTATGGGACACAGTTTGTCTGGCTTTTGGGCATAGCATTTATATTACTGTATAAGTATCCCGACCTAATCGGCAGAGATCAGGCGACCAGAATAAAGTATGCTGTAGTATGTTTTTTAGTCATTGGCACCTATTACCTCACGATAAGATTTATAAAAAAATCCGGGCGTTGGAAATGATGCCTGCGGTAAAAATGACAATATAAAATCACAATATTTTTATGTTATTAAATCGTAAAATATCAATATGGTACTTTGTCAATGAAATCAAAACACAGATGGTTTTGATCTGTGTTTTTGCGATATCTATCGGATTGTTGGATATGCATCCGACATTTAAAAAAACTTCATTGCCTCTAAGTGTTCCTGCTCTGGTAGGAACTGCGGTTTCCCTTTTGCTTGCTTTTAGAACGGCACAATCCTATGAACGATGGTGGGAAGCCAGAACAGTTTGGGGTGCTATCGTAAATGATTCACGAAGCTTAGTGAGACAGTTCATACAGTTTATTCCTGATGACCTCAAGTACGAAATCAAAGAATTTGCTGGCAGGCAAATCGTCTGGACCTATGCTTTGGGAGAGTCATTGCGCAGGCAGGAATTTTCCCCTTCTGTTCAGGCGTACTTAAATATTCACCAGATAAATGCTGCAAACATACCAAACGTTTTACTCAATAAACATTCCGAGACTATCAAGCAGTTAGCTGCCGCGGGAGCAATTACGGATATTCAACAGGTACAGTTAAATGAAACACTTGCAAGGTTATGCGATAGTATGGGTAAGTGTGAACGAATTAAGAATACCG
>QFQM01000855.1 GCA_003243255.1 Flavobacterium psychrophilum | reverse complement strand
TGTCTGCGATCAGGAAGCGGCTGTTGCCCAGATCGATGCCGTACTGCTGCAGGTGGCTGAACTGGTTGTTGCGGATCAGGGCCTCGCTGTGGCGCAGCTCCAGGGCGCTGGCCATGCTGTCGAAGCGACTGTTGTCGATCAGAATGCGCGCCGCCGGCCGAGTGGCCGATTGCTGCGCGCTGATGCCGCTACTGATGCCGCGGGAGAAGTTGGCGTTGTAGCCGATCTTGACCAGATGTGAGTCGACAACCCGCAGACGGCTGCCGGCCCAGTTCATGATGAAGGGGCGGGTAGGGCGGTCGGTGGCCAGCGCGCGGCCGTCGCTCCAGCTTTCCAGGCGCGAGCCCTGTACCTGCAGCAAGCCCTGGTTGATCAGCGCGGTGCCCGACGGGCCGAAGAGGTAGAGCACCTGATCGTCGATGAGCAGGGCGGCGTCTTCGGCGATCATCAGCGGGTAGCTGAGCAGGTAACCGTCTTCATGCTTACGCAGAACCTGTGGGTCGTTCAGTTGCGCGTGCAGTTGCGCCAGGCTGACGCTGCCACCGCGGATGACCACGGCACGCGGGTGTTGCGCCTGGTAGCCGGCGATGGCGCGGAACAGGCCGTTGTGCACGAACGGCTCGAACGGCCAGCTGCCCGCCTGCGCGGAGTACATCGGCTCCAGGCTGGCGTTGCCGCGCTGCGCCGGTGCCTGCAGGTCGAAGGCCGGTGGCTGGCTGTGCTGCATGATCTGCTGGCTGGTGCGCTGTTGCTGCTGCTGTTGCCACTGCGGGTCCAGCGTGTGCAACGCCGCCGGGCCGCTGAGGGCACTCAGACTGCAGGCTGCGCAGGCCGTCAGCAGCAGCGCGCGGGAGAGGGTCAGTGCCTGGGACATGGTGGCATCCTGCGTCAGTTGAGCTGGGGGTACAGCGGTTTCAGATCGCCGCCCACCTGGCTGTAATGATTGATGGCTTTGCCGTGCGCCTGGTACAGGCGTGCGGCCCATTGATGCTGCGGATAGCGAGTGAGAAAGGGCAGCACCCAGACCATCTTGTGCGGGCCGACTTCCGTCTGGCGCTCGGTCAGTTCCGCCAGGGTCTTGGGCTCCAGCACGGCGCGCGCGGCA
>QFQM01000854.1 GCA_003243255.1 Flavobacterium psychrophilum | reverse complement strand
GCTGTTCATCCAGGGCATCACCCGCCGCCTGCAGGTCAGCGAGAACCTGGCCGAACAACGCGCAGCCGACGTCGCCAATCTGGAAGAGCTCAACGAACAGATCCTGCAGCGCATGCGCACAGGCATCCTGGTGCTCGACACCCAACACCGAGTGCTGCTGGCCAACCAGGGCGCAACGCAGTTGCTCGGGCGCGGTGAGCTGACTGGCAAGATCATCGACCCGCATTGCCCCGAGCTGGTCAAACGCCTGCAACAGTGGCTGCACAACCCGACCCTGCGCCCTGACAGCCTGCAGGCGCAGGTCGATGGCCCGGTACTGCAGCCAAGCTTCATCTCCCTGCAACGCGGTGACCAGCAACACACCCTGGTGTTTCTCGACGACATCTCGCAGATCGCTCAGCAGGCGCAACAGCTCAAGCTGGCCTCGCTCGGCCGCCTGACCGCCGGTATCGCTCACGAAATTCGCAACCCGCTCGGCGCCATCAGCCATGCCGCGCAATTGCTGCAGGAGTCGGAGGATCTGCACGGCCCGGACCAGCGCCTGGCGCAGATCATTCAGGATCACTCCAAGCGCATGAACCTGGTGATCGAGAACGTTCTGCAACTGTCACGCAGGCGCCAGGCCGAACCGCAACTGCTCGACCTGAAGTACTGGCTACACCGCTTCGCCAGCGAGTTTCGCAGCTCGGCACCGGCTGACCGACAGATCCACCTGGAGACCCAGGGCGGCAGCCTGCAGACACGCATGGACCCGCACCAGTTGACCCAGGTGCTGACCAATCTCGTCCAGAACGGTCTGCGCTATAGTGCCAAGCAGCACAAGATCGGCCAGGTCTGGCTGCGCCTTTTCCGTGACGAGAACAGCGACCTGCCGGTGCTGGAAATCCTCGACGACGGGCCCGGCGTGCCGCCCGAGCAGGAGCAGCACATCTTCGAGCCTTTCTACACCACCGAGAACAAAGGCACCGGCCTCGGCCTGTATATTTCTCGCGAGCTGTGCCAGGGCAATCAGGCCCGGCTCGACTATAAACCTCGTGAAGGGGGCGGCAGTTGCTTCCGCATCACCTTCGCCCATCCGCGCAAACTGAGCTGAGCATGAACCGTC
>QFQM01000853.1 GCA_003243255.1 Flavobacterium psychrophilum | reverse complement strand
TGCTCAATATCACCGTCAAGCCGGAAAGCCAGGGCCGCGGTCTTGGCTTGCGCCTGCTCGAACACCTGATGAAAGAGGCCTACGAGCTGGGCGGGCGCGAGTGTTTCCTCGAAGTGCGCGCCAGCAACCAGGGCGCATATCGTCTGTACGAGCGCTTCGGCTTCAACGAAGTCGGGCGCCGTCGCGATTACTACCCGGCAGTCGGCGGGCGTGAAGATGCGCTGGTAATGGCCTGCACGCTAGTCGATTGATGTCATTACTTTAAACGCGTAGCCCGGATGCAATCTGGGAAATCGTTGCCCCGGATTGCATCCGGGCTACGATCTGGCCGTTTGATCGCACCAGGCGTTTCACCCCGGATGCCCATCCACCCGCGCCCGACACAGCATCGGCGCGTAATGCCAGGCGAACAGGGCGAAGGCCACGCCCCAGCAAAGCGCTGCCAACCATAGCCACCCGCCACCGCATGTGACCCGAATCAGCGCGCCCAGATTGAGCAGGCCGAAGGCCCAGGGCATTACTTTTGGCGGTTGCAGCGCGCGGCCGGTGTGGCCGAGGCTCACCCGCGCCATCATCGCCAGGATCAGCCCGCCCATCGCACCCACCGCCAACGCATGGCTGGCCAGGCTGGGTTGCGCCAGCCAGCCCAGGTGCCAGGCGGCCATGCCGAGGCTGGCGACCAGCAGCCAGGCGTAGCCCAGGTGCAACGACCACAGCAGCGGCACGCCCCAGATGCCGCGCAGATGCCAGCGCCGCAGGCGCAGGCCATGCAGCACGCTCAGCAGGATGAACGGTGCGGCCAGCCATGGGCGGGCCTGCAGGTTATGCCCGCTGGCGAACAGTGCGGCGACCAGCACGCCGCAGACCAGCAGCAGACGATCCAGCCAGGGATGAGCGGCGAAGGCCTCGACCCGGCCCAGGCCGCGCTGGGTGAAGAAGGGGATCACCCGGCCACCGATCAGGCTCAGCATGACTGCAATCAGCCACAGTGCGGCCAGCGCTCCCCGGCGCTGCAAGCTGTCGTCACCCATTACCAGGCCAGCGAGAGTGAGTGACTGGCATAGCGCGAGCAGGCTCAGCACCAGCAGGATCGGGTAGTTGTTGCG
>QFQM01000191.1 GCA_003243255.1 Flavobacterium psychrophilum | reverse complement strand
TCTGCGAATAACTTCATATGTTTTACGAATAGCCTCTTTGGCATCCTCCTGAATATCTAATGCAAGGAAAGGTTCGTCCAATTGTATCCACTGGGCACCTTCGGCGACAAGTTTACCTATAAGTTCGATATATACCGGCAGTAGGTTTTCAAATAAAGAGATACGGTTAAAGTCTTCTTCCTTTTCTTTACCCAACAGCAAATATGAAACCGGTGCAATAAGAACTGGTTTTGTAAGTACGCCAGACGCTTTTGCTTCTTTAAATTCCTCTACAGCCTTATCCGAAGTAAGTTTAAATTGCTGTTCCTTATAGAATTCGGGTACAATGTAATGATAATTGGTATCAAACCATTTGGTCATTTCCATAGCGGTTACATCATTACCGTCTTTTTGGTTACCGCGTGCCATAGCAAAATAAAGATCGGTCTGATTCCCTTTTTTAAGATCTTCATAACGTACAGGAACTGCTCCCAGAGTCAGGGAAAGATCCAACACCTGATCATAGTATGAAAAATCATTGGAAGGGATAAGATCTATTCCTGCTTCCTGCTGCAATTTCCAGTTAGCGAGCCTGATATTCTTCGCAGCCTGTTCGAGTTCCTGTAATGTAATCTTTCCTGCCCAGTAGTTTTCGCAGGCTTTTTTTAATTCCCTGTTGCTACCTATTCGTGGGTAGCCAAGATTGTGCGTTAGCATTTTTTCAACTTTTTAAATGGTTAATAATCATTATAAGTCTTTTATAACCTCATAAATGCTAAACGGTTAAAAACTTACAGGAAAGAAATCTGCATAGAAAGGCTATAAAGAATCTGTATGGACGATTCCAAATATCGTATGCATCTGTCTGACATAAAGCTTCAAATCGCGAAAGCATTGTCAATCAAAAAAGGCAGGTATCCTGACTTGTAACGGTTTCTCATCGTCCTTCCCGCATATAGCAGTGGATCACAGCGGATGATAACCAAAATGTTACTTACAGTTGCGCGACAGTTCGTGATTTACACACGATTCCCTATTAATCTACAATTAGTAAAACCTTTTTTGCTGATGGTATAAAAAGAACTTTAAACACTTAATTTTAATTCCTTACAAATGTATATTTAAAATAAATATCACTTTCATAATCTAAAAAATAAGAACAAAATTCTATTATTAATATTCAAACAGATTTTTATACTTTTACAACATCTTTTAGATTCTCATAAAAGAACAATATACTATGGAAGCACTTGATGCAATAGATTTACAACTCTTAAAAATACTAAGTGACAACTCTAATTTTACCGTAAAAGAGCTTGCGGCACAGGTAAACCTGTCACCATCTCCTGTATTTGAACGGATAAAAAGACTTGAAAATAATGGTTATATCAAAAAATATATCGCATTGCTCGATGCAGAAAAGCTGGACTATGGTTTTATTGTATTTTGTAATATAAAACTGAAGCAACACGAAAAAAGCGTCGGGCACCGTTTCGTAAAAGACATTTTAGAAATTGATGAAGTAACAGAATGCTACAACATATCAGGCGATTATGACTTTCTTTTGAAGGTATACGCAAAAAGCATGAAGCATTATCAGGATTTTGTATTCAATAAACTGGGTTCTGTAGAAAGCATAGGAAGCACACACAGCACTTTTGTTATGTCGGAAATAAAAAATTCATACAATATAAAATTCTAACGACTTCACTCCTGCGATGCCACTTTGAAGAAAGTAATGCAACAGGGAAACGAAGACATTTGAGTTTTACCCCTCATACATATCCATATTAAGCCTGGTCTCTTCAAGGTCGAGTTCGCGTTCTATTTTGCGTAGTATCTCTTCACTTGCTTTGCCTTGTTTGTGCAGCTCATCTATCTTTTTACGTTCTACATTCAGTAAATCTATTTGCAGCTGGGTATATTCGTTAAAGATATTGGTTGCCAAAACTTCTCCGTTACCAAAGAAATGCGCCGGAAGTTCGGTCTTTTGTAAGCGGTTGTATTTTACCTCATACTTGCTTTTTATATTATTAAGCAATTCGTCCTGCAATAACGAATAATTATCCTCTATGTGGGTAATAGCAAATGACACTATATTATTACGCACCTCATACTCTTCAGCATACATAGAATAAGGCTTAATCTTAAGTTTTTTAATTACCCAGGGTAATGTTAGTCCTAACAACACAAGTGTAGAAACAATAACACAGAACACAAGATAAATGATAAGATTTCGATGCGGAAAAGGGTCTCCGTTCTTCAGCGTTAACGGTATGGCCAGTGCCGCAGCCATAGATACAACACCCCGCATGCCTGCCCAACCAAAAACAACAAGGTTACGACTATCAAACTCTTCGTTATCACGGATTCTTTTACTTAAAACACGTGGTAAAATTGTAGCGGGAAATACCCATAAAAAACGAACAATAATAACCACAAAACTTATTGCTCCACCCCACAATAATAATGATGCTGCAGAATACTCCCCTATACCATCCATTACCTGGCGAAGCTGAAGCCCAATAAGAATAAAGATCAGTCCATTAAGTATATAAGCAACTACATCCCAAACCGTTACTGTCATAATACGGCTTTGATGCGAAAATATCTCCCCTGCCCTGTAAGACAAATACAATCCTGTTGAAACCACTGCAAGCACTCCTGAATAATGAAAATGCTCAGCCAGTAAATAGGCTGCAAAAGGTGTTAAAAAGGTAAGTGTTACTTCTATAATAGGATCACAAACAAACTTTTTATGTACCATGTACATCATAAAACCCATTGCCAAACCAATAGCTACACCTGCCCCGGCTACAATCAAAAAATTAATCCCGGCTTCCCAAAACACAAAATTGCCCGCAGCTACAGCCGCAAGCGCATATTTATAAGCAACAAGCCCGCTGGCATCATTTACAAGGCTTTCACCATCCAGAATGGTAAGCAACCTTGGGTGAAGCCCTAATCCTTTGGTTACCGAAGTAGCCGCAACGGCATCAGGCGGGGAAACTATAGCTCCAATCAAAAAGGCTAACGGCCAGCTCATTTCTTCAATCAGTTCATGAGCAACTATTGCCACTGCTAAGGTTGTAAATAATACCAATCCGATCGCTGCAAAGGTTATGGGGCGTAGGGCTCCTTTAAAGTCATGCCAGCTTGTATGCCATGAGGCATGGTATAATAGTGGTGGAAGGAATATAATAAATACAATATCAGGGCTAAGTGCTATTACAGGTAAACCCGGAATGATGCTTATCACAATTCCGCATAGTACCAAAACTATGGGGAAAGGAAAGTTATACTTGTTACTTAGTATTCCTAAAAAGGCAATACCAAAGAGCATCATAATTATAATTGTAATATTTTCCATTTAAGAGTCTGTCTTTCTTTTAATTCGTTTTTATCTGTGTTCCTGATATGTGTTACCTGTCCACAATGCCTGCATTTGCAGGCATTCATCTTTTGTCAAAGGTACAGCATTACCTGCATTTACTGCATCTTCAAGCTGCTGTAATGTACGGATACCTGCAACCGCTGTTGTTATAGCAGGATTATCAGCTACATACCGCACAACTGTTTCCTGCAATGTTCTGCCTTCCGGCAGATGATGCTTCAGTTCAGTGATTATACGCTTAACCTCCGCTTCCTTTAAGCTAAGGTAATCAGTAGCAGGTTTATCTATCAATAAGCCTGATGCCATACTGCCACGGGCTAAAATACCAATATTGTTGTTAAGCAGCAAATCCAGGGTTTCCTCCTCCGGCCTGCGGTCCAGATAGCTGTATTGGGTCATTACTGCGGCAATGTTCGAACGCTTAACAAATTCCTTAATCACATTCGGGCGTATGGATGATAATCCGTAACTCCTAATTTTTCCCATATCCACCAAACGCTCAAAAGCTTCAATGCTTTCATCCATCGGATCGTCCATAGTACCACCATGCAGCAGGTAAAGGTCAATATAATCTGTTTGCAGTCTTTTTAAACTATTGTCCACCGCTTTTAATATATATTCCTTTCGCGGATTCCAGTCCCAGCCTCTACCGTCTTCCCTCCATTGGTTACCTACTTTCGTGGAAATGAATACATCTTTACGCTTACTCTTAAGCGCATTACCTAAAAGAATTTCATTTTCACCTTTTTCATACAGGTCAGCCGTATCAAACAGGTTAATACCACTATCAATCGCTTTATTGATTATAACATCATTTTGTGTACCATCACTCTTAAGCGACATACACCCAAAACTGATCTCACTAACTTTAAATCCTGTTTTATGTATCGTATTATACCTCATCATTAAAAGAATCGTTTAACCCACATTAATTTCTCAAGCCTTGCCAGGCATTCCATGTAGTAATAATCAGCATAGATTATTGAACAGTCTATCTCACCACCTGCCGGTTTATACCCTGTGGAATGCAATAATAACGCATTGTTTTCATATCGGCTCTGGTAATTTTTAGTAAGTTCTGTTATCATTTTCATGGCTTTCTCCTCATATTCCCTCTTCAGCTTACTGTCTTTGGTAAAGGTAGTCAGTTCCAATAATGCCGAAGCCGTTATGGCTGCCGCCGACGCATCTTTTGGAGCCTGAGGGTCAATATCATTAAAGTCCCAATAGGGAATCATATCTTTTGGAAGCCTGTCAAGATACACACGGGTAATCTTATGGGCAAAATCGAGGAATTTACGGTCTCCGGTTTCCCTGTATACCATTGTAAATCCGTATATAGCCCACGCCTGGCCCCTCGCCCACATACTTTCATCCGATAACCCCTGAGCCGTAATGCCTTTAATCTTCTGACCTGTTTGAGGATCATACACTACAACATGGTATGCCGAATAATCGGGCCTGAAATGGTTTTGCATTGTAGTCTCAGCATGTTTCTTAGCTATTTTAGAAAGCTCTTTGTTTCCGCCATGTTTAGATGCCCAAAACAGCAACTCCAAATTCATCATGTTGTCTATAATGGTATTATGTCCTTCATAATCCGCATGTGGCCATGACTGAATTGTTCCTACCTTCGGATTAAATAATATTGCCAGTGTATCGGCTGCTCTCAATATTGCTGCTTTGTATTCTTTTTTGTCTGTCAGCTGAAAAGCATTTCCAAAACTGCTGAATATCTGAAAACCTAAATCATGGTCAGCTGCTTTGCTATTGGTAAGCGGCAAAAGATAATTTGTATATTTTTCGGCGGCTGCCAAAATCTTCTTATCATGAGTAGTTTCGTAAACATACCAAAGCTGTCCCGGCCAGAAACCGCTTGTCCAGTCTTTATAATCTACGTATTTCCAGTCTTTGCTTTTTGCAGGGATACTCCTTGGCAGTGACTTATTATCATTAGGAATAGCAGTAAGCGTATTAAGGGTATGCACTTTACAATATTCAAGCTGCGTCCTAAGGTCGAGCCTTACGATATCTTTTTTTAGCGTCTGCGCTTTGCTCACTATCGATGCAAAAAGCAGTAAACACAATTGTAGTTTTTGTTTCATGATTAACCCAGTTGTTTGAGATTTTCAAATGTAAAACATTCTTTACTGTAACCATAATTTTACAGATTTGGATTATAACAAAAAAGAAGAATTTCGACACCCTTCTAAGCATGGTATATCTTACCTTTGTTATATAATTTGTGGAATATGCCTAAAAAGAACAGAAAAAAAGAAGAGTTGTGGAATGTAATTACCCACGGCACCGGTGCACTACTTTCTGTAGCTGCCCTGATAGCTCTTGCTGTTTTTACTGCTATTAAAGGAACAGCTCTGGAACTTACAGCAGCCCTTATTTTTGGCGGAAGCCTGGTATTACTGTATTCTGCTTCAACCATATATCACGCCGTATACCGGCTAAAATGGAAACGTATCTTTCAGCGTATCGACCATTTATGCATTTACATCCTAATAGCCGGAACCTATACACCGGTAGCATTACTAGGGCTTAAAGGTGTTTGGGGCTGGTGCATTTTTAGTTTTATATGGGCTTTTGCAATAGCCGGTTTTATATTTAAGTTCTCACCGCTTCGAAGATCAGAGAAATTATCACTCATACTGTATGCACTTATGGGATGGCTTATCATAATAGCCATAAAACCGTTGATAGAAAATGTTGCTGCCGGTGCGCTTTATTATCTTTTGGGTGGAGGACTGTGCTATACGATTGGAATTTACTTTTTTGCCAAAGAAAAAATACCGTACAATCATACCATATGGCACCTGTTTGTGCTTGGCGGAAGTGCGCTGCATTTCTTCGGGATTTTCTTTTATCTTATTCCTTAGATAATTTTACTACATTTAGATATAAATTAACCCACCTGACTATTGGAAAAAACTACAGGACACTATTCTTACTTACAGGGCGGCGGCGAGATGGGAGAACTAACCCGTAATTACGACTGGGCTTCAACTTCTATTGGTTCTATTGAGCAATGGTCGGTAAGTCTTCGCAATACTGTCGCCATGATATTGTCTTCTAAATTTCCAATGTTCTTAATGTGGGGGCCTGACCATATACAATTTTACAACGACGCCTATCGCCCCAGTATGGGAATAGATGGTAAACATCCACTGGCTCTCGGGCAAAAAGCAATAGATTGCTGGCCCGAAATATGGGATACTATTCATCCGCTAATCCTTCAGGTACTTAATGGTGGCGAAAGCATATGGTTTGAAGACCTTTACCTGCCTATATACCGCAATGGTAAAATAGAAGATGCATACTGGACATTCAGTTACAGTGCCGTAGTTGGAGATACAGGTCAGATAGAAGGTGTACTTGTTATCTGCAATGAAACTACTAATACAGTAAACAGCCTTAAAGTTCTTGAAGAAAGCAAAAAAGAACTTGAATTTGCCATTGAAGCAACCGAACTGGGCGTTTGGGACCTGGACCCCAAAGACGGTACTTTTACCGGAAATGCCAGGCTTAAGGAATGGTTTGGCCTAAAACCGGATGAACATATACCATTAAACCTTGCAACAAATGTTATTGCCGAAAAAGACCGCCAGAAAGTAATCGATGCCATAAATAACACCCTGAAATATGAATCGGGAGGTAAATATGACATGGAATATATCATTATTCATCCTGTAACTAAGGAAGAAAGATTTGTACGTGCAAAAGGACGTGCCTGGTTTGATGAAAACAATATTGCTTACCGCTTTAACGGAACGCTTCAGGATATAACCAAAAAACGAAAAGCCCAGCAGGAAACGGCAAGGGCAAACCAGCTTAATAGCCTCATCCTGAAAAGTGCAGGTGTTGGTTTGTTCCGTACAGACCTTCTTACAGGGAATATAGAATACAATCAGGAGTTCGCCAGAATCCTTACTGGTAATCCTGATAAAAAAGAGATTTCACGCAAAGAGTTTATAAAATATCTTCACCCTGATGATCTTGAAGAGAGGGCTGCTGCACTTAAAGAAGGTGTAAAAACAAATGAGTTCTTTTATTCTCCCAGAGTAATATGGGATGATGGCTCTGTACACCGGGTTCGTGTAATTGGCACCAACACGCTTGATGAGAATGGTAAACCGCTTATATTTTCAGGTACCGTACGTGATATTTCAGTATTAGAGGATCAGCGTGAAGCTCTTGAAAAAGCTGAAAAGCTCAAAAATGACTCCGATGAGAAATTCCGTACCGTTACAGACAGTTCACCTACAGGCTTATGGCTATCTGATAAAGTTGGACAAATAACCTATGTAAATAAAACGATGAGCGACTGGACCGGAATCTCTTATGAAGATTTTGTGAGTGGTAAGTTTATCGACTCTATATTTGAAGAAGACACACAATTATGTATTGATACCTTTCAGTCGGCTACTGCTACACAATCCCACTATGATGTATTGTTCCGGCTTAACAGAGCAGATGGCAGTACTTCTTGGTGTCGTGCTGCAGGTGATCCGTATTATGATAAAAACGGAAAATTTGAAGGTTATGCCGGTTATTGTATGGACATCAATGAAATTGTAGAAGGACGGAAAGCCCTGCTGGAAAGCGAAGAACGGTTCCGTTCTATGATACAGGAAGCCCCTGTGGCTACTGCACTTTATGTTGGCAAAGACCTTATTGTTGAAATTGCCAATGACGCCATGCTTGAAATTTGGGGTGCCGAAAAATGCATGATAGGCAAACCCCTTGCCGAAGTAGTCCCTGAACTGGAAGGTCAGCCTTTTATAGATATCCTTCTAAATGTTTATAATACAGGCGAAACCTATGAGGTAAAAGCCGGAGCTGCCAAACTTAAAACAGGCGGAGTATTTGGAACCTACTATTTTGACTTTACCTATAAACCCTTATACGATGCTGATGGCAAAATTTATGGAATCATAAATATGGCCACTAATGTTACCGAACAGGTTTTATCGGAACAACGCATAAGAGAAAGCCAGAAACAAATCCTGGACTCTTTTATACAGGCCCCCGTAGGTATAGCAATATTGAGCACCGAACTCATATTTACAATGGCAAATCCTTTCTATGGGGAACTCGTGGGAAGGGAGCCTGAGATTATACTGGAAAAGCATCTGATGGATGCTTTACCTGAACTTGAAGGACAGGGGTTTGATGATTTGTTACGTAATGTTATCAGTACAGGTATTGCCTATTCAGCCAACGAGGTAGCCGTTACACTTGATAGAAAAAATG
>QFQM01000852.1 GCA_003243255.1 Flavobacterium psychrophilum | reverse complement strand
GGCATGGTTTTGGACTAACCCAATATCGACAACCTGAATGATAGGGTTACAACCCAAATTTTAAACTTTTGAAAACACATATTAATTATGAGCACAACCAATTATCCATCAGCCAGTCCACAAAATCAACCTCCTAAAAAGGATTCTAAAAATTTAATCATCGGCTTATTGGCCGTTGGTATCCTCGGAACCTGGGGTTATTTCCTGTGGGACAAGAACAAGTCTGACCAACAGATCACGTCTTTGCAAACTCAATATGTTGCAGTTGATTCTTCAAAGAATGAATTGCAAAAGAGTTTTGATGCCGCAGTTATCCGTCTTGATTCACTGACCGGTTATAACAATGAACTGGAAGGTAAGCTGAGCGAGCGTAACAGCGAGATCCAAAAGATGAAGAATAACATCGCAGCCAAATTGAAAAAAGAAAGGCTGACTGAAAGAGAGAAGAAAGAACTGGCTTCTCAAATCACTGAGTTGAACACCAAGATCGGTAACCTCGAAGCAGAAGTTGCCCGTCTGACTCAGGAGAATCAGGTGCTGACTACTGAAAAAACGCAGTTGACAGCCGACAAGGAAAAGCTTACTACAGATCTGACTACAACGACTACCGCTAAGGTAGAATTGGAAAAGAAAGTAGATGTAGCTTCTACTCTGAACGCTTCCAACATCGCTATCACTCCTATCAACGAAAAGAGTGGTGGTCGTGAAAAAGTAACTACTACAGCAAAGCGTGTAGACAAACTGGTTATCTCTTTCGATGTTGACAACCGTATCGCAGCAGCTGGTGCTACTGACGTATTTGTTGCAGTAACTGATCCAGAAGGAAAGCCTGTAACTGTTGAAGCACTGGGTTCTGGTACCTTCACTACCCGTGAAGAAGGCGATAAATTCTACACTTTCAAGATGCCTGTTACTATCGAAACTGGTAAGAAAGTACACGTAGAATATCCCTGGAAACAAAACAGCGGTTTCAAGAAAGGTAACTACAAGATCGAAGTTTACCACAACGGCTTCAAGATCGGCGAAAGCGTTCGTGAGCTGAAGAAAGGTGGTCTCTTCTCTTAATAATCTTCTATAAGGTTTATAAAAAAGGTCCCGGCATTGTTGCCG
>QFQM01000851.1 GCA_003243255.1 Flavobacterium psychrophilum | reverse complement strand
CTATTTTAATTTCAAATTATTGCAGGAAATCCGAAAGCTAAGGCCGATGCACTCAAGAAGCTTATCTACATGATGTTGAATGGCGAGAAGTTGAATCAAAGCATGTTGATGTATGTTATTCGTTTCTGTTTGCCAACGTCCGATCATTTTCTCAAAAAGTTGTTGTTGGTCTTTTGGGAAATTGTGCCAAAGACGAATGCGGAAGGCAAGCTCTTGCACGAGATGATTTTGGTTTGTGACGCTTACCGCAAGGACTTGCAGCATCCGAATGAGTTCATTCGCGGTTCGACACTTCGCTTTTTGTGCAAGTTGAAAGAGCCTGAACTTTTGGAGCCGTTGATGCCTTCAATCCGCAAATGCTTGGAGCATCGCCATTCGTACGTGCGTCGTAATGCCGTGTTGGCAATTTTTACTATTTACCGTAAGTTGTATAGTTGTTACGGAGAGTAACTAATTTTTTGTTTTAGGCAACTTTGAGTTCTTGATCTCAGGTTTGTTTTTGAGGCTTTGTCGGAAAAGCAACATTTTCTTTAGTTGACTTTAAACATCTTTAATTAATTTTAGACGCACCCGAGGTTATTGCACAGTTTTTGGAGACCGAGCAGGACGCTTCTTGCAAACGTAATGCTTTCATGATGTTGTTGCATGCGGATCAAGCTCGAGCTCTCGACTATCTATCAAGTTGCATTGACCAAGTCAACTCGTTTGGCGACATTCTTCAGCTTGTTATTGTTGAACTGATTTACAAGGTTTGAGTTCGGAATCAGATTTTCTTGATTTTCATTTTTAGGTCTGTCGCCACTACACCAAGCGGTTGTCAACGAGGATCCATGGTTAGTTGCTTATTTGTTGCAGCGCGGAGCCGACATCAATCAAAGATGGTGAGTTTAATTTGGACCTTGGAGCTGAATTTTGGGCGTCACTACTGACTTTGAGCAGTTTACCTATAACTTTTATTTTTCAGCTATGGTGCTTACTTTTGCCCGGACGACCAGATCAGTAGCCGTACCGACTCACTGGAACACGAGTACGTCGAAGTTAATACACAAACGACTAATTACAAAGGGTAAACTCTACTCAGTTTCAAATAACTTACTCATTTTTTAGTAAA
>QFQM01000850.1 GCA_003243255.1 Flavobacterium psychrophilum | reverse complement strand
CCTCGTTGCATGGCCGGCCACTCTAACCCCTCGGGTCCAGGCAGCGCACGTCAGGCACAGGCATAGTCATCATCGATACGGGTGATGCGCTGATGCCGTCGTGGCTGGTTTGCGCCGCGGGATGCTCGGTGATGAGCGTGGCGAATGGTGCCCAGGACCGCCGTGTTGGCGAGCGAACCTGTGCCTCAGCCAGCGCCGTGCTGGGCGCGGTATTCGCCAGGGGTCAGACCGGTCCACTGGCGGAAGGCGCGGAAGAATACGCTGGGTTCGGAGTAGCCCAGCAGCAGGGCGATTTCCGCCGCAGGCAGGCGTCCGTCGCGCAGGTGTTGTTCGGCCAGCTGGCGGCGCGTGTCGGCCAACAGGTGCTGGTAGCTGCAGCCCTCTTCGGCCAGCCTGCGCTGCAGGGTGCGTTCGCTCAGGTTCAATGCGCGGGCCAGCTCGGCGCGGTCGGGTTCGCCGTGTGCCAGTTGCTCGCCGAGCAGGCCGATGACCCGCGCACTGAGGCTGGCGCTGGGCAGGCGGGCGAGCAGGGTTTCGGCATGCTGGCGCAGCAGTTGCTGCAGCGGCGGGTTGGCCTGGATCAGGGGTGCCTGGCCCAGGGCACGGGGCAGGGCGATGGCATAGTCGTCGCTGGCGAACTGCAGTGGGCAGGCGAACACGTCCTGATAGGGCGCAAGGTCGGCTGGTGCAGCGTGACGAAATTGCGCGCCGAGCAGACGGAAGTCGTCGAGCAGCGGCGTGGTCATCTGCACCCAGCAGGCCATCATCGCCAGAACGCGGATGCGGGTTGCCGGATGCTGCGGATGCAATGGGCGGTACAGCAGCAACAGGCTGTCATCGCGCGTCTCGATATGCAGTTCGCCGCCCTCGCCACCGAGGCGCTGATAGCGTAGTGCGGCGTTCAGCGCATCGCCCAGGGTGGCGCTGCTCTGCAGCAGATAGCTGAGCACGCTGAATGGGCCGGGGGTGAGGTTGCGACCGAGCAGCAGGCCGGGTTCCGGGTGCTGCAGGCGTGAGTCCAGCTCGTGCCAGAGGGTCTGCTGGACGCTGAAGGGAATGCGCGCGTCGGGGTCAGCCAGTTGCTGGTCAGTCAGGTTACAGACGCTGAGCAG
>QFQM01000849.1 GCA_003243255.1 Flavobacterium psychrophilum | reverse complement strand
CTCAAAGTTACAGATTAGTTTTTTAATTGTCAAGTGACCCCAAAAACATGATATTAAAAAATGTGGATTCAAATACATAAAGTATATATACTTTATGTAAAGTTATGCTTTTAAATTCATATAGTCAATATTGACTATATATTTATTCTAAAAATAGATGGCTCGACTTGAAACCTTTTGGGTGTGACTGCGTAACGTATATATACGTTACGCATTGAATATTAACGAGTTACTTCAATTAGCCCCAAATGAAACCATTCACCGGTATTGGTATCTGGATCAAACACTATCGGAAATAGTCTGACTAGTATTGCCTCAGCTTCGTAGTCTTTCTCGACATTCTCCTCTTGGTAAGTCCTCAATTTCTCCCTGAATGTTCCATTGGTGTCACTTTCAATCAGAACATCCCACCTTTTGTAATGCCTTAAAACACGCTCTATGTAATGCCAAACGTCCTTGTAATTATGTATAGCATTGTTTGCGACTTCAACAAAGTTCTTAAATCCAAAACCAATTATCCTGTTATGCTTTGCAGTCAGCATCGCCATTACCGCTCCTTCGAGTTTATCGTAAAGCTCGATCATGGGCAGTTGCTTCAAGTAACTGTAAGCATGGATTTTGATGATTCTCAGTTCTCGTTCCTGCCTGCTTTCATTGGGAATGACACATGAAGTAATGTAATCGTTATCCGAACCTGTAAGCTTGTAGCCATTATCAAACATGAGTTGAATAATTCTTTGTCGAAAAAGAAGTTTGGTATGAGATAGAATAACTTCTAGTAAGTGTTGGCCTTCAGTGTTTTTTGTATTTAGCGGTTTGTAGAACTGGTTATTTGACAGTAAATATCTTAAAAAGTAGGACTTGCCTTTTCCCTGTAGCGATTTAAAGAACAGGTCAGAATCTTCTGTTTTAAAAACCTTCTGATTTAACGCTTTTAACTCTTTTAAATCCAGATTTTCAATTTCGTTATCAATGAGGGGTATGTAATACTCTTTGTCAGTTATATATAAGGTTCGGAGAAATTCTAATGCCGGTTTAATTTTCTTCTCTATCTCTGGCACAATAAGGACTTTATCAATAGCATCCCAGGAGCGCATGGCCCTCTTTTCAATA
>QFQM01000848.1 GCA_003243255.1 Flavobacterium psychrophilum | reverse complement strand
AGCGCCAAAAAGATGCGTCTGAGCGAAGACCAGCTCGAACGCATGCGTAAACGCGCCGTCGAGCAAGAAGCCAAGGACGCACGCGAGCGTCAACGCTAAGCGCCACCACTCTCCTCTCCGCGCCCTCGCAGCGCAAGAAGCCAAAGCCGAGGTAGTTTTTCTACTGCCTGCTAGACTGCGCGCCTTCTCAGGAGAAGGTGCCATGCCCCTGCATCTGCGCTTGCTGTTCCCCGCTCTTACCCTCGCTCTGGGCGCTGGCCTGGGCTTCATCGAGCCCGTCGGCCTGCTGTTGGGCAGCGTGTTCGTTATCGTCTTGCTGGCCGGACAACCGCGCCTGCCAAACTGGCTATGGCTGCCTTTGATCCTGCTCGGTGGGTGCGCCCTGGCGGCGCATCTCATACCCGGTTTCCGCCCCTGGCAGTTGTGGCAACCGCGCATCCTCAGCCCGGACGCCGCGCCCTACGCGCTGCGCTTGTCCTGGGACAAACTGCTGCTGGGAACCGCCCTGCTCGCCTGGTGGCTAGGGCAACCGCGCAGCCCCGTGAATTCGCTGAAAAGTGCCTGGCTGGCGTGCATCGCCACCTTGCTGCTGGTACCGCTACTGGCCATGGCGCTGGGCCTGGTTGCTTGGCAACCGAAATGGCCACAGGGCCTGCTGCTGTGGCTGGCGGTCAATCTCGGCGTAGCGGTGCTGGCGGAGGAATTGCTCTTTCGCGGTCTGCTGCAAAACGCCTTGATCAAGCGTCTGGGCATATGGCCTGGTTTGCTGTTGACGGCGGGTCTTTTCGGCGCAGCCCACCTGCCCTTCAGCGCGCTATTTGCCGTGGTGGCGACCTGCGCAGGGCTGGGCTATGGGCTGGCCTTTCACTACAGCGGCCGCATTAGCCTGGCCATTGCCCTGCACGCAGCAGTCAATCTGCTGCATCTAATGCTGTTGAGTTATCCGCTACGACTGGCATGACGGCAATACGATAAGGCGAAAAGATGCGCTGCAATTCGCCTTTTACCCGTAGCCGCTCGAGCAAGGCGGCGAAGCGCTCAGGGCTTATCGGGTCGCCGGGACGGATCATCGCGTGATGACGGTAGACCTGATCGACCCCCTCCGAGATCAGC
>QFQM01000847.1 GCA_003243255.1 Flavobacterium psychrophilum | reverse complement strand
GATTCGTCCGGTGGTGTGCGCCTCGCCAGATTTTCTCGACCGCGTCGGGCGCCCGCGCCACCCGGATGAGTTGCGCGATGCCCCCATCGTCATGTCCAGCGCCAGCACCCTGCTGTCGCACTGGCAGTTCGTCGGCGCGGACGGCCCGTTCGGCTTCATGCCGCAACCGCGCTTCACCGTCAGCTCCAACCAGGCAGCGATCAGCGTGGCGCGCCTGGGCTGGGGCTATACCCGCGTGCTGTCCTACCAGGTGGCGGCCGCAGTGGCGCGCGGCGAGATCGAGCTGGTGCTCGAGGCGTTCGAGCCGCCGGCCTTGCCGGTGCATATCATTCACCAGGGCGGTCGCCAGGTTTCGGCCAAGGTGCGCACCTTCGTTGACCACTGCGCTGCCAGTTTTCGTGCCGACCCAGCCCTGCGCGCGGCCGGTGCAGCGCCTGTTTCATGAACGCTCATCGCGAGATGCAGGTGTTTCTCGTCGTGGCCCAGGCGGGCAGCCTGGCTGCTGCTGCTCGGCAGTTGCAGCTGTCGCAGGCCACGGTGATGCGCATCGTGGCTGCACTGGAGAGTCGTCTGGACAGCACCCTGCTTCTGCGCGGGCCGCGCGGTGTGAGCCTGAGCGCGGCGGGTACCGCTTTCGCCGACAGTTGCCAGCGCATCCTGCAGCGGGTGGAGGAGGCCGAGCGCTCCGTGACCGGCCTGCACGCCAACCCCGTCGGACAACTGACCCTGGCCCTGCCGCTATTGATGACGCATCAGGTGCTAACCCCCATCGCGGTCGACTACCTGGCGGAATTTCCCGAGGTAAGCCTGGCCACCCTGGCGCGCGAAGAGCCGCCCAGGTTGCTGGAGGAGGGCATCGACCTGGCCGTGGTGGTCGGCCATCTGCCCAGTTCGTCCGGTTTCGCCGTGCCGTTGGGATGGGCGCGACCGCTGGTCTGTGCGGCACCTGCCTATCTGCAGCGCTGGGGCTGGCCCGCCAACCCGCAGGCGTTGCACGCGCATCGCACCATCGCTCGTTCTTCGACCGGTCATGCGGGGGAATGGCGCTTTGTGGACGGCGCGGTAAAGCTCGCGCCACGGCTGACCTGCAGCACGCCGCAGGCCGCGATCCGCGC
>QFQM01000846.1 GCA_003243255.1 Flavobacterium psychrophilum | reverse complement strand
GCGCCCAACTGGTTTACCGTCACATGGCGCCCACGCCGCAATTGGCTTGGCCACTGCTGGCTCAGCGCCTGGGCTGCGAGGTCTGGGTCAAGCACGAGAACCATGCCCCGACCGCCGCCTTCAAGGTACGCGGTGGGCTGGTCTACATCGACGCCCTGCTGCGCCGCGAACCGCAGGTGCGCGGGCTGGTCACCGCCACCCGTGGTAACCACGGCCAGAGCCTGGCACTGGCGGCGCGTGCCGCAGGCCTGGCGATCCGCATCCTGGTGCCACACGGCAACGCCCGCGAGAAAAACGCGGCGATGCGCGCACTCGGCGCAGAGGTGATCGAACATGGCCGCGACTTCGACGAAGCGCGCGCCGAAGCCGCGCGCCTGGCCGAACGCGACGGCCTGCACTGGGTGCCGTCACTGCACGAGGATCTGGTGCGCGGCGTGGCCACCTACGCGCTGGAGCTACTGGAGGCGGTGCCGAACCTGCGCCGGGTGTACGTGCCCATCGGCCTCGGCTCGGGCATCTGCGGGATGATCCGCACCCGCGACCTGCTGGGCCTCGACACCGAGATCGTCGGCGTGGTCGCCAGTGGCGCCGACGCCTACGCGCAGAGTTTCGAACAAGGCCGGCTAGTGCAGACCGAACGCGCCGACACCCTGGCCGACGGCATGGCCTGCCGCCAGCCACAGCAACTGGCGCTGGACATCATTCGCGCCGGCGCCGCACGCATCGTGCGCGTGAGTGATGAAGAGATTCGCGCCGCCATCCGCGCCTATCACGAGGACACCCATAACCTTGCCGAAGGCGCCGGCGCAGCAGCGCTGGCCGCCCTGATGCAGGAGCGCAAGCTCAATGCCGGCCAGCGCGTGGCCGTGGTGCTCAGCGGCGCCAATATCGACCGCGCTGCGCTGGCCGAGCTGCTGCGTGACGAGGCGCCGGCGGCCGCCTGACTCAGCGGAACGGCGGCTCGTCGAAGCTGCGCAACTTGCGCGAGTGCAGCGAGTTGAGCTGGCTGCGCATCAACTCCAGCGCCGCTATGCCGATATGCAGGTGCTGGGTCACGGCGCGCTCGTAGAAAGCACCGGCCGCGCCGGGCAGCTTGATCTCGCTGTGCAGGGGTT
>QFQM01000190.1 GCA_003243255.1 Flavobacterium psychrophilum | reverse complement strand
CCGTTTATTTGATATTAAATACTTGAATTATTCAAATTTTATTAATCAAAAGTATAGAAGCCAAAAAGGAATCATTCTTAATGAATTTATAAAAGAAATAGCTGTAACAACACTTTAACTCACTGTGTTACAGGTTTATTAAAAATAAGTGTGTTATTTATAAAATCATTCAAATTATTTATAACCTAATGAAAAAAGCATTCTCTCCAATTGTAGATTATGATTCTAAAATACTCATATTAGGAACGATGCCAGGAGAAAAGTCTTTAGAACTCCAGGAGTATTATGGTAATAGAGGTAATCAGTTTTGGAGGCTTATGTATTCGGTTTTCAATGAAGAAGTTTCCAATGATTATGTTTTTAAGATAGCACTTTTAAGGAAACACAGTATAGCACTTTGGGATGTTTTGGAATATTGTGAGCGGAAGGGAAGCCTGGATAGTAATATACGAAACGAAAAAGCAAATAACTTTGATGCATTTTACAATAAATATCCTAACATAAAGCATGTGTTGTTTTCGAGTAAAAATGCAGCTGCATATTATGATAGATATATAGGAAGAAGGGAAGGGATCGGTTATGATGTATTACCATCACCCAGCGGAGCCAATGCAACTAAATCATTTGCACAAAAACTGGAAGAATGGAAAAATAAAATTTTGCCGCTTATCATAAATGATTAACGGCAAAATTTCTTAATAATTGAATTTGTTAAGACATAAAGTATCTTCTGAGCCTCCTTTGCCTGTAGCTTCTCATTGTAAGGGCAATGAGTGCTTTGGTCTTTGATTTTAGATTTCCCCAGTTCATTTTACCTTTATTTTGAATTGCTATGCAAGTTCAGTATTTATGATTTTGCCCTGTTTTAAAATACTGTTAATTATAAATATTTTTAACAAATTTATTATAAATACACTGAAATTCAGATAGTTAAAAGTGTTTTGGTAGAGTAGGTGGAGATGTTTTTTATGCTAATTAATACTATATTAACAATTCTTAAGATTTTTTTTGTAAATTTATAAAAGCTATTTAACAAGGAGTAAATCCTTATTCACCTTACACTACTACAAAAATTATGAAAAACAGTTAAAACTGAAAGAGCTATCCATTATGGTCCTTTCAAAATTGATGTATCGATTAACCAATAAATTAAGGATTATGAAAATGTTTAGTTTTATTATTTCAGTAATTGCTTTTCTAGGGCTCGCTAGCTACATCATCTTTGATTTTCCTGATTTCAGAGATGCAAACAGCTTAATTTATATTTCTTTATTATTCATTCTTGTGTTGATGAGCGTAACAGGTATACTTATAAATATGCCGGTTATATCAAGATCTTCTGCACACCGAAAAATGAAAGATAGTAATAAGCATATGCATGCATAAAAAAAGCATCCGATTATGAATGCTTTTAATTTTTTTATTCTTGTTTCTTTCTCATTCTCATGTTTAAGAACTCGACACCTAGTGAAAATGCTATTGCGAAGTATAGATAACCTTTAGGGACAGCTCCAACATGTTGCCCGGCAAGTTCTGCGTGTGATAAGTGCATGCTTTCTGTAGTAAGCATGAAGCCTATCAGGATAAGGAAAGCCAGTCCAAGTATTTGTATCGATGGATTTGCATTTACAAAAGTCCCTACCGGTACAGCAAACAACATCATTATCCCTACCGAAATAACTACAGCAGTAATCATAATCGTTAATGCACCTTCAATTCCATTGGTCATACCAACAGCAGTTAGTATAGAGTCTACTGAAAAAATAATATCAATCATAAGTATCTGAAATATGATTGATGCAAAAGATTTCCTTGCAGTTCCTCCTAATGTTTTTTCTTCTTCACCTTTATGATCAACCTTTTCGTGTATTTCTTTGGTACTCTTATAGATAAGAAAGATACCTCCTGCAAGCAATATTACTGCCTGTCCGGTAAAATCAGCCTTAAACCAGCCCCAATCTACACTAAGAAACGGTTCTTTCATCGCTATGAGCAACGTAATTCCGAACAAAAGGGCTATACGCATGAACATTGCAAGAAAAAGACCTATACGGGTCGCTTTTTTACGATCTTCAACAGGAAGTTTTCCGGTAACGATAGAGATAAAAATGATGTTATCAATACCCAGTACGATTTCAAGAAAAGTAAGGGTTAATAATGCTACCCAGGCACTGGGATTAAGAAATACTTCAAACATCGGTTATCAGATTAGTTGATTTTAGTAACAATTCCTTTTTGTTTATTGGTATCACCAACTATTGAAAATTCAAAGGTATATGAGTTTTCTTTAGTCGTTAATATTTTCATCTGGATTGCTTTTTGCTCCAGCATATTTTTTGGGTGGATCTTCTGAAGTATGTACTCACAGTCATTTACCCAACGTACACTGGCAGTGTCTGTTTTACCATTAAAGGTTTCTATTTGCAGATTTTCAGTTCTTTCGAAAAAAGTTATTTCTTTCTTTCCGTTTATTTCGTGCTCAAATTTGAACTTACCGGTCTTAAAGTCTTTACAATTACGTTCCTGCTGATAGCATGAACTAAACAATGTAATAGTTGCAATAGCAAAAATAAGTTTCTTCATTATTAGTCGAATAAGCTTTTCATTATTGTTTTAATGCCTAAAAACATAAGCAGTATTCCTGTTATACAGGTAATAATCCCTAATCCAAGTACAGGGATAAACATAGGATGTGCCTGATTCTTAAAAGAACTATGAATTACTACAGGCCCTAAAAAGAATAACGGCAATGCCCCGCTAAGGTAGCGAATGCCTTTCATTAAGACAGCTTTATTTGTTCCCATATGCTTCTATCGCTTTTCTTACGTTTTTGTATTCCTGGAGTAGGGCTGAAGCTACTTCCTGAGAAACACTAATCTCGTCCATTATCATACGCACACCACGGTCAACCAGCTTATGATTGCTCAACTGCATATCTACCATTTTATTGCCTTTTACATGACCAAGCTGGATCATGGTGGCTGTAGAGATCATATTGAGTACAAGTTTTTGTGCTGTACCTGCTTTCATACGCGAACTTCCGGTAACAAATTCAGGGCCTACAACAACTTCTACAGGATATTGGGCAACAGAGGCTAAGGGACTACCATCATTACATGTAATACAACCGGTTGTAATATTGTTTTCATTACACTTTTCAAGTCCCCCGATTACATAAGGTGTTGTTCCTGAAGCAGCGATACCAATAACCACATCCTTATCATTAATGTTGTATTCAGACAGGTCTTTCCAGGCCTGTTCTTTATCGTCTTCGGCAAATTCAACAGCTCTGCGTATTGCGGTGTCGCCACCGGCAATAAGGCCAATAACCAAATCAAATGACACTCCAAAAGTAGGTGGGCATTCCGATGCGTCAACAATACCTAATCGTCCGCTTGTTCCTGCGCCAATGTAAAATAAGCGGCCACCCTCTTTAAGCTTATAAACTGTTTTTTCAACAAGCTTTTCAATTTGCGGAAGCGCCTTTTCGATAGCTAAAGGAACAGTTTTATCTTCGTTGTTTATATTCTGAAGAAGCTCACTTACAGGCATCTTTTCCAGATGGTTGTATTTAGAGCTTTGCTCGGTAGTTTTAGTGAAAGACATTGATTTACTTTTAATTGAATTCAAGGAAATAAGCCATAATTACACCAAATATAATAACTATAAGCTTTGCAAGATTGAATTTATGGCCTTCACTACTTTCAAAAATGATAGTTGATGATATATGGAAAAGTATACCTACTACAATTGCAGATATTTCAGTATAATAATGACTTATAATTTCAAGTTGTCCGGAAAGAAGTGTGCCAAGTGGTGTCATAGCTGCAAAAGCCACCATGAACAACATTATAGCAGGCTTCTTAAGTCCTGAATTCATAAAGAAAGCGGTCAGAATGATTGCAATAGGGAAGTGGTGTATTGCAATTCCCCATGCCATATCATGATGGTGATTAACAGGCATCCCTTCTAATAAGGCATGGATGCAAAGACTTAAAAACAATAACCATGGCATTTTATGCAAGTGTTCATCTCCATGAACATGTACATGGCCATGTTCGGCTCCTTTAGAAAAATACTCAAGTATAATCTGGAAAATTATACCGGCCATAATAAATATACCTACAGGGTTATGACCATGATCGTGGTCATGACCTTCGTGCGCATGAGCAGCACTTTCGTATACTTCCGGCAACAGGTGTAAAACGGTAAGTGATAATAAAAAAGAACCACTAAATGCAAGTAATAGTTTAAGATTTTTTTTATTGCTCGGTTTTAGGATCAATGCAATTACATATCCTAAAATAACCGATAAAAGGGGTAATAAATATATCATTTTACTTAAAGATCATTATTAGACGCTCAGATTCGTTTTTAAAGAATTTCTTTAGCTTATAGTCACCAAAGGTGTCGAGAAGGTAAATGCCCGCTTCTTCCATCATTGATTCAAAGTCTTCAAGCGTAAGTGCCTGAACTTTCTCTGTAAAATGGAACTTCTGGCCTTTATTTTCAAAATCTATTTCCTTGATGATGTGGTTGTCGATATAATGTCGTTTAATATGAAAATCGATACCATCAACCGTTTTGACTTCATTAGGGACAAGATTTTTTATAACATGGTTTACATTCATGAAATCAATAACGCCAAAACCATACTCAGAAAGGCTGTCGTGTATTGCTTTTAGCGTAACAAGGTTGTCGCTGTCATTTTCAAAATAACCAAAACTGGTGAACAAATTGAATATGGCATCAAATTTCTCCTCAAAAGGCATACGCATATCGTGGACCGTAAAATGAAGTTTCTCATTAGACGATCTAGAAGCCTCTGCTATACTGTTTTCTGACAGGTCAGCACCTGTTACATCATAACCTAACTGGCTAAGGTAGATGGAATGACGGCCTTTACCGCATGCGAGATCAAGAATTTTGGCATCGTCAGGCAGGTTTAGGTATTGGGTAATATTATCCATAAAGAGCTGTGCCTCTTCATGGTCACGATCCTTGTAAAGTATGTGGTAATAAGGTGTGTCGAACCAGGATGCAAACCAGTTATTTGTTTCTTTTTGCATATTCATTGAATGTACCGGCAAAATTAGTTTATTTTTGCCAAGAATTTGATTGGTACACATGGAAAATAATTTTAAAATGATTGCTAAAACCTTTTTTGGCTTTGAAGAAATTCTGGCTAAAGAATTACAGGTTTTAGGTGCACAGGAAGTAGAACAGGGCGTAAGGATGGTAAGCTTTAAAGGAGATAAAGGCTTTATGTATAAAGCTAATCTGGCTTTAAGAACTGCTCTTAAGATACTTAAGCCTATTTATCACTTCAGGGCCTATAATGAACAAAGCCTATATAAAGGTATTCAGGGAATAGACTGGTCTAAATACCTTAATGCAAACCAGTCGTTTGTAATTGATGTTACCCTGCATTCAGATCATTTTAACCATTCTCAGTTTGTTGCCTTAAAAGCTAAAGATGCTGTTGTTGACCAATTCAGGGATCGTTTTGGCAAAAGGCCAAACATTGATAAAGATTTTCCGGATTTAAGGATCAACCTGCATATCCATAACGACCAATGCTCTGTAGCACTTGATACTTCAGGGCAATCGCTTCACCAAAGAGGCTATAAGACGGCTACGAATATCGCTCCAATTAATGAAGTTCTTGCCGCGGGTATGTTATTGCTTTCCGGCTGGGATGGTCAGGGTGATTTTATAGACCCGATGTGTGGTTCGGGAACAATATTAGCAGAAGCCGCCATGATCGCTTGCAATATCCCTGCAAACATAAATCGCAAAGAGTTTGCCTTTGAAAAATGGAACGACTGGGATAATGATCTTTTTGATAAAATCGTTGATTCACTGATGAATAAGACACGTGAATTCCATTATACTATTAAAGGCTATGATAAGGCTCCGTCAGCAGTTACTAAAGCTAAAGATAATATCTATAATGCTAACCTTGCTGATTACGTAACCATTAGCCAGCAGGATTTCTTTACGACTGAGAAAGAAACAAGAGGGCCATTGCATATGGTTTTTAACCCACCATATGGAGAAAGGCTTGATGTAAATATGGAGCGCTTTTATCGTGAAATAGGTGATACATTAAAACAAAGCTATCCGGGAACTAATGCATGGTTTATTACTGCAAACATTGAAGCACTTAAATTTGTTGGGCTTAAGCCTTCGCGTAAGATAAAGTTATTCAATGGTAAGCTGGAGACACGTTTTGTGAAATACGAAATGTACGAGGGCAGTAAAAGAGCTAAATTCCAGAATAACAATAACGAATCAGAATAATACATAATAAGATGAACAAACAAAACAAAGCATTTGTATACAATCTTTTAGGATTTGTTTTTTTCTATTGTCTAAGCTACTTCCTGTTATATACTTTTACCCATGTAACAGGTTGGATGTTACCGCTCATTTCTGCTGTGGCAACAACAATACTTACACCTAAATTCCAATATGCAAGACAGGCCGGGGGAGATAAGATCTATATGAGCTGGTTGTTTATAAAAGGAATCAAAGAAGTTAAATAGTCTTTAAAAACAAAAACGCCTGATAAAATGTATCAGGCGTTTTTGTTTTACATCTTTTTAAATCCATTGATCCAGCGTTTGTTCTCGTAGAGAGTAGAACGGCTTATCCTGCTGTCCGGATTTTTCGTAGTCCCTTTAAGATGGCTTTTAATGGTATTATAAATCTGTTCAGGCATTTGTTGGCTGATAGTAACCTTTCGGATAACGCTTAACGGAATCTCAATTTCAAAGAAATCCATTTTTTCATTGGTCTCATAAATTATACGGTATTCTTCTTCGCAGCGATATGGCCAGCGTTTGGTAAAAGGAACATCGGTAAGTTCTATTGTTTTTTTAGACGATACTTCATCAATCTTTTTGTAAATGACCTTTCTGTGCTTCAATCCCGGAATTTCATCCAGTATTGCAAATAGTTTTTTTGCATCAAACTCAATTACGCACCCACTAGGCCCATTTGAATAGGTTTTCCAGTGATGGATTGTCTCATCATCATGAGAAAAACATAACGCAAATAAATTTTCGATCCCTTTTCTGCTTTTATATTCGAGAATAATCTCTGAGTCGTTTTTATCTTCCCAAAGTCTTGGATTAAGTAAGGTAAGTTTCTTCCTCTCAAGCATATCAAGGAGAATAGGAAGGGTAGTAAAGCGGTTGAGTTTTGTAATTGGATTGTCCATAATTGAAGGTATAAAAAACGGAGGCCTAAGCCTCCGTCAATATTATTACTTTTTAAGGTAAGTATCAAAATAATCAGCGATTTTCTGGTTCAGGTGAATCCTGTCTTTGCCGCGTACATTGTGTTCGTGGTTTGGATAAAGGAAATAATCAACCTGTTTACCGGCTGCAATACATGCATTGATAAACTCCATACTGTGCTGCTGAACCACTACCGGATCCTGAGCGCCGTGGATAATAAGCAATCTGCTGTTAAGTTGTTTTGCTTTGTCGATAATGTTTGTTTTGGCATAACCTTCAGGGTTTTCCTGTGGCGTATCCATATAACGCTCACCGTACATGATTTCATAGTATTTCCAGTCGCAAACCGGACCTCCGGCAACACCAACTTTAAATACATCACCATGATCTAATATAAGTGAAGATGTCATGAATCCACCGAAACTCCATCCTGAAACACCAATCCTGTTCTGGTCTACAAATGCCTTAGATTTAAGGAATTCAACACCTCTCATCTGGTCTGCCATTTCGTTAACTCCAAGGTTACGATGAACTACATGTTCAAAATCGCGTCCACGTGCGTCGCTTCCACGGTTATCTAATGTAAATACTACATATCCCTGTTGTGCAAGGTAATAGTCAAACAATGAAGCTCCGCCTAACCATTTGTTTGTAACCAATTGGGCATGTGGACCTCCGTAAACATATACAATTACAGGATATTTTTTTGTTGCATCAAAATCAGCAGGGTAGATAAGCCTTCCGTTAAGTGGTGTTTTGCCGTCTGCAGAAGTGACAGTAACCAACTCCATTTTAGGGAGTATTGTTTTGCCTGCATACGGGTTTTCGGCTGTAAGAATAGTATTTGTATCTTTCTTGTCCTTAAGGTTGATTACCGTAACAGTATTTGGAGTAACCCTATTGCTAAAACTGTCAAGAGCATAAGTCCCGTCAGTGCTGATTATGGCATTATGTGTGCCCGACTGTGTTGTTAGAGGGATGGTTTTACCCGATGAAAGTTCAACTTTATATACTTGTCTTTCAAGTCCGTTATCCGCAGTACCTACATAAAGAGCATTTTTTGCAGCTGTATCAAAGCCTAAGAACTCAGTGATTACTACATCAAGATAGCCAAGTTTTTTAAGTTGCTTGCCGTCTGTATTATAAAGATATAGTTGCTCGAATCCGTCTTTTTCACTTCTGTAGAGGAACTGATCATTTTTACCGGGAACAAAAGTAAGGTCGTGAAGCGGCTCAACATAAGTTGAAGCCTTCTCTTCAAACAATGTCTTCTCAAAATTACCAGTTGCAGCATCATAGCGATTTAGTTTCAGGTCATTTTGCTCTCTGTTTAGTACACCTACATATACTTTTTTACCATCCGGTGACCAGGTAACTGTAGTTAGGTATTGCTCTTTAGGGCCTTCAGTTTTAAGTGTTGTAGATTTTCCTGAAGCTATATCGTATACTACAAGGGTAACCTCTTCACTTTTCATACCCGCC
>QFQM01000845.1 GCA_003243255.1 Flavobacterium psychrophilum | reverse complement strand
GAAACGCTCAAAAAGGAGGTCATATTTAATTGGGTCGATATTGGTAATTCCCAAGCAATAAGCTACCGCAGAACCTGCTGCTGAACCACGACCTGGCCCAACAGATACGTCCCTGTTGCGGGCTTCGGCAATAAAATCTTGTACAATCAAAAAATAACCTGGATACCCCGTTTTTTCGATGGTAGCCAACTCAAAATCCAAACGTTCAGTGATGTCTGGAGTAAGTTCCCCGTAACGTTTTTCGGCACCCACATAGGTTAAATGGCGAAGGAATTTGTTTTCACCTCTTTTTCCACCATCAGCTTCATCCTCTGCCACCACAAATTCTTCGGGAATATCAAATTTGGGTAGTAATACCTCCCTTGCGAGCTTGTAGGTTTCTATCTTATCAATAACTTCTTGTACATTGATAATCGCTTCTGGTATATCGGCAAACAGATCTTTCATCTCGTCTGACGACTTTAAATAATATTCTTGGTTAGGCATGCCGTACCTAAAACCTCTACCACGACCAATTGGCGTGGCTAGTTTTTCAGCATCTTTTACACAAAGTAAAATATCGTGGGCATGCGCATCTTTTTTGTTAACGTAATAAGTATTGTTGGTGGCAACCATTTTCACCCCAGTTTGAGCGGCCATTTTCACCAACACTTCATTTACACGGTCTTCATTTTCCTGTCCGTGGCGCATGAGCTCGATGTACAAATCTTCTCCAAATTGCTCTTTCCACCACAGTAAAGCTTCTTCCGCTTGCTTTTCACCAATGTTCAAGATTTTACTTGGCACCTCTCCATACATGTTACCTGTAAGTACAATCAGGTTTTCCTTGTACTGTTCAACAATGGCCCTGTCTATCCTAGGCACATAATAAAAACCTTTGGTATAGGCAATTGACGACATTTTTGCCAAGTTGTGATAGCCTTGCTTGTTCTTGGCCAAAAACACCACTTGGTAGCCATCATCTTTTCGGGTTTTATCGGTGTGGTTCTCACACACAAAAAACTCTACCCCAATAATTGGTTTCAAGATGGTTACCGTAGGCGCTTCTCCTTTTTCCAAAGCTTCTGCATTTTTAGCCTCGGCAGCCTTGTTATGGTTAAGCACATTACTCACAAAGTGG
>QFQM01000189.1 GCA_003243255.1 Flavobacterium psychrophilum | reverse complement strand
TTAGATTCAGAAATACACAACATCGTTAAATCAAAATGACGTGAACAGGGAAGATCCCTTCTTGGTTAATGCTGACAATTTCGGTTCCAGCCATGTTTGCAAACCGCGTGTGATGCTGACAAAGAAGGAGAGTTGAGGTTGTAGAACACGTTAATCTAATTGGCTTATACGGCCGCTGCACCAGATGCAAGCAAGTTTTCATGAGTAAAGAATTGGTGTCAATAGAAAAGGGCAAGAAAGATTTCTCAGAAAAATAAGTCTCAAATCTAGGTCCTGAATCGAAAAAGAAAACTGCCATTTTTCTTTTTTTTGCTTTGATTTTAGAAGCGTGAGCTAAAGTATTATAGAGAAAAGGCAAAATAATATTAAAGAACTATAAGGTATTAGTTTTGAGTACATTAGGCTCGTTTTATCAAAAAAAGTTCCTTCCGCTTATATTACACTTCTTTTAACTTTTTCTGTTAAACTGCGAACTAATGGTCATTTCTGTTCATAAATCTAATGCAGAGAGCGTTCAAATGGTTCCATACTGACAGTTCTCTATCAGTGTTCCCATCAGCGAACGTCCTGTGATTGAACACAAATGTCTGACGATAGGAAACAGTAAATGTTTCCCAAAGAGCGGATGTTGTATCCAAATTGCAGATTGGATAAAAATCAGCAAAATCGATTACTAATTAAAGGAACGGCGGAACTGAAGTGGGGATATTTCAGTTTTTTTGCGGAAGAGTTTATTGAAGGATTGTGGGCGCTCAAAACCAAGTTGGTAAGCAATCTCTGCTACTGAAAGATTACTGGCAGATAATAATTGTTTTGCTTTTTCAATGACCATATTTTGGATATGCAATTGAGCTGATTCCCCAGTCAGTGAACGGAGCATATCACTTAGATAACGAGGCGAATAGTGAAGTTGTCGTGCAAGATATTTTACAGTAGGCAACCCATTCTGTAATCCCATTTCGCTATCAAAATACTCATTCAAAAGATGTTCAAGTCGGTCGAGGAGGTCGCTATTTGTTGTTTGTTGTGTAATAAACTGTCGTTTGTAAAATCGGTTGCAGTAATTTAATAGTAATTCGATCATGCTCCTGATAAGAATGAACGAAGAATCGTCATACCTTGTTTTTATTTCATCAATCAGGGTTCTGTAAATATTGGTAATCACCGTTTGCTCATTCTCTGCAAGATGTAATGCTTCGTGAACAGAATAGGAAAAAAAACCAAACTTTTTAATTGTATTGTCTAATGAGAAACCTCTAAAAAAATCAGGATGTATTATGATACTATACCCTGCGTGTTGCAGGTTGTTTTCTGCTGCCAATAGTTGACGGGGAGCTAAAAAAAGCATGGTTCCTTTTTCAAATTCGTAATAATGCTGTCCATATTTTAGTTTACCAGTCGGATCATTTTTATAGGATATGATATAGAAATCTAACATAAACTTCTCCGGCAATTTCTTTCCTGATTCCACCAAGTGAACGCTTTCTACTATGGTTACGAGCGGATGTAGCGGCTCTGAATTATCTCGCTTCATTTATACAGTGCAAATTAGGTGCAATGCTCTTTTGAAAGTTGAAAAACATTAATAAATATGCAGGTTTCCGAACTTAGGTTCGATTCCCGGCGATTCCACCGATGCCTTTTGCAATTTGCAAGAGGCATTTTTTTATTGAATACGCATTACATTGAAAGTAATGTTGTGAATATCTTAATCTAAAACACCACTAAGTGATTCCAATTGTCATTTATGGTGTTCGATTTTCTGTTAATATAAAACTCACACCATTGGTGCGAGTTTTTGTAAAATGATAGTATTGTTTAGATTAAACTTCAATTCAAAACAATAATAAGCTACTCAAGGAACTGAATCTGCCTGTAAGTATTATGGGCATTTAACTCTAATAAAGATTAAACTTAATTTTCAATAATTCAATTACTAACTTACGAACATCTTAATTAGTTTCATTGAAGATATTTCAAACTTCACACTATTTTATTACATTTGTTTCATGCAGTACAAGTCAATACGATTTATAGTGAGCCTCATAACAAGCATCATATTGCTTGGGCATTCGCTTGTACCGCACCACCACGCTGATCAGCATGCTCCCGGACACCACCATGAGCATCACAAACATGAGCATAAGGGAATATCAGACTTGTTTTCTCATCACTGCCATTCAGCCGACTGTTTTACTTCAATACAAAAACATGAAGTAAGTAAAACGGTTTACCAGCAGTTACCTGCCACTATTCAGCAACAATCCCAATTCATTGCTCTGCAAGCTTACCATAAGCCTGTTAAGCAGTTATATGATTGTAAGTATATCTACATTTCTCCTCATCTTGTAAGTTTAGATTTTCGGGGTCCACCTTCCCAATCTGTTTAACTCGTACTTATCCCAAACTCGGGAAATGAATTAAATAGAAATCTAAATTTTACAAAAATGAAAAAAGTAATTATAGCAATTTTCTCAATTGCCTTAGTCGTAGCCTGTAACAAAAAAATGATAACCATGAAGGTCATGACCGTAACGGCCACGAGCATCATGAAGGTGACGGTCACGATCATAGCCATGATAATGAAGCACATTCACAAGAAGAATTTACAGTTGGCAATGATACTGTAAAAACTGAAACAGAGCACAACCATGACCATGGTGATGGTCACGACCACCAACACTAAGATTTACCGGACATGTTACGCAAAATAACAGCACTGCTGTTATTGTTTGTTGCTGCTACTGGCTGCAATTACAATAATAGTGGGAAGGCTGAGGGTTCTGAGTTGGAACCGTCAGCACATACGCTATACACAGATAAATCTGAATTATTTGTTGAGTTTAAGCCGCTCATCGTTGGTGAGGCATCAAAATTTGCAGCACATTTCACCCTACTTGGAGAGGAGTTTAAACCTTTAACAGAAGGAACTGTTACCGTAAGCCTGGTAATGGGGGACAAAGGAATACGCAATAGTGCTGCTTCACCAAGCTCACCCGGCATTTACAGGCTCTCATTACAGCCTAAGATTGCTGGTAAGGGTACGCTTATTTTTGAGATTAAAACAAGGGATTTTACGGACAGAATAGAAATTCCAGATGTAACTATTTATCCTAATCAGGAAGCAGCCCTCAAAGCGCAACCATCAGAATCTGCATCAGGTGATATTTCTTTCCTTAAAGAGCAGGCCTGGAAAATACAGTTTGCGAACGAACGGGCAACAAAGCAACCCTTTTCGGATGTAATCAAGACCAGCGGGCAAATCATTTCAGCCCCGGGCGATGAAGTTGTAATATCAGCCAAGGCAGACGGTATCGTAACATTCAGCGGTAATAAAGCTATAATAGGTAATGCTGTAAATCAAGGTAGTTCACTGTTTTTAATATCAGGAGACAATCTCGCCCAGGGCAATATTGATGCAACTGTAAGGGAAGCCCGTATGAGTTACCATAAATTGAAGGCAGACTATGAACGTGCAGAGGAACTGGCAAAGGACAAGATAATTTCCCAAAAGGAATTCCAGACTACCAAGTTGCTCTATGAAAACGCGCGTAATGAATACAACACCGTTTCAAAAAATTACTCGGCAAAAGGGCAAAACATTACCGCTCCCATGTCTGGATTTATCAAAACAGTAAATGTTACAGATGGGCAGTTTGTACAGGCGGGTACACCATTAGCTACAGTATCTAAAAACAAAAGGCTTTTGCTACAGGCCAATGTGTCACAGAAGTATTTTGCCAAATTGGCATCTGTTACTTCTGCTAACTTTAGCTTACCCGACGGTAAAACCTACGATACTGCATCCTTGAACGGCAGGGTAGTATCTTATGGAAAAAGTGCTTCAACGGGTTCACCTTTCATCCCTATTACATTTGAGATTGATAACATAGTTGAGTTAATATCAGGCTCAGGCGTTCAGATTTACCTTAAGTCGGATGCTAAATCCGATGCGTTGGTGATACCTTATTCGTCAGTTATGGAGGAGCAAAGCATATTCTATGTGTACGTTCAGACCGCCGGTGAAAGCTTTCAGAAGCGTGAGATTACCCTTGGTGCTAATGACGGCAAGGATGTTCAGATACTATCCGGATTATCAGAAGGCGAAAGAGTAGTTACAAAAGGAGCTTATCAAATTAAGTTATCATCTGCTTCCGGTGCTTCACCTGCACATGGGCATGAACACTAAAAGCCATGCTGAACAGAATTATAAATTTTGCATTGCACAACAGATTAATAGTTGTCATTGCAAGCGTCCTGCTTATCATATTCGGCAGCGTTACAGCTAGCCGCATGGAAGTAGACGTATTTCCTGACCTTACAGCCCCTACAGTAGCTGTATTGACAGAGGCTCACGGTATGGCTCCCGAAGAGGTTGAGAAGCTGGTTACTTTCCCACTAGAGACAGCGGTTAACGGTGCTACTAATGTGAGAAGGGTTCGCAGTTCATCATCCACAGGGCTTTCCATCGTTTGGATTGAATTTGAATGGAACACTGATATTTACATTGCCCGCCAGATTATCAATGAGAAGATTGCTTCAGTTGGAGAAAGGCTGCCTGATAATGTGGGCAATCCTACTATGGCCCCCCAATCCAGTATTATGGGAGAAGTTATGTTTATCTCCCTGACAGCAGACAGTACTTCGATGATGGATGTGCGTACTATCGCTGACTGGACAATACGCCCAAGGCTATTGGCTACCGGAGGTGTTGCCCAGGTTGTGGTGAACGGAGGTGAATATAAGCAATACCAGATTCTTGCTTCGCCTGATAAGATGAAATTCTATAACGTAACCCTGAATGAGTTGCTTAAAGCCTCTAAAGAGGCCAATGGAAATGCTACAGGCGGATTCATGAATGAGTATGGTAATGAATATATCATTAAAGGGACAGGCCGTACCAACGACATAGCCGACCTCTCAAAATCGGTCATTAAGGTGGTAAACGGTAACCAAATCAAGATTGAGGATGTCGCTGAGATAAAAATTGCGGGAGCACCCAAAATCGGTGATGCTGCGAAAAGTGGAAAACCGGCAGTGGTACTGACTGTTCAGAAACAGCCTTCTACAAATACCTTAGAACTCACCGAGAAAATTGATCAGGTTGTTGCTGACCTGAAAAAGACATTACCTGCTGACATTAATGTGGATACCCACGTGTTCCGTCAGGCTGACTTCATCAATGCTTCGATTAGCAATATTCAGAAAACGCTGATGGAAGGCACTATATTCGTAATAGTGATACTGTTCCTGTTTTTGATGAATTGGCGGGCAACGGTTATATCACTCTTGGCTATCCCGATTTCTTTGATTGTGGCTATCCTTACGCTTAAATGGATGGGTTTTACAATCAATACCATGAGTCTTGGCGGAATGGCTATCGCTATCGGTGACTTAGTGGATGATGCGATAATTGATGTGGAGAACGTTTACAAACGGCTTAAGGAAAATGCCCAGTTACCGCCTGAACTCCAAAAGAACAAGTTTACGGTAATTTTTGATGCTTCTTTTGAGATACGCCATTCGGTAATTAATGCTACTTTCATCATTATCGTTGCTTTTATACCATTGTTTTTCCTTTCAGGTATGGAAGGAAAATTGCTCGCTCCTCTTGGAATAGCATTCATAGTAGCGCTATTTGCTTCTTTGATAGTGTCTATTACTCTTACTCCTGTGTTGTGCAGTTATCTGCTAACCGACGATAAAATGCTTAAAAAACAGCATAAGGAAAGCTGGCTTGTTGAACGGCTACAGGTTATATATGTAAAGACTCTGGAAAGAGTGATGCAGATGAAGAAAACCATTATCGGTGCCGCCTTGGGATTATTTGTGATAGCCCTAATATTGATGGGGCAATTGGGAAGAAGCTTCCTGCCTGAATTCAACGAGGGCTCACTTGTCATAAGCGTAGTAAGCCTTCCTGGTATTTCACTGGACGAGAGCAACAAGATTGGTACTCAGGTTGAAAAAGCGTTGTTAACTGTCCCAGAGATAAAGGTAACCACAAGGCGCACAGGACGCGCTGAACTTGACGAACATGCGCAGGGTGTGAACTCTGCCGAGATTGAAGTGCCTTTCCATCTTGAAGAGCGGAGCCGTGAAGAGTTTATGGCCGATGTAAGGGAAAAACTCTCAGGTGTATCGGGGGCGAATATTACTATAGGCCAACCTATCGGTCACCGTATTGACCACATGCTGTCTGGAACGCGCGCAAACATCGCTATCAAAATATTTGGCACCGACCTTAACAAGCTCTTTACCCTATCCAATCAGGTGAAGAATGAAATTCAGGGTATAGAAGGGCTTGTAGATTTAAGCGTAGAGCAACAGGTAGAGATTCCGCAAGTACAGGTAAAACCTAAGCGTGACATGCTTAACTACTATGGTATAACTATCGGAGAGTTCAATGAGTTTGTGGATGTAGCTTTTGCAGGAGAAAAGGTATCGGAAATCTACGAAGGCAACCGAACGTTCGACCTGATGCTTAAGTATGATGATGAAAACCGTGGCAGGATTGAGAACATGAGGAACACCATGACTGATACCCATGACGGCCAGAAAATTCCTTTGGAGTATGTAGCTGATGTAGTAAGCACCTCGGGGCCGAATACTATTAACCGTGAGAATGTAGAACGTAAGACGGTTGTTTCGGCTAACGTTGCTGGGCGTGACCAGAAAAGTGTGATTGAGGAAATTAAGAAGATTGTGGGTGAGAAAATCAAGCTTCCAGAAGACTATCATATTGAATATGGCGGACAATTTGAGGCAGAAGCGGAAGCATCCAAAACGTTGTTATGGACTTCTTTTATGTCAATCCTGATAATATTTCTCATACTCTTTCAGGAATTCAGGCAGCTCAAGACAGCTTCAATAATCTTGCTTAACCTGCCATTGGCCTTGATTGGTGGAGTTCTTACCATTTATTTCACAAGTGGTATTCTCAGCATCCCTGTTATTATAGGGTTCATAACGCTATTTGGTGTCGCAACGCGAAATGGTATCCTGTTGGTTTCTCATTACAAAACACTGCAACAAGAAGGTCACAGCCTTTATGATACCATAATCCAAGGCTCAAAAGACAGGCTTAGTCCGATACTCATGACGGCACTAACCGCTGGTCTGGCACTGATTCCTTTAGCCATCGCAAGTGATTTGCCAGGCAATGAGATACAAAGCCCAATGGCTAAGGTCATATTAGGAGGCTTACTGACTTCAACACTACTAAACATCTTTATTGTACCTGTAGTTTATTATATGTCTAATAGTAAAAAAGAGAACAATGAAGCTTAGGATTTTAACATACATAGGTACGTTGGTTTCTGCCTTGTCCATGACAGCACAATCCAATATTGATAATACGTTAGCTTCTGTTACTAAAAATAACAAAACCATCTCTGCTAACAAGCAGGCATGGGAAGCACGGAAACTGGAATATAATACAGGGTTGACACCTGCCAACCCTGTAATTGAATACGACTACCTGATAGGCACTCCTGCTAATGCAGGAAATCAAACTGATTTTACCGTGTCTCAGTCGTTTGATTTCCCAACGGCTTACACAAGAAAGAGAAAACTGGCCGATGAGCAGGTGAAACAGGCTGATTTCAACATGATATCCCTAAGGCAGGATATACTTTTAGAAGCAAAGACCGCTTGTATTCAGTTAGTGCATTATAATAAGATGAATGTACAACTTACCAAGCGGCTTGCAGATGCTGAGAAGCTTGCGGCTGATTTCAAGACAAAAATGGATAAAGGGGACGGCAATATACTTGACCTGAACAAGGCCAATCTCCAGTTGGTAGAGGTGAAGAAGGAGTACCAAAAGAACCTCTCGACGATTAGCCAGTTGAATCAGAAGCTGACAGAGTTGAATGGCGGGGAACAGATAATATTTAAAGATACTGTATATCCCTTACTCCCTAAGATACCTCCTTTTGAAGAGCTTGAGCAGGAGTATGAAGCCAATGACCCTGACAGGAAAATACTTGAGCAGCAGAAAGTGGTTGCTGAAACAAACCTATCCTTGAGTAAGTCCATGACACTACCAAAGATTGAGGTTGGTTATCATTATCAGGGTATCTTAGGCCAAACCTATAATGGTGTCCATACCGGTATCTCAATACCGCTTTGGGAGAATAAGAATGTAATAAAGCAGCGCGAGGCTGAAATTTTGGCTGCAGATGCAGACATTGATGCCCACAAGAACGAACATTACTATCATATAAAACACCTGTATGAGAACTATGCGAACCTCAAGGTTACCATGGAAGCTTATGAGGCGGCGAATCTTGACACATCGGCCCGAAACAGGGTTTTACTCAATAAGGCTTTTGCTTTGGGGCAGCTGTCATCTATAGAGTACTTCATGGAAGTAAGTTATTACTACACTACCTTAAATAACTTTTTGGAAACCGAGAAAGACTATTATGAGGCTGTAGCAGTGCTATTGAAGTATCAGCTTTAATTTAATAAAAGGAGGCCTAAAGGCCTCCTTTTGTTTTTCTTTCTATAATTGAATCTTTATGGAATTTTTATCACTCAAACTTCAAAGTATAACTCATAAAAATTCAATTTTGGACTTTAACTACTATCATCCTCATTTATCCTCTCCCCCATTCATTACCTTCATAAGTAATGAATAAGCATTTTTCACAACGAGTCTAGAGGTTTTAGAAAGCTCTTCTGAACTTACCTGCTGTAAACCGTTTTGAACAATACCAGCTGTTACAGATATCATTTTATAACTGTTTCCATCT
>QFQM01000844.1 GCA_003243255.1 Flavobacterium psychrophilum | reverse complement strand
ATGTTTGTTTTCAAATGATTTGGGTCTACTTTGGGATGGACTGACATTGAGTAGGTTGGACTTTGGGGGAGAATGGATTGGAATAGTTAGTAAGAGCCTTTGTTTTTTGATGTGAGACAGTTTGTTTGGAAGCTGAGGTGCGACTCTATGTAACTAATGAAAGATTCGATTTTTGGGTTAAAAGGGGACTTTTAATTTTGACCTAAAATTTGCACTTCCCAAATTAAACTACGGCTCAGCTTTCTAGCAATTTACTACACGTCAAAACGACCAACAAAAAATCTACTAACCATGCAGTCCATTGCCTTTAGAACATCACTTTTACCTACATCCTTGCCCATTTCAAACTTTTCAGTATGATGCCGAGCAGCACTCAATGCTTCAATTCCGACGAAACCCGTGGTCGCTCTGCGTGTTATGTCCGAAAATGGCTGCACACACGCTTGGTTGATCCGTTCAATTGCACTCTTTTCTATATGCACTACAGGACACCTTATGCCGAGATTTGCGAGCCCGGAGTGGTGGCTCGAAATTACGCGTTTATCAGTGATACCTCACTCAATGGGTCGAAGGTCAGTTGGAACTTTTTGTTTAAAATTTAAGATTTTCGAGCTAATTTAAAATGTTTAGTGCCTACCATCATGCTTCAGACACGACAGACGATACACACTGCACACGAGTGAGGCAAAACGCGATAGACTACGCTTTTTTGAGGTAAACATACCGGATTTTCGATTGGAACTGGGTTACGTCGATTTGGAGGTAGGGTTTTTTAGAACCTAAGGGTAGAGGAGTTCTGGTTAATTTTTCGGTAAACTTGGCTTTAACAACATTTTTATGTTGGCTCAAAAGTCTGCATTTCTTACTCATCCACAACTGACTTTTAAACGTCTCCGTTTTAGTATGAGTTTTACCAGGAGTTTGGAACGACAACGGTGCCTCGTTTTATTTCCGAGCTTGGCGGTCATTTTGGCTTGTTTGCCGGTGTCACTATTATCACCGTTATTCAGCTGCTTTTGAACTTGTTTATGTTTGTTGGAAAGGAAGTTCATCGTTTGTATGTGTTTGCTCGTGGTGAAAGACGAGATTCGTTGGAGGAATAAAAACTGAAAAGTAGTATG
>QFQM01000843.1 GCA_003243255.1 Flavobacterium psychrophilum | reverse complement strand
GTAGTTTGTCGGCGTCCAGCAGCGCCTGGGTCAGCACCTGCGGCGCCTTGAGGTTGACGTCGATCACCGAGTTCCAGAACGCATCGCTCATCTTCGCCAGGGTCTTGTCGCGGGTGATGCCGGCGTTGTGCACGACGATATCCAGGCCCTCGGGCAGCGCCTCGACCAGGCGCTGCGGCGCGTCCTCGGCGCAGATGTCCAGGGTCACCGCCTGCCCACCCAGGCGCGCGGCCAACGCCTGCAGCGCATCGGCCGCCTGTGGTACATCGAGCAGCACCACCTCGGCGCCGTCACGCGCCAGCACTTCGGCGATGGCGGCACCGATGCCGCGCGAGGCGCCGGTGACCAGGGCCTTCTTGCCGGCCAATGGGCGCGTCCAGTCCTTGACCTGTTCGCCGCAGGCGCCCAGGCGCAGCACTTGGCCAGAAACATAGGCACTCTTGGGCGAGAGGAAGAAGCGCAGCGCGCCTTCCAGTTGCTGCTCGCCACCCTTGCCGACATAGAGCAACTGCACGCTGCCACCGCGACGGATTTCCTTGCCCAGCGAGCGGGTGAAACCTTCCAGTGAGCGCTGCACGCTGGCGGCGATCGGGTCTTTGATCGACTCGGGCGCACGCCCCAGCACCACCACGCGAGGGCTATTGGCCAACCCCTTGAAGGTGGGCTGGAAGAAATCGCGCAGCTCGATCAGCTGTTCGAAACGGGTCAGGTGGCTGGCGTCGAATACCAGCGCCTTGAGTTTGGGGCCGTGCTCGGCGGTCCAGCGGGGCAGGTCGAGCTGGCCGTCGCGAGCTGAGAAGAGTTGATCGGTGAGCTTGTTGGCGAAGGGCATCACGGCCTGGAGCAGTTCGCCTTCACCACCGAGCAGCAGGGCGCCGTCCACCGGTCGCACGCGGCCGGCCATCCAGCGTTCCAGGCGCACAGGCGCCGGCAGGCCAAGGGCGCCGACCAGGCGGCGGCCAGTGGGGGAGTTGGCGAAGGCGAGGTAACGGTCGGACATGAAGGGCTCCTGCGGGCGAATCGAAAGTCGTGCCACTGTACGCGGCAGTTGGCAAAGCGCAATTGACTCTGTCGCCTCACATGCCGGCAAGGCGGCCAATGTTCGTACCTGTTTGAGGTTTA
>QFQM01000842.1 GCA_003243255.1 Flavobacterium psychrophilum | reverse complement strand
ACAGATGACATAATACTTCCCGATCCCCCAACTATACCAAGAAAAGGAACGATGCAGCAAAGCGATGCGATAGCCGAACTTAAAACGGTCAACAGAACAGATGCTTTCATATCATTTGTAACACTTTATTGTTATTGATCAGTTTGAAAACAGGCTTGAGAATTTCTGAATATTCAGCGCTAATAGAATAGAATATAGTCTGACCGGTTTTCTTCGCAATAATGATTTTTGAATCCTTAAGCTTTCTAAGATGCTGAGATACCGGAGATACACTCATGCCCAAAATATCACTGAGATCGCAAGGACAAAGTTGCCCTTCCTCCTGGAGCAGGTAAAGGATCTTAATTCTTACGTCATTACCAACAAGGCTGAATGCATTCGCTAGTAACAATAGAGAGCCATCTAATGATTTGACTTTTTCCCGGCACTCCTTTATTTGATTGACATCGGCAAGGACTCGAATACACGTATTATCGGCCATAGTATTTTAGAAAATGCTAAAATACTAAAGTGCCACAAGAACACAAAATAAAGGCCCTATCGGCATTGAAACTCAGCAAAATCATGGAATTTTATAATCGTTAGCTACAATTATATAAGCGAGTGCAGCTCAAATTGGCGATCTTTGACCTGCCTATGACTACTCTATATATAAAAAACATGGTCTGCAACCGCTGCATAATGGTTGTACAACAGGAACTGGAAAAGCAAGGCCTGCATGCGGAGAAGATTAGTTTGGGAGAAGTCACCGTCAAAGAGGACAATCTTTCTGACGACCAGCAGGACCGGTTGGATTCAGCGTTGATTAATCTTGGTTTCGAGCGAATCGATGATCGGAAAGCACGTTTGATCGAATCGATCAAAAATAAGATCATTCAATTAATCCATCATTCCGAAAAGGTTGATCTAAAAGTTAACTGGTCAACACTTCTATCTGAAGAGATGCACTATGAATACAACTATTTAAGCAACCTCTTTTCGGGCGTGGAAGGCGTTACGCTTGAACAGTACATCATCAAGCAAAAAATAGAAAAGGTCAAAGAATTGCTGTTCTATGACGAACTCAGTCTAAGCGAAATTGCGGATAAGCTTGGTTACAGTAGTGTTGCTCACCTTTCAGGT
>QFQM01000841.1 GCA_003243255.1 Flavobacterium psychrophilum | reverse complement strand
CAAAATCTTTAAATGCTAGGGAAGGACCATGAAAAAGCTCTAAAACAAATGTGTTGTCATCTAAGGGAGCAGCAGGGGCATCAAAATTGGCAGCCTCTTCTACCAAGGTTTTTAAATCATCGGCAGGAATTTCGTCTTTTAGTAAAGCCGATGCTACTTCATAAGCAATTTCCGTTAGGGAATATTTTTCGATGTTATCGATAAAAGAAGCAGGTAATTGAGGAATTACCTCGGGCATGTATAGTCCTTTGTCTAAAGGCATGCTATTAAAAACAGCCTCTTTAAAAGAAACGCGTAAATCTTTATTGTTGGTTGAATAGAATTGCATTGGTTATGGGTTGTGGGTTACGAGTTATCGGTTATGAGTTGTTGGTTTATGGATTTAGTCCTGTAACTTATAACACAAAACCCGTAACAATTTTTACAATGTTTTAGGTCCTTCAGTATTTACTTCAGACACGTAAGCTTGGCTTTGAATATTGATTTGGTGTAGGTGCATTTGTTGCGCTTTGGTGATCAGTTTAGCGCTTTCCTCATCTTTGGTTAAGGCAAATACCGATGGGCCAGAGCCTGAGATGCCAAAACCCACCGCACCGTTTTCCATCGCTAATTTACGCAGCACTTCAAAATCGGGGATAAGGATGGAACGTGTAGGTTCTACCAAAACATCTTTCATGCTGCGGCCAACCAAATCCAAATCGTTTAAAAATAAGCCGCTTACTAAGCCTGCTACATTTCCCCATTGGGTCACGGCATCTTTTAGCTGTATTTTTGAACGAATCATTTGGCGGGCATCTTTAGTCGGTACATCCACTTCTGGATAAACAATAGCTGCATACATGCCTTGTGGTACTGGTAAAGAAATCACATCCAAAGGCTCGTAACTGCGTACCAATACAAAACCACCCATAATGGCTGGTGCAACGTTGTCGGCATGACCATAACCGCAGGCAATTTCTTCGCCCTTCATGGCAAATGGCACCAGCTCTTTTGCGGTGAGTAAATTGCCCATCAGTTGGTTAATGGCGTAAAGTCCTGCAACGGTACTGGCAGAGCTAGAACCCAAACCACTGCCAATGGGCATTTTTTTGTGGAGTTCTATTTCTACGCCAACATCTTCTCG
>QFQM01000840.1 GCA_003243255.1 Flavobacterium psychrophilum | reverse complement strand
GCAGTTTGATTCGTTCCCACGGGATACCATCGTAACGACAACACCCTGGACGCCAACCGGTAAAAAAGTAAAATTCAAGGGCGTCGACCTAAGTTATGTTTTAAAACTCGCTGGCGCTAATGGAACAAAGCTAAAATTCCATGCCCTGAATGATTATGAAATCATTGTAGACATGAAAGACGTTGAAAAATATAACATTTTATTGGCTACAGAAATGGATGGAAAAAGGCTTCAAATAAGGGATTTTGGACCTTATTTTTTGGTATACCCTTTAGATGAACATTATATTGAGCTTAACACGCCACACTATCTTGCACGGTTCATTTGGCAGATAGACAAAATTACGGTACTCAAATGAAAAAAAATTTCTTTATCATTTTGGTTGCTCTGCTTTTGTTGATAGCATTCACTGTGTCTAGTGTTGTTAAGTACAATAGTCTTTTATCGGAGAAAACTTTATACACCGTCGCTGGCACCCAAGAAAACTACGGTTTCTCAGTGGCAAAATTCATTATACAGTTGAATGAGCTTTACACGCTAATCAATAGCGATAATACTATTGACGATGTTAGGCTTAAATTCGATATCCTTTATTCTCGTTTGAATGTTATTTATGTAAAGAGTGAGGCGACTGCACCTCTATATAAACAGCAAGGCTATGAAGAAACAATTGATTCGATAAACAAAAAGCTTGAAGACATAGACGGGCTGCTTTCGCATAATCACCCTGACTATAAAAAAATAAGTACAATCATAGCTGATATAAAACCGCTAACTAAAACCGTTACAAATCTTGCTGATATGGCTGAAATAGCACAAAGGAATGACGCTCTTAAAGATTTCAGGAGCAAACGTCAGCAGTTATGGACTCTTCTGTTTATTACAGGTGGGTTGATTTCCTTGCTTCTTTTTGTCCTATTTATTTACATAAGTAAAATTAACCGATTGTTACTATCAGAACGGGCTGCTTTTGCCAGTAAAAATGCATTTTTAGGTATGGTAGGCCATGAACTCAGAACATCTTTACAGGCAATAGTGTCTATCATTGATGTAGTAACCAATAATCTGAGTGGAGGGATTAAATCTGGTCAGATAGAACGACTTGAAACTGCTGTTTCGAAAAT
>QFQM01000839.1 GCA_003243255.1 Flavobacterium psychrophilum | reverse complement strand
GTGACCTGCACGTCGGTGAACTCGTTGGGCCACTCGAAGGTGTGCAGGGCGCTGAGATAGAAGCGCGCCTGGTGGGGCGTGAGCTGTTCGCGATCCGACTCGACTTCGACGCTGTGCGGCTGGTTGTGCAGGATGTAGCTGATCAGATGCAGTGGCTTGGCCATGATATGCCTCCAGTTTTGCTGAATGATGTGAGATAGACCTGCGTAGCGCGCTCGTGAGTTCCCGCCATCCGCCGGGTGGTTGTCCATAGCGGTGCGCTGCGTGCACCGGCCCCGATGTCTTGTGCAGCCGGTGCGCATGGCGCACCCCGCGTCAGTAGGTTGTTTGGCCTGGTTAGCCGGGCTGGGTCTCGACACCTTGTTCGCCACGCTTGCGCAGCGTTTTCGCGCGCTTTTCCAGCACCAGGTAGGTAGCGCTGGCCAGCAGCAGCGGCAGCAGGTAATAGAGCACGCGATAGGCGAGCAGGGCGGCGATCAGGCTGGCCTGGCTGTATTGATGCTGCAGCAGGGCGAGAAACACCGCCTCGAGCACCCCCAGCCCGGCGGGGATATGCGCCACCACTGCCGCCATGCAGCTGATCAGCAGCACCCCGAGCACCGAGGTGTAGGCGGCGCCTTCCGGCAATAGCCAGTAGATCAGGGCCGCCATCAGCGACCAGTTGCTCGCGCCCAGGACTATTTGCATCACCGCCATGCGCAACGAAGGCAGGGTGATCGAACGCTCGCGCAGGTGCCATACGCGCTGACGGGAAAAGGCGCAGATACCGACATAGGCGCTGACCACACCCAACAGGGCAAAGCCCAGCAGCTGCAGCCCGGTCATGCCCAGCCCCCAGTTTTCCGGCAGCTGCACCAGGCGCAGGGAGAAGATCACCCCAGCCAGCGCCATGTAGCCGGTCCAGTTGGTCAGCAGGCTGAGGCTGAGGATGCGCGTTACCGTCGAGGCGCTAAGGCCCAGGCGCATGTACAGGCGGTAGCGCATGGCCACACCGCCGATCCAGGTGGTGAAGTTCAGATTGAAGGCGTAGCAGACCATCGCCACCGGCAGGACCTGGCGTGCCGGCAAGCGATGGCGACTGTAATGGCGGCCCAGCAGGTCGTAGCAGCCAAATACCAGATAGC
>QFQM01000188.1 GCA_003243255.1 Flavobacterium psychrophilum | reverse complement strand
ACCATCGCTTCACTGGCCGATGAAACCCCGGAAGGTAAAAGTATTATTGAACTCTCCGGTGTCGACCCTAATTTCAAAGTAAATGGTTCTGTATTCATCAAATTTACGGCAGAAACACGAAGCTCAGGTGTAGATGTAAACGGCAGGCGGATTCGTAAAGGTGCGGCAGATGCTATGCGAGCACTTGTAGAAAAAAACGGCAACCACTTCCCTGAAATGGTAGCCCGTAAAGTTGATAAGATATCAGGTAAAGGCGGAACCCCTCTTGTTGTATGCGAAAATGAGAAAGTTTTGGGAGTCATTGAACTTCAGGACATCATAAAAACAGGAATCCGTGAACGTTTTGAAAGGCTTCATAAAATGGGCGTGAAAACAGTAATGGTTACGGGAGACAATCCGCTTACAGCAAAGTTTATCGCTGAAAAAGCAGGTGTTGACGATTTTATTGCCGAGGCAAAACCTGAAGACAAAATGAACTACATAAAAAATGAGCAGGCAATGGGCAAACTGGTTGCCATGATGGGCGATGGCACCAATGATGCCCCTGCACTTGCTCAGGCCGATGTGGGCGTTGCCATGAACAGCGGAACACAGGCTGCTAAAGAGGCAGGTAACATGGTAGACCTTGATAATGACCCAACCAAACTTATTGAGATCGTAGAGATAGGTAAACAATTGCTAATGACGCGAGGCACACTAACGACCTTTAGTATTGCCAATGACGTTGCTAAATATTTTGCCATCATTCCGGCCTTGTTTATAGCAGCCATACCGGCACTACAGGGATTGAATATTATGCATCTGCACAGCCCTGAAAGCGCTATACTTTCTGCTGTAATATTTAATGCGGTAGTAATACCATTCCTTATTCCGCTGGCACTAAAAGGGGTTGCTTACAAACCTGTTGGTGCATCGGCTTTACTGATGCGTAATCTTTTTATCTATGGGCTCGGCGGTGTTATAGTTCCGTTTGTCGGAATTAAAATAATTGATATTGCCGTAGCAATGTTCCTCTAAATCTAAAATCATGAAAACTACATTTTTACAAACCCTGAAGCTGACAGTTATATGCATTATCTGTTTTTCGGGGGTATATACAGCGGTAATATATGGTGTTGCACAGGCAATGCCGAATCGTGGCAAGGGTAATCATATTACCGCAAACGGAAAGACATACTATGCCAATATCGGGCAGGAGTTTAAGAGTGAAGGTTACTTTTATGCAAGGCCATCGGCGGTGGCTTATAATGCAGCCGGATCAGGAGGCAGCAACAAAGGCCCTTCTAACCCTGAATACCTTAATGATGTGCAAAAACGCATTGATTTACTACTGGCACAAAACCCTGAAATGAAAAAAGAGGAAATACCTGTTGAAATGGTAACAGCAAGTGCCAGCGGACTCGATCCTGACATCTCAATTCTTTCAGCAAAATTCCAGATGAAACGTATTGCAAAGGCAAGGAATATAAAAGTATCAGAGTTGGAAACACTTATTGAAAACAATACCGATAAACCTTTGCTTGGCTTATTTGGCCCACAAAAAATAAATGTATTAAAGTTAAATCTGGCTTTAGACAAACTGACAAAAAAATAACGGATTCCCCACAATACAACCAATCAACCAAGGCATATTTTTTTGTTGTTAGAGTGGCTTCAAAACTCCGGCAGGTGCCAACTGCCTGCCGGACAGAGAGGCTGATACAACAAGTCGAAAGCAAACGAAAACAAACAAATTAAATAATTCAAATATTTCTCATGAAAACAGCTAGCAAATTAGCAATGCTTCTTCTCGCAGCCACAGGCTTGCAGGCACAGGAAAAGGATACATTAACATCTAAAATTCCGTTTGACGGAATGGATCTGACATGGATAAACGGACAAAATCGTCAGACCGATTTTCCATTAGAACTGAAAGACAAAAATGGTGAAACCATACTTAGAGGTGTGGCTTATGTAGATGCTTATTATAACTACAGCTTCAACAAACCTAAGGATAATACAAATACTATTTCATCATCTATAGGCCGTAGCAACGAGTTCCAGATTAATATGGCGAGTATTGGTATCGAGAGCAACTACAAAAACATAATAGGACGCCTTTGGCTTCAGTACGGGCAAATGGGCTCTATCGTTCAGGATCTTGACGGAACACTAAACCATGGTAGAAATACAAATGTTAATAATCTAAAATTTATTCGCGAAGCTGCTGCAGGTTACCATTTTGATGTGATGCACGGCCTTAATGTAGAGATGGGTATCTTTATGAGCTACATCGGGCTTGAAAGTTATGTACTGAACGAGAACTGGTCATACCAGCGTAGTATGCCCTGCGATTTTACCCCTTTCTATTTTCAGGGAGCCAGGGCACAGTTTTTCCCATCTAAAAAATTCAAGCAGGAAATATGGTTACTTAACGGATGGCAAACGTATAACGGATGGAATCGTGGCTTAGGAGTTGGATCATCTTCCTACTACCGTCCTAACGAAAACCTGCAGTTGGTTGCTAACTTTTACCTGAACGGGCAGGATGTTCGCGATAATAAAGACGCAAGAAGGTTTCACCACGATAACAGCGTAGTTTACCGTTATTTTAAAGACAAGCAAAGTACCGGAATATCTCAGGCAGCATTCAGTATCAATAACCACTATGGCTTTCAGTCAGGAGGCGGTTTCAAATCATCTGACAATTACATGCTTGGAACCTCTATCGCTAACAGATTTTGGTTCAACAAAAACAAACTGGGCTTAACGCTTCGTGGTGATGTAGTTACTAATCCAGGCGCTTATCTTGCCTTCTCTCCTTCTCCGGTTGCCGATAACGATTTTAACGATGCTTTAGCCGCAGGTAAAGACCTTACAATGTATCAGGGAACAGTTACTTTTGATGTTATGCCTAACCAATTTGTAACTTTCAGGCTTGAGTATGGCTACAGAAGCAGCAACATTCCTTACTTTGCAGGAAGCGGCGGAACAACAAGCCCTGACGGATGGGTAGACACTCCTACAGATGGCTGGAGGCCTGACCTTAAAAAATCAGAAAACAGAATTACTTTTGCAGTTAACTTCAGGTTATAATTGTGGATACTGAAAAAGAAAATAATGTAAAACATTTTCTTGATCTGATTCAAAAATCAAGAAAAGGTAAGTTTAAAGTCTACATCGGCATGAGTGCCGGTGTAGGCAAAACTTTTCGTATGCTTCAGGAAGCACATACCCTTCTCCGTAATGGTATAGATGTTAAAATTGGCTTTATAGAAACACACAACCGAAAAGAAACCCATGAACTTCTGAAAGGATTACCGATAATACCGAAGCGTTCTATTTTTTACAAAGGAAAATACCTTGAAGAAATGGATGTTCAGGCTATTGTCAACCTGCGTCCGGAAGTTGTAATAGTAGACGAGCTTGCCCATACCAATATTGAGGGAAGCAAAAATGAAAAACGCTGGCAGGATGTTATGGATATCATCGATGCCGGCATTAATGTTATCAGTGCGGTAAATATTCAGCATATCGAAAGCCTTAATGATGACATTAAAGAAATAACCGGCATTGAAGTTAAAGAACGTATACCCGACAGCGTACTCAAAGCCGCAGATGAAGTAGTAAACATCGACCTTACCGCTGAAGAACTCATTACTAGGCTAAAAGAAGGCAAAATTTATACTGCCGATAAAATCCCGTCTGCACTGGCAAACTTTTTCAAGTCGGAACACATATTACAGCTCCGCGAATTGGCGCTAAAAGAAGTTGCCAGCCAGGTAGAGCGAAAGGTCGAATCGGAGATAACGGGTTCAGCGGCCATTCGCCACGAACGATTTATGGCCTGTATCAGCAGCAATCACCGTACGGCAAAAACCGTTATCCGGAAAACTGCCAGGCTTGCCAATTACTACCATAGCAAATGGTATCTTTTGTATGTTGAATTGCCAAAAGAAAGTGCCGACAAAATTCCGTTAGACAGGCAACGCCATCTTATTAATAATTTTAAGCTCGCTACAGAATTAGGAGCCGAAATTATACGAATTCAGAGTGAATGTGTTTCGACTACCATTATAAAACAGGCCGAAGAACGTAAAGTAACCACCATATGCATAGGAAAACCCCATCTAACGCTTTTAAAAGTTATTTTATCCACCAACATTTTTAAGGCACTCCTAAATAAACTATCTTCGAGTGATATTGATCTGATTATTCTTTCTTAATCATGAAAATAAAAATCAAGCTTGCCCTTGCTTCAGGGCTTTTGTTTTTACTAATAACGGTATTATCGGCAATAGCGATCCGACAGGTAAATCTATTGGCTAGTGATACCAAAAACATACTTACCGACAATTACCTCTCTCTGGATTATTGCCGTAACATGTACAAAATACTGGATAATGAAAACCTTACCGAAGAAAACCTGAAGCATTTCAATACTTTTCTGGATAAGCAAAAAAGTAATGTTACCGAGGTCGGTGAAAAAGAGCTTACGGATGATCTGGTACTTCATTATTCTGAAATGAATAAAGACATTACCGATGATAAACGTGTTGAAAAAGTTCGTACTGACCTGAACAGTATCATGAAGCTGAATATGGATTCCATTCAGCGTAAAAGCAATATTGCCGACAGTACAGCCAAAGATTCGGTATTATGGCTATCGCTTACCAGTGCATTTTGCTTTGTAATAGGCTTTACGCTTATACTTAATCTTCCCGGTTACATCGCAAACCCTATACGCGACCTTACTGAAAGTATCCGACAGATTGCTGCAAAAAACTATTCGCAACGCATTTATTTTAAAGGCCATACCGAGTTTAACGTACTGGCTAAATCCTTCAATACAATGGCCGAAAAGCTACAGGAATACAGCAATACAAACCTGGCCCAGCTAATGATGGAAAAAAAACGTATTGAAACGCTTATTGATAACCTCTCGGATCCTGTTATTGGCCTTGACGAGAACAGAAAGATACTTTTTATAAATGAACAGGCACTACAGATTACCGGCCTGACTAATGAAAATGTAATTGGCCAACAGGCTGAAGACCTTGCACTGAAAAATGATTTGTTACGCGTATTGCTCCAAAAAATGATTTCGGGGAACCAGAACATTTCAGAAAACATAAAAATTTACAGTAACCAAAAGGAAAGCCATTTTGAACAGATCGTAGTGCCTATCAGCATTACCCCTACCGGCGAAACCGAAAAGAAACAGATTGGTACATTCCTTATACTCCGAAATGTTACTGCTTACAAAGAACTTGATACCGCCAAAACCAATTTTATAGCAACGGTATCGCACGAGTTCAAAACACCTATAGCTTCGATGAAAATGAGCATTCAGCTTCTTGAAAATGATAAAACTGGCGAGTTGAATGAGGAACAGAAAAATTTAGTGGATAGCTTAAAAGATGATGCCGAACGCTTATTGCGAACCACAGGCGAATTGCTTAACATTACTCAGGTAGAAACCGGTAAATCGCAATTTAAAATTGAAAGTGCAGAAGTAAGCCCACTGATTGATGAAGCTATAAATGCTACTGTAAAACTCGCGCAGCAAAAGAACATTACGGTACTTAATAATTCTTCTGAATATCTTCCTGAAATAATTGCTGACATTGAAAAGGCACAATGGATTGTTTCTAACCTTTTGTCTAATGCCATACGTTATTCTCATGAAAATGCGGAAGTAGACATAAAAACCTATATTACACCTACCCATATCGAAATAGCTATTAGTGACTACGGTATAGGTATCAGCCCGGAATATCAGGATAAGGTATTCGAAAAATATTTCCGTGTGCCGGGTAATGAAAAAGAAGGTACCGGGCTTGGACTTAGTATCAGTAAAGAATTCCTTGCCGCTATGGGAGGCTATATCCACCTAAAAAGTGACATCGGTAAAGGAAGCATCTTTACTGCCGGATTTAAGCGAAGTGCATAATATAAGAGCCCGTAATTGTACGGGCTCTTATATTATGTTTCGGGATTATATAGTCTGATTATCTGATTGCTGCCAGCCATTCATCGGTAGGTGCAACCAATTTTCTCTCACGCGTGTCGAATAAGCCAATTGTCATTTCAACATCAGAACATACCGTTCCTCCCTCGTCAACAATCCATTGCTTAATCTTGCCTACTTTACCATTATATTCTCCTGTTTGGGAATAGATGATTACGTTTTGCCTTAACCCAAGCTCTTTAATAAAACGAATTTTTATATCAAGAATTACAGGACCTTTTCCGCTCGATTTAATTTTGTCAAGGCCATAACCGTTTTGGGTTATAAATTCCCAGCGTGCTTCCTCATAAATCTGTAAATAAGTAGCATTATTTACATGTCCGAAAGTATCAAGGTGAAATTCTTTAATCGTAAGGTTGTAGGCAAAAGTTTTATTTTCCATTGTGAATTTATTATTCGCGAAAATTAGCAAAAAATATTGTCTTATTCAGCAAATGTTTCAGCTACCTGACCTGTTTATGAAACAAAAAATCCTCACTTGTGTGAGGATTTCTGTAATGATAAGTAAGGTGATGATGTTTACGATTTTCTTACATCTACGTTCTCAACATTGTGGTTTGCATAGCTGAACCCGCCTTTTCCGTTCCAGTTGTTGTCAATAGCCATGTGAGCTGAGAAATCTGCAAGGTAAGATCCGATTGCCGGTGGCGGAACAGACTGTACATATTGTCCTTCCAGGGCAACAACCTGTGTTACACTGCCAAAACCTGTAGCACGAATTGTTCCTGTTACGTTTCTTACAACAATGTCTCCACCAAGAATAGCTTGTGTAATTTCCACAGTTCCCGATACACTGTTTGTTGAAGGAACTACTACTAGTGAGAAATGCATGATTGGTGCTCCCGGCATCCCTACATTACCCATTGTTCCGTTTACCAGATAAGCGCCTATTAGTTTGCTTGTTGGTTTTTCTGCTGTTGCTGTACTCATAATCTTAAAGTTTTTTTAGTTGTTTCTTACTCATTGGCTTTTCAGATACCGCCCCTCGATTTAGATTTAAGTGGTAAGGTTCACTTTGGTTAGGACTAAATTAGATATTTGGGTATTCCGAAATATGCGTAAAAACACCTGTTTTTCAAAAACATATACATTTTACATTTGAAAAGACTAAAATATATTGCTTTAACAGTCTTTTCGTATTACCAAAGAATTTATGGATCACGACACTACACTTCTTAAAAAATGTATTCACTTTATCGAAAGTATTGGCATCACTGTAATTGAAAAAGAACTGGATGATTCCTGTTTCCTACCCGGGCTTTCACTTGGAAACAACACCATATATATAGATTACGCCAAACTAAAATATCCGGGAGATATTCTGCATGAAGCAGGACACATTGCTGTTACCGCACCCAAAGAAAGAAAACTTATCGGTACTGCCGGCATACCTGATACATGGCCTACACAGGGCGATGAAATGGCTGCTATATTGTGGTCTTATGCTGTTTTAAAACATCTGGATCTACCTGAAGAATTTGTTTTTCATGAAAATGGCTATAAAGGACATTCAAACTGGTATATTGAAAATTTCACATCCCAAATATATATAGGCCTTCCTTTACTGCAATGGATGGGAATGGCATATCCTAATAATGAGGATAACTCTTTTCCTACTATGAAACACTGGATGAGGCAATAAAAAATCGCCCGAAGTAAAATACTCCGGACGATTCCAACTTAACCAATCAACTAAAACTTAACTTATTCCATCATATTCTGATGTTTTTTACGCATTGCCCAATAAAAGAAATTAGGGAATACCAATAATGTAAATACTGTAGCGGTAACCAATCCTCCGATGATTGATACTGCAAGTGGTTTTTGCGATTCAGATCCAATACCTGTAGAAAGCGCAGCAGGTAAAAGTCCGATAGCAGCCATTAAAGCTGTCATAATTACCGGTCTGGTTCTCGATTTAACGCCTTCTAAGATAGAATCGGTCAGAGACATCTTCTTCTTGAGGTTGGTATGGAATTCCGAAACGAGAATAACACCATTCTGGATACATATCCCCAGCAGCGCAATGAAGCCCACACCTGCCGATATACCAAAGTTAATTCCCGTTATATGCAGTGCCAGGATACCTCCAATTACTGCAAAAGGTACATTTACCAAAACCAAAAGCGAATCTTTGATATTAGCAAACATTATGAATAGCAATACGAATATCAATACCAATGAAATTGGCACTACCTGAGCCAACTTGGCACTTGCCCTTATCTGGTTTTCATATTCTCCTGTCCATCCAACTGAATATCCTTCAGGAACCTTTAGCGTTTTGACTTTAGCCTGTGCATCGGCAATCGTACTTCCAAGATCACGGTCACGCACTGAGAACTTAACCCCAATAAATCGTTTGGTATTATCCCTGTAAATAAGGGCCGGGCCGGTTTCAGTAGTCAGCTCTGCTATTTCCTTAAGTGGTACCTTAGTACCTCTTAATGTTGGCACCATCAGGTTCATAATATCCTGCTCATCTTTACGGTAATCCTTTTGGTAACGTAGCCTGATGTCAAACTTCTTCTCTCCTTCGTATTTCTGGGTAGCCGTTTTACCACCTATCGCCATTTCTATAATACTTTGCGCGTCTTGTTTCTGAACACCAATTCGAACCCACAATCATCAAGAAATCACAAAGTATAACCAAATTTGAATTAACTAACGATGAAGTGAGTTTTTTTCTACAGTAAAATTCTCAGCGCTGAAAAGAAACACTCAAAATATTAGGAAAAAAAATACAGTAGCAAAAATGTTAAGTAGTACATATAGTCTGTTTCTAACAAAA
>QFQM01000838.1 GCA_003243255.1 Flavobacterium psychrophilum | reverse complement strand
TCTCCCAGGTGGTGCGGCTTTGCTCCTCCAGCCAGCGGATCTCCAGCCCGTAGTCGCGGCGCATGGCATCGGCCATCAGCGCCGCTTCACTGGGCGGCTGGCCGTAATGCAGGCCACCACTGGCAGCCAGTGGCAGACCGGACGCGCGCGCCAGACGAGCTGCATAGCGCAGGCGCTCCAACGCCATCAGGCCGGGCTGATCGGTGCGCCCCCAGCCCGGATCGTTCTGCTCACGCCCGGCACCGAGAATCACGATGGCGTCGGCACGCTGCGCCAGCGTCGTCCACTGCGCCTCCTCCAGCACCGGCTCGCGCTCGAGCAACCCCGCCCCCCACTGCATCACCGCCGGCAGACTCATCAGCCAGAGCCCGCCAAAACCCGTCGCAAAACAGACCATCGCTACCCGGGGAAATCGACGGCGCAACCACCAGCCCAGCAGCATCAGCAGAAGCAGGACGCCTGGCGGCATCAACAGTTGTTTGAGGATGTAGCGAATCGGCATCAGGCACCTCCTGGGTGCCCTAGCCTAGCAGGCCGCTGAAACCGTAGGCGACGACCGTATGGATGCAGGAGGAAGGAGGAAGGAGGAAACAGGAAGCCCGAGCCGAAGCAGCTAGCGGGAATTGCCACTGCGAAACAGCTTCGAACCGCAGGCCTGACAGGCCTGGGCATTCTGGCCTCGCTGCCAGGTCACCGGCGTACCGCACAGAGCACAACACAAAGCCTGGCGCCGCTTGAGCTGGGGCTTGGCCTTGGCCACCGAACGGGCAGAGGCGCCCTTGCCCATGCGAATTGGCTGGCGCTGTATCAGTGCCAGCTCCTCGGCCGCCGCATGCCAGCCACGCAGCCAGTGCAGATCACGGTTGAGATAGGCACGAATCAGGTCCAGCTCCGCCGGGCTCAACCCATCGAGCTCCAGCTCGCGCAGCGGCTCGGCATGCAGGCGGCTGGCGATATCGGCTTCCTCCAGCGCCAGGGCAAGCCTTTGCAACAGTCGCTCGTAAAGGCCACCACCCCGTTCCGCCTGCCGTACATCCGCCATCTAACACCTCGCGAGCCCCGACAACCTCGGGCCTTGAGTAAAGCTTAGCGAAGGCCCCGCACGCAGCCAGGCGCCGCGACAAA
>QFQM01000837.1 GCA_003243255.1 Flavobacterium psychrophilum | reverse complement strand
AATATCAACAAAGACAGGGATTGAGAAAGTTGACGTTCAAGAGACAGTGGAGGCATTTTTCAAAGTAATCAAAAACAATATGATTAACGGCGAAAATGTTTACGTAAGAGGTTTTGGCAGTTTTGTAGTAAAGAAAAGAGCTCAAAAAACTGCTAGAAATATCTCTAAAAACACCGCGATCATTATTCCAGAACATTTTGTTCCTAGCTTTAAGCCAGCAAAAGTATTTGTTGACAAAGTGAAAAACAGCACTAAAAAACTTAAAGCAGAAGCTTAATATTTGACATTTATGAAAAGCCCACGCACCACACAGATTGTAATTATTGCAGGTATTGTATTGCTTGTGGGCTTTTTATTTAGCCAAGATATTAAAGGACTGGTAAAACCGAAGGATGATGCAACCGTGGGAATGCCACAGGAAGCAGCAACTCCAGGCGTTAGTTTGGCAGAAGCGTCGGCTACAGCTAAAAACTTAATCAGCAATGCTGCTGCAAAGGAATTCACTTCTTTAGAAAGTGCCTTCCAACAAGCACAAGGCGAAGAGAAAGCAAACCAAGCAAAGGTTTTAGCTCAAAAATGGGATGATTTGGAGCAAGCTGTTCCTAGTGCACTTTATTTAGAAGAAGTTGCTAAAGAACAATCTTCATTACAAAATTGGGTTAAAGCTGGTGATCGTTTCCTAAAAGCTTTTGACAATACACAAGATAGCTTAGTGAAGCCTGCCATGCTCCAAAAAGCAAATCAAGCATTTACCAAAGCTGTTGCTATTGACTCGACAGACTTAGACGCGAAAACTGGAATGGGCATCACCGTAGTAAACGGTATGGGTGCTCCTATGGAAGGTATTGCCATGTTGTTAGACGTGGTTAAAAAAGATCCAAAAAACTTTAAGGCAAACATGAACTTAGGTTTGTTCGCCATTAAATCTGGTCAGTTTGACAAGGCCATTACCCGCTTTGAGGATTTGATCAAAAACATTAAGGCTACTCCTGATGCGTATTTCTATTTGGCTACCGCCTATGAAAACCTTGGGAAAAACCAAGAGGCTATTGACGCCTATCTACAAAGCAAAAAACTCGCAGCCAACCCTACATTATCTGGTTTCATAGATAAAAAGGTAGCTGAG
>QFQM01000836.1 GCA_003243255.1 Flavobacterium psychrophilum | reverse complement strand
GTTCCTGCCCCCCCGCCGGGCGGGGGGCCGTTCAGGACGGCACCCGCCTGAAGGTGGTCGCGGCGACCATCCTCATTCGCTCCGACAAGGGGTTGCGTGCCGCCGTGGAGGCGTCGGCCACGGCGCGAAGCCGGTCCCGGCGTTGAGCCGCGTCCCCCACCGCGTCGCGGCAGAGCGCCAGCACCTCGACGATCTGCGGCTTCCACTTGCGCGTCCTACGCCAGACCTTGCAGGCGTCCTCGATCGCCCACATCGGGAATTCCCCGAGATCCTCGGCCCAGTCGTCGGCCATCATCTGCTCGACCTGCGGCGGGTTCGGCTCGGCGCGGTAGTGCGAGAGCAGCGCCAGGAGCCGCGCGAGCAGGGCGCCCCGATCGGCTGGCTGCAGCGCGGCCTCCAGATCGGCCAAGTGGGCGCGGACCTCTTCGAGCACGTCGTCTCTGCGGACGGCCACTGGCTGCCACCGCTCGACGACCCGGCTTCCGCCGGACTCGGGGAACAGGAGGCGGCGCTCGAGGACGCCCGCCTCGATGACGCGCGCCACCGCCTCGGGAACCTTGGGGATGTCGGACTTCCCTCGCGGCGCCGGGTCCGAGGTGGCCGGGTGCCCAGCGGCGGCCAAGGCCGTGGACACCGTGTAGGGCTGCGGGCGAAGCCGGGCGACGCGATCAACGTGCATGGCGAAAATCCTTCCGGTCAAGGGGTAAGCTGGCGGCGAGGTCGGCGCGAGGTGTCGCGGCCGCGGCGGCCCAGGCGTCGAAGCGGTCGAGCCGGTGCTCGCCCGGTCGCGCCCTCCTCGGCAGGCGTGCGGCGGTGCCGAGAACCGCCGACGCCTGGGCGGTGCGTCGGTCGTCGCGTCGGTCCGCGAGCAGCCAGTCGAGCCAGGCGTCATCCAGCCGGGCGTAGCGGTAGCTCTTGGCCCTGCAGCGCGACACGAAGCGGGCGGTGTGCTCGTCGAGGTCCGCGTCCGGGCAGAGGCGCAGCGCCTCGGCCACCGCCTCCTCGCAGGGGAGCCAGTCCCGATCCGGTTCGTGGCGAGCCTCGGGTTTCGCCTCCGTCCCGGGCGGGGCTCCTGCCTCCCCAGCCTCGTGCGCCCCGCCTGCGCGCCGCGCTGCGGGGCGTGAGT
>QFQM01000835.1 GCA_003243255.1 Flavobacterium psychrophilum | reverse complement strand
GGAATTTCTAGAATAAAACATAAGTCCTTTTTCGTAAATTTGACTAAAGCACAATTTTATGAGAACAGATTTTATAAAGGTCAGAACTCATTTGAATACGGGCCTTCGGTATGATTCAAACGGAAAGTTCACCCAGGAATTTCGTAATAGTCTATACGAACATGATGAAGATTTTAGGAGTAAAGTAATTATCCCCATTAATGAATTAGTTGGACTACACAATTGGGCAATAGATTTTGTTGAGGTTCCTGGTATAGGCTTCTTTGCTGATATATTTGCTGATAGTGAAAGTAATTATTACGCAATCCGTTCTATTATTTCTGCCAAAATACCAGACACGGACTTTGAGTATTTTTTTAAAGGCAATGTATCAAGCAGTCTTTCATAAACTAACAAAATGCTGCTTTACATCCTCAATACCAAAACGAATCTTTCTTAAATGTCAACGTCTCTTTATCAACGTCACTTAGTAATTCATCATCTGCATTAATCTGCGGATCATACCAATCAGCTTTTTTTCTTGCCCAGGCGACCCAAGTCTGTATTTCTTCTGTAAAGATATTGCGTTCTATGCTAGTGGTTTCAAGTTCATCGATATAGCCTCGAATCAAGTTTAGTTTTTGCCAGCGCTTAACCTTGTTCAGAAGTAATTTGAAATCATCTAGTTCCCTTTCCTGGCGTTGTCGGTACTCCCTTTTCTGCTGAGCTAATTCTTCCTCCTTCTTGTGCCTGATCTCTCTCAAGTTTCGTTCTTCACGAAGCTCTTCACCTTTGACCTCCAGATAAGCTACGATGTTTGAAAGTTGCTGCTCAATGGTTAAAGGACCATCAATCCATACCTTATCAATAATGTAAGATGGTTTGGCTCCAAAATACAAGACACCAGTTGGTTCACGAAGGGTACGAGGCCACTTGCCATCCATCTCTTTGATCAGCTTGTCCTTTTCCCTTAAGCGTATCTTTATTTCTACACCAAAAAGTAATGCTATTGTTTCCCGACTTTCCGCTTTGACCGTGTGTCCGCGAAGCTTTAAAACTTTAATAAGAGTATCAAAAAATCTAAGTGATCGAGGCAAGAGCGCATCTGTTCCAGAAATATTCAACTCATCAGGATACGTGCTAAATAC
>QFQM01000834.1 GCA_003243255.1 Flavobacterium psychrophilum | reverse complement strand
ACAAGAATATTGTAAACAGCCAATAAAAAAAGCAACATGAAAAGTTGCTCTGTGAGCACTCTATCAAGGCTATACAAAAACCCCGGATATAAAGCCACAGCCAATAGAGACACGCAAATGCCTAAACGTGATGCTCTTAACACTAATAAGATTTTATATATTACCCAAACGGAAAAAATACTCAGAAGAACGTGAGAAATCAAAACATACTTGGTAGACTCACCAAATATTTTATATATTATCGCAATATAAATAGGATAACCTGGAGACAATGCTGCAGTCGGGGATAGAGGAACACTGCCACGAAACATGTCTCCGGAGATCTCACGAACCAACGTGTGATTATGCAGAATATTCAATGCTGCATAATGATAGGTGGTCTCGTCACCCCAAACAATTTCTCTTTCTATATTCACTGCCGATATTCTTGCAACCGCTGCCATCAAGAAGGTTGCAAAAATTATTGCCAAATATAATTTATTACGGTATTTAACTGGAATTGAAATCATAGGTCCACAATTATTCACTTGCAGAGCAAATTATTTTTAATGTATTTTTACTCAAAATTTTCAATCAACAGCAACAGATATATTTTTTGCACATGCTAACGCTTGGTCTTTGCCAACATTGTCAACATCAAATTTCCCAGATAGCAGTCGAAGCGAAACCCCGTCTTCCGAATCGTTTACCTCAGGAATTGGTGACCGTGTAAGCCAGGAATTCTTTACATGACATGGCAAAGCTAGAAAAAATTTGCGGTCTATCCCAACGGGTTTATTCAAGACACCCGTCCAGTACACAGAGTATCCTGTTCCTTGAGGAGCTTCATTTACGATGGAGACTGGCTCCTGCATCAAGAGATTGCTCGCATTTTTCTCTGTCCTATACTTTATTTCATGAACGAATGGAACAGCATTTTCTTGTAGCGGGAAAACAAAAGTTGCTCCTCTTGGATCAATTTTATTTAAATTATCGAACCCAATTCCCAAAAATCTATTGAAATAAGTACTCCGCTCTTCGGCAGACAATTCCGGAAATAAGGCTTTGTAGATGTCGCATCCCGTACGATCATATGGTCGCTTGTGAAACAGGTGCGGGTGGGTCTGGTACCAATCTTTCATGGCCTGCA
>QFQM01000833.1 GCA_003243255.1 Flavobacterium psychrophilum | reverse complement strand
GAGCCTGGTGCGCGACGCTGCTCGGCTCTGGGGCTTGCCCGAAGATCGCCTCGACATGCTGGCCAAGGCCGCGCTGATCCATGGCCTGGGCCGGGCGGCAGTGCCCAATCGAATCTGGAGTACGCCCGGCCCGCTGCTCGACGGTGATCTCGAGGCGGTGCGTCTGGTGCCCTACTGGACGCACCGCGCCTGCAGCCAGATCGGTGGCCTGAGCGAAGCCGGACAACTGGCTGCGCACGCCTACGAACGGCTGGATGGCAGCGGCTATTTTCGCTCGCTGAGCGGTGATGCCCTGAGTGCCGAACACCGACTGCTGAGCGCCGCACTGGCCTGGCTGGCGCTGCGTGGCGAACGCCCCTGGCGCGCTGCCCTCAGTGACGAGCAGGCCGCCCAAGTATTGCTGGATGAAGCCGAGCAGGGCCGCTTCGACCCGCGGGCCTGCCAGGCGGTGATCAGCGCTGCGCACGGCGAGCAGGCGCCGCTGGCCAGTAAACCCGGCAACGGCCTGCTCAGCGAACGCGAGGCGCAGATCCTGCAGCGCATCAGCAGCGGGGCGAGTAACAAGAAAGTGGCGCGCGACCTGGGCATCAGCCCGAGCACGGTGCGCACCCATGTCGAAAGCGTGTTCCGCAAGCTGCAGTGCTCGACGCGCGCGGCAGCAACCTTGAAGGCGCTGACCTTGGGGGTGATCTGAGGCGAGGTCGGTGGATCAATCACCGCCGCCGCCATCGCCGCCTCCACTGTAGTCGAAGCCCCCGTCACTGAAACCTGAGCCGGAGTCCTGTCCGCCCAGGCCGCTGTGTTCTCTCTTGCGCGGCAGACGCCTGGGGCGCGAGCGTCGCCAGCAATAGATGAAGAGCACCACGAAGGCGCCGGCGACCAGCAGCAGAATCTCCATATGTCTTCCCCGCATTACCTGGCGCTCATCCTATGGGGTAATGAGGCTCGGCGTAAGCGCTGAGGGAATGGCAAAAACGCAGAAGCCCGCACGTTGGCGGGCTTCTAAAATGGCGCACTCGGCGGGATTCGAACCCACGACCCCTCCTTCGGAGGGCAATGCGGTACAGATATTTAGGTTGGCGGCAAAGGGTCAAAAATACCTATAAGTACCGTCCTGAAAGGCTTTGGCC
>QFQM01000187.1 GCA_003243255.1 Flavobacterium psychrophilum | reverse complement strand
CATTATGTCCATCCGGATCTGTTCTCGGTGTTTCAGGATATGTTGGAATGCTATTTGGGTTTTCCAGCCACCATCCATAAGTTAAATAAGCTTTTGCCAAAAATAATCTTGCGACATTCTTTGTAACACCTCCTGTGACCCTTGGTGCAGTTGGTAAATTATCAATTGCTTTTTTTAGATCAGGAAAAATAGCGCGTGTATAAACTTCTGTCACAGTGTTCCTTTTTGAAGTAGCTATTGCTGAAGTATTAAATGCTAGTTCTCCTGCTCCTAGATCCAAAGGAACACCACCATAAGATTGTACCAATAAAAAATAATCAAATGCTCTAAAGAATCTAGCCTCTGAGATTAATGATTCCGCAATTCCATAATTTGGACCATTTTGGATAATTGCATTTGCAGTATTAATATAAGGAAAAGTACTTCCCCAAATCATACTAGTTGGAAAAGTCGCAGAATTGATATTTCCTTGTCCGGACATATCCAGTTCTTTAAAATTACCATCAGCACTTTGAGCCCAAGTGGACTCATCTGTTCCATTTTGAGTTGCACTCATCCAATAGCCATTTCCATATAATAAACGTAAACTCCTGTAAAGAGATGTAAGTCCTTGGCTAATTCCTTGTTCTGTATTTATATAATCAACTGTATAATTTGATCTTGGTTCTTCATCGAGAATTTCAGAACAGCTGGAAAATCCCAGTGATAAGGTTACAATACCTAAAACTATATTTTTATTAAATTTTATCATGATATTTTGTTTTAAAAAGATAAGTTAAGTCCCATTAAGTAATTTCGAGTCGAAGGATTATTTGTACCAATAATTAATTGTCTGGACTGATACCCACTTACTGCTTGGTTTTCATTACCATAAGAATTTGGTTCAGGATCCATACCTGATTCCTTATGATAAGGTGAAAATAGTACAAATGGATTAGTAACTGTGAAATAAATTTTCAGACTATTAATTTTTAAATCATTTAGGAATTCTCTTTTTACATTATATCCTAAAGTAATTGTTCTAACCTTCAAATAAGAACCATCAAAAAGAGCCAAAGTTGATGAATATTTAGGATTATCACCACTTTGAACACCACCTGGTTTTGGATATCTCACATTAGGGTTCTCCTGCGTCCAGTAATCAACATCAACATTATTTCCTCTACCTGTTAATCTATTAAGATAACCAGCAGAGCCGTAAATAGAACTGATCAGTACGCCACCGTGCTGGAATGCTCCAACTGCACTTAACTCGAAACCTTTGTATTCAAAACGGGTGTTAAAACCTCCCTGCCAATCAGGTGCTGTATCTATAATCTGTCTGTCTGATGGACCTATAGCTCTTACAGGGGTTCCGTCTGCATTATAACCACCGGTATAAAGGACTTTGATCATACCAACATTTCCGCCGGGTTCTAATATATTAAGATAAGGATCTCCTTGTTGCCATAAACCTATATTTTGATAATCATATAATGCATTGATATTATGCCCTACAAACCAAAGATTCCCTTCATCACGGTCTTGTCCGGAAGCTAAAGCAACAATCTGATTCTTATTGGTGTAGAAGTTAACGCCAGCATCCCAGGTAAAACTCTCAGTCTGAATAATTGTTCCGTTCAGAGCAACTTCCCACCCCTTATTCTCAGTCTGGGCAAAATTTCCTGTTTGGTAAGATATTCCAGATGATATTGGAAGATTTTTTCGCAATAAAACGCCTTCTGTTTGGGTATTGTAGTACTCAACTGATCCTGTCAATCGATTATTAAAGAAGGCAAAGTCTACCCCATAATTCTGAGTTTTGGAATATTCCCATCCTAAATTAACATTCGGTGCTTCCGTGACATATACACCAGTACCAGTTGTTGTACCAAAATTATATGGAACTACTGCCAAACTACCTCTCGTTTTATATGGATCAATTGCCTGATTAGATGTCTGACCCCACCCAGCTCTTAATTTCAAAAGGTTGAGGAATGAAAACTTCTGCATAAAGGATTCATTGGTCACGTTCCAACCAACTGATACTGCAGGATAATTGTGCCATTTGTTTCCTGGTGCAAGTCTTGATGATCCATCACTACGGAGAGTAGCTGTCAACATATACTTGTTATCAAACGTATACATTACTCTTCCCATGTAAGACATCAATGCAGTCTGTGAATAGAATTGGTCTTCAGGTCTTACTAATATATTAGCCTGTGGTGCCTGACCAAGATTATAGTACTGAAAGAAATCTGCAGGAATATTCTGTGCGCTCATATAGTTACTGACATATCTACTCTGTTCTGCAGAATACAATCCTACTGCATTAACTTTATGCTTACCAAAAGTTTTATCATATGTTAAGAGATTTTCCAAAACCCAATGATAAGTTTGATTATTACCTCTTCCAGCGCCAGATGGTGATGTTGCATTTGTGTTAAAAACCCCTGAGCCAGTATACCAGCCACTATTTGAGGTACGATAATTGAGACCAACGTTTAATCTATATTTCAATCCGTCAAGAGGTAAGGCAACTTCTCCATAGATGCTATTATAAGAGGAAAAAGATTTATTCTCATCAACGTATTTCCCACCTAAAGCCTGAATTCCTTGTCTTGTATAAATCCAAGACTGATCTAAATTAGAAGCTGTACTCATAGTAGTCTTAATTGACCCGTCTGCTTTGTAAGGATTAGCAAGCGGAGAGTATCCTAAGATTGGAGCAGCACTTGCACCCGGATATTCATTGATAGCATAATTAGTATTAGTAGTAAAACCAAATTTAAAATTTTTGCCAACTTGCTGATCTAATCCTAGACGAACAGAAAAGCGCTCATAATTCTGAAGAGGTATCAATGCATACTGCTTAAAATAAGATATGCCTGCATTATAATTACCACCGTCAGTTCCACCAGAAACGCTTATATCGTGATTTGTTATCATTGCAGGTTTATAATACAGACCTTGCCAATCTGTATTTGTACTATTACTTTCATCTACACCATTGGTGAAAAGGTTTCCCGCATCTGCACGCAATTTTGCAAACTTTGGTCCATCCATCATGGGATACTTCGAAAATAATGTCTGCACACCTGTAAAAGAATTATAGGTGAATCTTGGTCTTTGTCCTTTGGTACCTCTATTAGTGGTTATTAGGATTACCCCATTTGCACCTCTGGAACCATAAATTGCTGTAGCAGATGCATCTTTAAGTATGTCGAGACTTTTGATATCATTAGAGCTGATATCTGATAATGACCCTGAAAAAGGTATTCCGTCAAGAACTATCAACGGATCGTTAGCACTATTTGTTAAAGACCTTGTGCCCCTGATTCGGATTTGGGAAGCAGCCCCAGGCTTAGAAGATGTTTGTGAAATATCTACACCCGCTACTCTGCCTTGTAATGCTTGTGTAATATTGGCAGATGGAACTTCTCTTAACACATCACCCTTCACAGAAGCAACAGAACCTGTTACCGATTCCTTTCTTTGAGTTCCATATCCAATAACAACAACCTCCTCAATCTGCTTTTCTTTTGTAACAGTGTCTTTTTTACTCTGCGAGTAAACCAGACCTGATGGTAATAGAGTCATTGCAAAAAACAATGCCGCTCTATTGGTTTTACTTAAATGAAATAGATTCATAATAATTTTGTTTTTAAGTTAGTTTTTCTAAGTGCCCTGATAATAGTAGATCAGCGCCCTTATTATTTTTAGATATACATGTTAACAAGCGCTTCGAAAAGTTCTTGTTTGCCACTTTTTGGCAAAGGCTCTCCTGTTGAGTGAGCAATTTTCTGAAGGTCTTCCAATGTAAGTTTCCCTTCTTCAAAAGCTTTCCCATTTCCGTTGTCAAAAGATGAATATCGCTCTGTTCTCAATTTTTTGTAATCAGAATTCTCAAGAATATCCGCCGCTACCAAAAGTCCTTTTGCAAAAGCATCCATACCTGCTACGTGAGCAATGAAAAGATCATCTGCATCTACAGAATTACGACGGATCTTCGCATCAAAGTTTACTCCACCGGAACCAAGACCACCACTCGGAAGAATCACCAACCAAGCCTGAGCCAGTTCAAAATAATCTATCGGGAACTGATCTGTATCCCACCCGTTTTGGTAATCACCTCTGTTTGCATCAATGCTTCCCAACATTCCTGCATCTACAGCAGCCTGAAGTTCGTGCTCGAAAGTATGGCCAGCCAAAGTTGCGTGGTTCACCTCAAGATTTAATTTGAAATCCTTGTCCAGGCCATGGCTTTTCAAAAATCCAATTACTGTTTCTGCATCGTAATCGTATTGGTGTTTTGTAGGCTCCATCGGCTTTGGTTCGATAAGGAAAGTCCCCTGGAAACCTTGACTTCTTGCATAGTCGCGGGACATTGTCAGGAAACGGGCAAGGTGTTCTTTTTCACGCTTCATATCGGTATTCAAAAGGCTCATATAACCTTCTCTTCCGCCCCAGAAAACATAATTTTCGCCACCCAGTGCAATTGTTGCATCAATAGAATTCTTCACCTGAGTTCCTGCGCAAGCCACTACATCAAAGTTTGGATTGGTAGAGGCTCCGTTCATATATCTCTCATGCGTGAAAACATTAGCTGTTCCCCAAAGCAATTTGATACCAGTTTCTGATTGTTTTTCTTTGGCATACTCTACAACTGCCTGTAGATTTTTTTCGTAATCTCTCCAGTTGTCTGCTGGGTCAACCAAGTCGATGTCGTGGAAACAGTAATATCCGAATCCCATTTTTTGCATAAACTCAAAGCCAGCATCCATTTTGTATTTGGCTCTGGAAACTGCATCAGTTCCCTGGCTCCAAGGGTGGTGAATTGTAGGTCCTCCGAAAGGGTCGCTGCCGTCTGCGCATAGTGTGTGCCACCATGCCATTGCAAAACGCATCCATTCTTTCATTGGTTTTCCCATCACAACCTGGTCTGCATCATAATAGCGAAATGCCAAAGGATTTCTACTATCTCTACCTTCAAATCTGATTTGATCTACCCCCGGAAAAAACGCTTTAGTTTCTTTTGAAATGTTCATATTTATTTAATTTATTTTTTAATATTTTCTTTAATTTTGATTGTAGAATCTCTTCCCTACTGATTTTTTGAATCAGCAAGTGAATATAAATTCGTTATGTTTTTTTGGATTAAATTATTTCTTTGAGATGATCTTGCCACCTCTCGTAAGCTTCCAGATATTGTTCTCTTTTCTCTGTTTCCGGCTCTATCACAGCTATTTTTTCTAATGAAGAAAATGCTTCTTTGGAATCTTCATAAAAACCGATTCCCATTCCTGCAGCTCTTGCAGCACCAACTGCCCCGTCTGTATCATACAGCTCAATTGTTGCATTGCTCACACTTGCCAACGATTGGCGGAAGATGGAACTTAAAAACATATTGGCATTCCCGGCACGGATGACCTTGATGTTCATTCCCATATCTCTCATAATGTTCATCCCATATTCATAAGAAAAAACGATGGCTTCCTGTGCAGCGCGAAGAACATCACCTTTTGAATGAATATTAAAGTTGATCCCGTGGATGGAACATCTTGTATCCTTATTTTCCAAAACTCTTTCCGCCCCGTTTCCGAATGGAATAATGCTCAAACCTTTCGAACCAATCGGAGAAAGTGAAGCCAGCTCATTCATATCGCCATAAGATGATAACGATGTTGCGAAATTGTGCTTCAACCAAGAATTAAGAATTCCTGTTCCATTGATGCAAAGTAAAACGCCCAATCTCATTTGCTCCTCTGTGTGATTTACATGCGCAAAGGTGTTGACTCTTGATAATCTATCATAATCCAATTGATCCAAAACACCGTAAACTACACCCGAAGTTCCTGCTGTAGAAGCAATCTCTCCCGGATTGAAAACATTTAGGGACAATGCATTATTCGGTTGGTCGCCAGCTCTGTATGAAATAGGTGTCCCTTCTTTCAATCCCAATTCCTCTGCTGCAGAAGTGGAGACAGTGGACTGTATCCCGAATGTTGGAACTATTTCTGGGAAGAAGCTCTTAGGAATTCCGTAATAGTTGATTACATCTTCCGAGATGCAATTGTTTTTGAAATCCCAGAAAATACCTTCGGAAAGTCCTTCTACAGTAATTCCAATTTCTCCGGAAAGTTTCATTGCGATGTAATCTCCTGGCAACATTATTTTATCAATCTTATTAAAGATCTCTGGTTCGTTTTCCTTAACCCAGGCCAGTTTGGAAGCAGTAAAATTTCCTGGAGAATTCAAAAGATGAGATAAACACTTTTCTTCTCCAATTTCTTTGAACGCTTTCTCCCCGTAAGGAACGGCACGACTATCGCACCAAATTATTGATGGACGAAGAACATTCTGATCTTTATCTACCAAGATCAGTCCGTGCATCTGCCATGTAATCCCGATTCCCTTGATATCTTCCGCATCTACATTGGCGTGAGACATCACAGATTGATGAGCCAATTTCAGGTTGGTCCACCAGTCAGCAGGATTCTGTTCTGCCCAACCAGGATTGATAGCCGTGATCTTCATTTCTTTTTTTGGAGAAAAATCTGAAGCCACAACTTTGCCACTGGACGCCTCTATAAGACAAACTTTTACAGATGAACTGCCGATATCAAATCCTAATAAATACATTTTGTTTTGAGGCTTATTTTATTTAATTAATTTATTTTGAGTTTTTTTGTAGATCTTCGGATCGAACTTGTAGTATCTTGCTGCACGGTGTGATACGTTGGTTTCTATCTCATCTAACGGAATGATATAACTGAATGATGAGATTTTTTTATGAAAGTTCTTAATATCTACTTTCTTTTCGCTCAGGGCACTGTATAATTGATACAATTGTCTAATTGTAAACTTCTTTGGTAAAAGAACGAAAATTATAGAAAAGTCGGAATCGATCCATTTTTTGATTTCGAGCAATGACTCACTAATGATTTTATTATGGTCAAATGGCAAAGTCGGTACTTTATCGATTGGATGCCAATCTACAGTATCATATTTTGAACTATTAATTTTATGGTCGATCTTGCATAGGGAGAGATATGCTACAGTAATAATTCTATCTATATCATGTTTGTACTCATTCCCCATCCAATTGATATCATTAAGATTGCTTGCCCTCATGGGATCTGCAAAACATCTGAACTGCTTTAATAGCATTTTTTTAATTCCTGTCAACTCATATAATACTCTATTTGCTGCATCGTCAACATCTTCATTGCTAAAGATCAAGCTTCCCGGCAGTTTTTTCTGACTGTCAGAAGATACATTCTCAGCATGTTTTTGTGCCAATAGGATGTTGAGTCTATTTTCAGTATCAAAACCGAAAACTACACAATCAACAGAAACATAGGTATGTATAAATTCTGGATTCATTTAATTGTTAACATTTACGTAACATCACAAATATAAAAATAGAATTGAGAAAAAAAAATAAAATTTACATTACATACTGCTTATCAACAATTTACATATCAATTTTTTAAAATGCTTCATCAATTTGCTCTTGCAGGTGTGTAAAAAGCTTTTACGTAAAAGGGCTCGGCTGTAGCCAGATCGGCAAAACCTTGCTGCACAAAGCTTTCGAGTGCCAGTTGGCCTGCGGCAGCCAAAGTTTCCGCCTGTTCCACAAAAAGCGCAGCAGGTGATTTTAACAACCCTTTGCATTTCTCCGACCCCGATCCGAAAAACCGGATTTTATGCTGCTCTAACCAGCTGGAATAGCTTTTTTCGTTGATAATCAATGCCTGCGGTGGCATCAATTCTGTCAGGGCTGCATCGTACAGCGCAGTGAAAACCTCCATCCGACGGGCATCGATTTGTGGACAAAGCAACTCACCTGGTCTGTTGGTCGGCAACATGGCTGCTGCCATAACTTGTAAGGTATTGAGCAGAATGAGCGGCTTTTTCAGTGCAAAGCAAAGTCCTTTGGCGCTGGCCAGCCCGATCCGGAGACCGGTATAGGAGCCCGGTCCCGCGCAGACGGCAATGGCATCGGCTTCACGCAGGGTCAAACCGGATGTATTAAAAATACGCCCGATAGCGGGTTGCAGCCAGGGCGCCTGGTCTTTCAGTTCCAAGCAGGTTTCCTGCGCCAGCACTTCGCTGCCCCTGAAAATGGCAACCTTCGCCGGGGTCAGCGCAGTATCGATATAGAGTAAAAGCGGGTTGGAGACCATTTTCAAAACTACAAACCAATTATTTTTGACCAATGGAAAAAAAGATCATCAATACCACTGCAGCACCCGCACCCATCGGACCCTACAGCCAGGCGGTGCGCGCCGGCAATCTCCTCTTCGTATCCGGCCAGGTGGCCTTTGAACCCACCACAGGTGAATTGGTACTTACTGATATACCCTCCGAAACCCGCCAGGTAATGAACAACCTTAAAGCTGTGCTTGCAGCTGTGGGCGCCGACTTTTCCCACATCGTCAAAACAACCATCTTTTTGTCAGATATGGGCCTGTTTGCCCAGGTAAACGAGGTGTATGGCAACTATTTCACCAGCGATTTCCCGGCGCGCGAAACTGTGGCGGTCAAAGCTCTTCCCCGTGGTGTGAATGTGGAAATATCCGTGACCGCCTGGTTGCCCTGAGTTTAAACACCCAGGTCGCTTTTCACTTTCGAGAAGGCTTTAATGGCTTTGTCCAGGTGTTCACGCGTATGTGCGGCGCTGAGCTGTACCCGGATGCGTGCTTTTCCTTTCGCCACCACGGGGAAGAAAAAGCCGATCACGTAAATGCCTTCTTCCAGCAGCGCGGCAGCAAAACGCTGTGCCACCACCGCATCGTACAGCATGATGGGCACGATGGGATGATCACCCGGCTTGATGTCGAACCCCGCGGCCGTCATCTGCTC
>QFQM01000832.1 GCA_003243255.1 Flavobacterium psychrophilum | reverse complement strand
GGCAATTCCGATAATTCCGATGATCTTTTTCAGGGCAACGGTGGGATTAAGGAAACTTCCACAGAGATTTTCGCAGGCTTAAGATGGAATTTATCTGCTGCTAATGAAATCAACTTTTATACCCGTAACGGTGCCAAATGGGCTTCGGTAAAAGGTACTTCTTTCTTAAAAAATACCGAATATTTAATTGAAATATACAGTAATAACAGTGCAGAAGCTAAGAAATACAGCAAAGAAGGCGAGCAAACATTAAATGCTGGAACTTATCACATTTGGGTAAACGGTAAACGCTTGGCTGGTGAATTTGCCAGTGGAGGTTTAGAGCCAGGTAAAATTCTAAACGGCTTTGTTTTTTATGGCGTAACGCCAAAAGGTAATGAAACCATGGCCAAAGCTTGGATGGATAATCTGGAAATCAACGGAAACTTATAAATGAAATAACGGGAGGGCCTAACCAGCGCTCCTTCACCTATAACCAAATATTAAACGCATATGAAAAGAATTTTACTTTTAATGATTTTGAGTTGCATGGCCATTACTGGTTTTGCGCAAGGTACTTATTACTGGGTAGGAGGAGCTACAGCAACTTCTCTTGGGGGTACAAATTGGAGCCTTACACCTGGAGGTACAGCAGTTTCTAGGAGTAATACTGCTGATGTACTCATCTTTGATAACGTAACTGTTGCATTCACTATAGGGGGAACTACTATAGGCAAACTACAATTACAAAATGGGGCCGATGTTAGTTTTACTAGGAATGCTTCTTCTGGAACAACTACTTTAGCCCTTAGCAATGGAACTAACAGTGCCTTAGAAGTTACAGGAAATAGTAAACTTAGATTAATAGACGGAGCTGGTGGTAGTTTTGTACTTTCTGTAGCAGCTACATCAACCGCTACTTTCAACAATAGTGAGTTATATATTCTAGGTGCAGTAGGAGCTCAACGTCTTCAAGTGCCAACAACAGGATCATGTGTATTTTCTAACAATAGTAAGTGTTATGTAAATGTTGTTAATCAATATCCTTTAAGCAGCATTTCTGCTTCTGGAACTAAATCTATCGTATTTAATAGCGGTACATCGTTAATTTATCAAGGTGGACGTAGCCCTTTTGGAGATAATTCTACAGGTT
>QFQM01000186.1 GCA_003243255.1 Flavobacterium psychrophilum | reverse complement strand
TTTTAAAAAAATGGTGAATACCGGACGAGGTGGTCTTCACACCCTGTATCTCATCAAATCCATTCGTAATGATAAACAGGGGGTATTTGGGATGCAGGTAGTTCAATACCTCCATGGCATTGGGAAGCAGGTTTTTCTTTTTCGGTGATACATCCAGGTAGTCACTTGAAAATTTCAATGACAGGGCATAGTCATCAATACCAATGGATTGAAATACGCGATGGAATCGTTCGGCCCGGATCACGTCACGATGGATTTTCCCCTGGTCGAGCAGATCCCACAGGTGAGTGTTGATTTCAGTAAAGTTCTTCACGAAAACCTCTGCCGGCTCGCTGCTTTTGTAGTGTAATTCGTAGTGTACGTAGAGTTCGTTCAGCGCTTCAGCGGCATTGGTATCATAGTCCCACAGGGTATGATCAAGGTCAAACAAAACGCATTTGTAGTTTTTCATGAGCGGTGGCTGAGGGGTTTCATCTTCAGCTTGTTGAGTGTGAGCTCCCGGTTGGTGTACAGGTTATTAAAAATATACTGGTCTTTTTGCAGTACAGGGTCTCTGCGCAGAAAATGGAAGATCTGTTGAATAATGTCCTGTACCTCGTCTTTAATCTGGTAAAATATCCATTGATTAAATTTCCGGCTGGTGAGAATGCCTGAGTTTTTTAAATAAATCAGATGTCGTGACGTTTTAGTCTGAGTGAACTCTAAAATATGTTCCAGGTCGGTAATGCACATCTCGCCATTGGTCAGGATCAGGTGCAGCATACGCAGGCGCGAGGTGTCGGAGCAGGCCAAAAAAATCTGCGCTCCCGGATCGATATTAAAGTGTTTTAAACGCAACGAAAGGCTTTTGTAAAATAGGCCTGCAAGATACGAAAACCGTACATAGAATTGGTGCCAGGCGGGTATTGGCCAAAACAGCCTGAATGCCTATCTTTAAAAAAAAATGAGGGCTTGAAGCGATTGAAATTCATCCTATTACTTAGTGTTTGTACTTTTTGTTTTGCTGTAACCGGATTTACGCAAAATCAAAAAAGAGTGATTCAGCTCTCGGGAGTGATTCTGAATAGCGACAGTGTACGCGGTGGCCCACTGCCGGGAGTTCACGTTTATGTGCCCAAAGCCGGTCGGGGTACCACTACCAATCGTGCAGGCTTCTTTTCCATGCCGGTATTAGTAGGCGACAGTGTGGTGATCAGTTCAGTAGGTTTTGTAAGACGTCATTACATTGTACCTAATCATCATTCCGATTTACTCACCATCGTGATTGAGATGATGGAAGACACCACCGTATTACCTGAAGTTGTAATCAGCCAGTTTCCTACGGAAGAAGTATTCAAACAAGCAGTGCTGGCACTCAATGTGCCGCTTGACGAAAAAGGAATTGACCCGAACAACCTGAATGCCGAGTTGCTTGCACTCATGCTCAAGACTACACCGATGGATGGCAATGCCAACTATCGGTATTATATCGATCAGTATGCCGGATCGGTACGTGACCAGTTTCAGCCACGAACGAATCCTTTTCTCAATCCATTTAACTGGGCACGTTTCTTCAGGGATTTGAAGAAGAATAAAAAATAATCAATTGTCAGTTGACAACGGCACAATTGAAAAAGTGGAAGTACCGCAAGATTTGTCAAATGCTTTTTATTAACGATCAGCTATGATATAGCTGTTAAGTACTTGTTACCGGCAGGTTGGGCAGGTTGATCATAAACGAAACGCCTTCACCTATTCGGGAGCTTACGTTTATCCTTCCCTCTATCTTTTCGATTGTCTCTTTGAGGATGTACAATCCTAAACCAGCGCCCTCACTTTGCATTGTGGCACGGAAGAACATGTCGAAGATACGGTGCAGGTGTTCTTCTTCAATGCCAATTCCATTGTCTGAATAATAGATATTCACTCCGGATTCATAGGTAATCGCTTTGATTTGTATAAACGATTGCGGTTTGCTGCTATCTCTGTATTTGATTGAATTCGAGATCAGGTTATTAAAGATGATAGCCACACGCAAAGGATCAGAATAGAACTCAAACCGGTCGTCTACATCAATTTGTTTTTCGATGCTATTGGACCCCGACATATAGCGCATGCGCTCAAAGCTGTCTTCGAAAAGAGTGGCCAGGTTTATTTTTTCGATATGCACTTCACCCCGCGAGTTACGGGAATAGTCCAGAATTTCTTTGAGTGTGTCATCGAGCTTCAGAATACTTCGCTCCATGAGTGAATAGTATTTACTGGTTGGTTTATTTCCTTCTTCGTCCTCCATCCGGGCAATGTTCAGCAATCCAAGCACGGACATTAACGGGGCTCTTAGATTGTGCGAAATGCTGTAAACAAAACTGTCCAGTTCCTGGTTGATTTTTACCAGTTCTTCATTTTGCTTACGCAATTCCTTTTCAGCTTTTAACTTTTTGCTCTCCAGCTTTTTCTGTTTCAGTGTCTGCAGTATGGCTTGCGGCAAACGCGCCAGGTTGGATTTGAGTACATAGTCATCCGCGCCCTCTTTCAGGCAATTCACAGCAAACTCTTCCGATACCGCACCCGTTACTAATATAAATGCCGACTGGGAACTGTGCTTCTTGCACAGCTTTAGTGCTTCTACCGAATTGAATTGTGGCAGTGCATGATCAGACAATACAATATCGGGCTGAAATTCTTTAAGTGCAGTAATAAACTCTTCGCGCGTATCCACTTGCTTGCCAACGAATCCAATGCTTTCTTTCTTCAGCACACGTTCAATCAGGCTCACATCATCCGGAAGATCTTCCAGCATCAATATCTTCATTCTGTCTTCCATACTTGTTAGCGAGGAGGCTGATTTAACAGTAGCCAGAAAAAGCCAATTTCAGATACTGCCTGTACGAACTTGTCAAAGTCCACGGGCTTGACGATGTAGGCATTCACACCCAGCTGATACGACTCAATAATGTCACGCTCTTCTTTGGAAGAAGTGAGTACCACTATCGGTATTATTCGCTTTTCGGGATCGGCCTTTACTCTTCGCAGCACTTCTATGCCATCTACCTTTGGCATTTTCAGATCCAGCAAAATCAACTTGGGTAGCTGATTCAGTTCTTTGGAAAACAGAAAATGCAATGCTTCTTCTCCGTCTTGCAAGTGAAGAAGATGGTTGGATAAATTGTGTTTTTTCAAAGCCCGGATAGTAAGCCCTGCATCGTCCGGATTATCCTCCACCAGGAGAATTTCAACTACATTATTTTGCATAAATGGTCTCTAAAAAGTGGTTCAGGTGAGGTCTTATAAATAGGGTGGTACATAGTTTTCAATCACGTTTGTTAATCAGGTTAAGGTGACGGGAATCAGTAACGGAATAAAGAGTAGGCTCTGAGTAGCATGTCTCCATTCCGGGTGTTCTCCAAAATAGTCATGCCAGAACCCATTGCTTGGTGATCGCGGGCGGATACGAGTGACAATACATAGACGAGGGGGGTCTTATTGGAATCGATAAATCGACACAAAACGCAATAAAAGCCCTTCCTTAAGATAATTATCCCCATTCCCTTTTTTGACACTTAAGAATAAGTTATGAATATTCCATTGGGTAAAAAGGAGAATTACACAATAAAACATACGTTGAACTTACATATCTGCCTGGTTCTTTTAGGGTTAGCGCAATTCCTATCCGGGCAGTTTATTTTGTGAATTTTACGCCTTATTATTGCACCCTCAAAACAAATCCGAGATGTAGCGCAGCCCGGTTAGCGCATCACGTTAGGGACGTGGAGGCCGGAGGTTCGAATCCTCTCATCTCGACTTGACAGGACAAATTGGAATTTTTTCCGTTTGTCCTGTTTTTATTTACTCCTAACTCGCTGTTCATCATGTAAATAAAACGCACAGCCTCATTGACCCGGCTGGTTCGAAGTACGAATCCGTCAAAAGTCAATTTTTCGGGGTACATCGAACCAATCACCTCCCGCTTCTTTTCGATGTCTCCGGTTTCATAGATGTAGTCTAACTTTAATAGATTATCCAATCCACGATTTAATAACTGGTCAATACTGACTTGACTATCATCACACGCGCTGAGTTTAACCTCCAACTTTTCCAGTTTACTGGAATACTCCGATTTCATCTCTTTGAAATCTTCCGGGTCGAGTTGTTTTGAAGAAAGCAAATCCCTGATGTAGGACAACTTTTCTTCTAAGTCTTTGATTTGCGCCAGCACTTGTTTCCTATCATTCTGTAAATGATTTGTCTGATCATTCCATGCTTCAGCCAAAGTTATCTTGTAGACTTCTGCCATCTCAGTTCGAGGAATATATTTCTTCAATTCATACTCAAAGAGATTATTCACGTAGTCGGCTTTGAACCTACACGTACACCCATCAAAGCAATGATAATATGAATAGTATTTGTACCGCCCCTTTGAAGCACTCCCAGTCAGTAGTTTACCGCAGTGTGGGCAAATGAGAAAGCCGCGCAGCGGCATCGTAGCATTCGAAGCCACCTTTAGCCGATACTGTCCTCTCTTTCTACCATCCAAAACGTCTTGTACTTGATAATACAACGCCTCTGTAATAATGGGCTCGTGCTGTCCTTTTACAAACCGACTCTCTTCGTCTTTGTATTTAGGGATAAATATTTTTCCACAATAAACTGGATTCCTTATCACAAACCAGAAAAGGCTTTTGGTGCCTTTAAATCCCTTTTCTTTCGCGGTCTTATAAACCTGCTCTGTGTTATATATACCTTCAGCTATCTTTTCAAACGACCATCGAATAACATCCGCATCAGGGTATTTGGGGGAGATAAGCTTTTTGCCACCTTCATCAGTTTTATTGATGTAACCAATAGGAGCCAATCCCATATATCGCCCCTCTTTTCGTGCTCTTCTCATGCCATGAATCACATTTAAAGCGCGCCTGTCATTCTCCACTTCAGGCGCGGCTAAATAGAAAGCGAGCATCATCTTGTTTTCCGGAATGGACAGATCAAGTGGTTGTTCAATGGCTTGAGGTTCAACTCCGAGTTTTCTAAGGATGTTAATCATTTGGTAAGCATCTCCCGCATTTCGACTGAACCTATCCCACTTGAGAAACAGCACCAAATCGGTTTGACTTTTATGCTTCCGCAAATCCTGAAGATATTTCTGCCATTCAGGACGATTGAACGTTTTAGCGGAGTGGTCTTCAAAAATAACTTTCCGGATATTTACCTTGTTGATGTCACAATACCTTCGGAGAAGTTCTTCCTGGCTTCTCTGGGAATAGCCCTTGTCTGCTTGCTCATCTGTACTTACCCTGATGTATAAGTCCGCTGTTTTCATACAAAGAAGATTTAGGTTACCAAATTCTGACTACCTTTTATTGTTTCCCGTTTTTAAATATTGGCTCACAACAATGCTGGCCATCTTCCGAAGAAATTCGATAATTGAAGCGGCCTGTTCTACAGTCACACTCACACCTTTGGCTTTGAGCATTTCCACTACTCTCTCCGGCTTCAACTTCTCCATCTGGTTCCTCCTCCTGTGTTTGATTGAAGACACAGCAAGCGGTACCATTTGTAACGCTAATGTAAAAAATAATGTTTTGATAACATAATATTTGGCAAAACTTTTAATAATTTGGTGTGACTTTGTTTGCGACTGCAACAGTGGTGATGGCGGTTGCATCTATTTGTTTTGATTTACTCTCCGGCATCATGAATTGTATTTAAATATGACGCATACATATAAGGTTACTTACAGGACTTATTTTAATAAGCGCCTCAAAGAGGTTTCCTTTCATGGCAAAAGTACATCCCCCCTCTATGTTCAAGTGACTTTCGACCGTAAAACTATTTTTTTCAAGAGCTACTATTTTGAATTGTTCTCCAAACCCAGATATCTGCTCCTTGCCGCAGGCAAAAAGAAAAGCCCTGCTATTGAGAACGTAATTGCGATGGAGAATGAATTGATTGATTTCGTAATTGACAAAACGATCGATGATTTTTCCTTGGATCGATTCAAGAAATTGTATTTGTACTACTGCCGTGATCTATGCCATATATCAGAGGATGGGTTCCGAGATTATTTGCTCACCTTCTTTAGTGATCAAGGAATGCCTGCACTGGCCACCGCGCTCACTGATGGAAGCAAAGGGAAAATACTATTTGATATCGTTCAGGATTTAAAGCTTGCACTGAAGCCGGATCTCTATAGCAAACTAATTGATAACTCATTTCATTATGCGCCTCCTTATATCCCTCTGTATGGGTTTATGTTCGAGCAAAAGAAGTGGCCCCTGCTTAGGCTAACGGTAAAGGAATGGACAGATCTAAAAACCAAAATGACCTTTGAGCAATACATTGAACAGAAATACCCTAATCAAGATCCAAAGTCATTAGTCGAGCAAATCGAGATGTGGTTAAAGTCTTTCAAGGGTTGATCCGACAGCAGTCAATTTAAGTTCCTTCATTTTTTTAGGCAAAGTTCGGCCTTGTTCCGGAACTCCGCCAAGAGACTTCGGCATAAACGGGCACCTGCCTACGGCCTACCTTCCCATTTATTCCGATTCCTCTTGGCTTCTTCAATTAGTCCACCCGCGATAGCCGTTCCGGAAAAGCCCGGTTTGGTTGAGCACAAAAAATGATGTTCAACCAAAACAGTACAGCTATGTTAGACTACATCTATCTTTCACAAACTACACCATGTGATGAACCTTGCGCACAGGTTGGAACGAACGACTATATGCACAACGCTCGCATTGAAATCCGTGTGTATATTGATCAATTGAAACGCGCATTTGGAAATAATCCGGAAGGATCTTTTTTCAAAGTTGTTCGTTGTCCTCATGACTTCGGCACATACCTCGATATTCGGTTTTACTATGACGATGAAGATCAACTCCACATAAAGTATATGATGGCGATTGAATCTGGTTGCCACAAATGGGACGATTATTCCAAAAAGGAATTAGTAGGGCGAAACTATACTGTCAAGGTTATAGACGAAGAGATTGGTTTTTCCTACTAATACAAACTGAAGGGGGTCTGGCCCCTTTTTTATTCGGGTACTAGCCAAGAAAGTTTCATTTTTGCTGTGGTAACCCTTAAATTAAGGGAGGCTATTTAGATAATTTTTAATAGCACAGTCTTTTTTAATGGATTAACGAGGTGGTTAAGTACCAACGGTTGCCCTGCGGTGATTGCTATTAGCCAAAAATCATCTATGAGAAATCATTTGCAAGATGCCTGGTCATGTTAATAATCATGAGATTCGGAAATTATTGCTTTCCTACCCCAGGAGAGCTGTTAAGATTTTGTGCGATCAGTATTACAACAGCCTTGTGCGAATCGCATTTAACCTAACCCATGATAAGGAGGTTTCTAAAGATATTGTGCAAGAGACTTTCGCTTATGTCTGGCAAAATGCCAATGAACTTGGCAACTATCATGAACGATCCATTCAGCATTATCTGGTAAGGATTGTGAGGAACAAATCCATATCCTACTACAATGAAAATGTACAACTCAGCAAAAAGAAAATAAGATTTGTAAACGGCCACACATATGACCTGACACAAGACTCAATAGAATCAAGGATCATCCAGATTGAAATAACTCAGGAAATCCTCGGCATAATAGCGCGTTTCCCCAAGAGAGAGCGCGAATGCCTGATGATGAAAATTGAAGAAGAGTTGGACAATGAAGAAATCTCGGTCCGGCTTGGTGTGGGTATAAAAGCAGTGGAAAGGAGCCTGACGAGCGCTAAAAAACGACTCCGTAGGCGCTTACAGGTTAAATCCTGAAAATATTTTAGCCCAAACATAGGAAATCCGGTCTGATCTCAGAGTAAATAATATAGAAAGCCATCACTATGGACAGAGTAGCACTTATTTACAAAGTCCTGTCTGGGGAAGCCAGTTTGGACGAAAAACAGGAATTGGATGAATGGATCGCTAAAAGCGAAGCCAACCAGGAAGAGTTCGAGGATATCAAATTACTTTGGGAAAATTCGCCATTACCTTCGGACGCTGAGCAAGATGAAAATGGTTTTGAAAAAATCCGGCAACGAATTCAACAGCGATCTCGAAGGAAAAAGCAAATTCGTTCTATCCTCTACGCTTGCATCGTTGTCACTCTTGCAGTTCTTTTCTTCTTGCTGCTCAGGCAAACCTGGTTTAGAAATCCGGATGGAATTCAATTTAATGATACAGGAATGAACGAAGTAATTAAGATGCTTGAAAATAAGTATCACATCCAAATCGAAGTGAATAACCCGCAGTTGTTAAAGTGTCATTTTACAGCAACTCTTTACAAAATTCAAGACAAGCAAACAGCATTACGATCAATTGAGCACTCGCTGGATGTGGCGTTTATCGCCCAAAGCAAACGTAAGTACAACTTAGTTGGAAACGGATGCTCAAGTTTATGAAGGACTAGACTAACGCAAAGGATATTAAGCATCGATATGATTAAAAATACCGGCTCATCCAACCGGTCTTACAGGCCATGCACCCAGGTGTCAGATATGAATTGCAGGAGTTGGAAAAACTCATTTCATCAGGAGATCAAACAATCCGTGATGAGAAGCAACACAATGCCCTGAAAGATGCTGTGGGGAACGAGATCGAAAGAATAAAGCAAACATTCGTACACGAAGTATTCAGTTTCGAAGATGAGCGCCACCTGGAGCGGTACATTCAATACCACCAACAAGCACTGATCCGGTTGATGGATAAAGCGGCATTGTTCATCCACACCGAAAGTCCAGCAGATGAGAAACGCAAAAAATTCTATGAAGTGTTCAATGCAGGATTGGAAGAACTCCTCCTTTTCGTTGAGCGGCACTTTGCGAAATATTTTGATCAGGATGACAAAGCGCCTGAAGGTTACATCGAT
>QFQM01000831.1 GCA_003243255.1 Flavobacterium psychrophilum | reverse complement strand
GTGGCGAAATGAAAAATATGAAGATAAACAAACCGACATTACTAACTGACGGTTGTATCTAATACTGGGGGCAGGTCATTGCCCGGATTAATGCCGCAGAAAACGACGGGTAATCCTGGTGCGAGAATGTCGTGGATCATCTCTTTCCCCTGATGCTGGAGGTGAGACTTAAGTATAAAGGATTGATAAATGCGTTGTTTATAAAACAGGCAGATGAAATGTTGATGCTGGATTGCCTGGACAAGTTACTTTATAATTCCCCGCCACGGCCCCTTAGCTCAGTGGTTAGAGCAGGCGACTCATAATCGCTTGGTCGCTGGTTCAAACCCAGCAGGGGCCACCAAATTTTAGCTTTAAAATCATAAAATTAAGCCACTTTTAAAGTGGTTTTTTTGTTTTCTACATTTGAAATAGCGATGTTGTTTAGATACCGCTGCTGCCGTTCAGGCATAACTAGTGCACGCACACCACCTTAGGACAAATGCTATGAGTCTGTTTTATTTGAGTGCGACTGCATATAAAGACGTCAATCAGCTTCTGGAACGTGTCAGATACCGGTAAATTTTTTTTGCAACAGAGATGGACAGCATCCCCAACAAAATAGAAGCCAGACCAAGAAAAATCATGGCTGAAAGAAGGTGTCTGAACAAACCACCCAGGCTTGTAAAATCACTTAATCGTGCAAATTGTTCCGGGGTTAGTACACGAATCACAATTTCCGGAATAATTAGGAAGAAAACAATCACCACTAAAACATAAATAATTTTATTACCGCTTTTTCATTTTCTTCCTTGCTCTCTGGCTATGATGATCAATTATCGAGTGGTTAATTTAATCACCCTTAACCTGCGTTAAAGCACAATAAACTTTACCCACGATATACACGCCAATGATCGCAATGAGTATGGATGAAACCCCAATAAAAATCATCGCCGAGAGGAAGGGGCTGAATAAGCCACCCAAACTTGTAAATTCGCTAAGCCTGGCAAGGGCGTCATTCGGTACTGTCCTTAACACAATCTCAGGAATTGTTAGAAAAGAAATAATTACCGCTATAACGTAAATGAGTATTTTTCGACTTTTTTTCATATTCAGCCTTGCCCTGCACGCGACCATGATCAATCATTAACCA
>QFQM01000830.1 GCA_003243255.1 Flavobacterium psychrophilum | reverse complement strand
ACAGTTTCATCCACATCTTCTGTGCATATCCCCAACCGATCCCTGCCTCTCGCTCATGTCGCTGGTGGATAAGCCAGGGAGCCTGCGTGCGTGTATGGATATCGAACAGCGCCGTCATGGGCAGCGCTGGCGGGGGCGGCAGCCATCTGCTGACAGCTTTTCCACAGGCTAGTCCACCGCTTCTGTGCATGGTCTGCATTGTTAACTGCTTGATATCGATCAGGAAATGATCGCTGCCAGGAAACCCTTGCAACTGCTGGGGCGAGGCGCGGTATGCACGGTTTATCCACAGCTTGATCCTCTTGAGCGGAGTGCATAACTGCAGGGGCGGCTATGAACACTTTCGCGTCGAAGTTGAACAAATTTGCAGCCTGGCAACACCGGAGAATCCGCTGTACAGCGCCCTGAGGCGCATCCTAGCTAAGGAGTCCCCTCTGGTGGCCATAAGCGTATTCGACCTGTTTAAGATCGGCATCGGGCCGTCCAGCTCGCACACCGTGGGGCCGATGCGCGCCGCCGCGCTGTTCGTCGAGGCGCTGCGCGAGCGCCAGCTGCTGGCGCGGGTGCGGCGCATCGAAGTGCGCCTGTACGGCTCGCTGTCGGCCACCGGCGTCGGCCACGGCAGCGACCGTGCGGTGATCATGGGCCTGATGGGCGAGTGGCCGGATCGCATCGACCCGGCGCAGATCGCCCCGCGCATCGCCACGCTGCTCGAGCGCGGCGAGCTGCTACTGGATGGCCGCCTGGCGGTCGCCTTCGACTGGACGCGCGACATGTGCCTGCTGGAGGAGAACCTGCCCTACCACCCCAACGCCATGACCCTGGTGGCCGAGGGCGAGGGCGAGGGCGGCGAGCTGCATGCCGACACCTACTACTCGGTGGGCGGCGGTTTCGTCGTCGATGCCGCCCAGGCCGCCACCGGCGCGCTGGACCAGGACCACACCGCGCTGCCCTACGATTTTTCCAGCGGCGCCGAGCTGCTGCGCCTGTGCCGCCAGCACGGCCTGCGCGTGTCGCAACTGATGCTGGCCAACGAAAAGGCCTGGCGCAGCGAGGCCGAGATCCGCGCCGGCCTGCTCGGGCTGTGGCAGGCCATGCAGGACTGCGTGGCCAACGGCCTGCGCGAGGAAGG
>QFQM01000829.1 GCA_003243255.1 Flavobacterium psychrophilum | reverse complement strand
ATTGAAGAGCAACCTGTTGGGTAATAATCAGAACTACTCATAAAGTATTCGACCAGCCCCCTTTTGGCGCAAGGAGAGAAGCTTAGCATTCGGTTATATCTTGTTAAATCTGACTCCTCGATTTTATGATGTTCATCCTCCAGCAACACCTCTTCTGAAACCACATCTAAAATTTCATGCCAATCAGCCAGAAAAACAAACTTCAATGTGTTTTTAATTTTTGAAAGAGATAAGCTTTCCTTAACTTTGAGTAGAGGTGTCGCATGAATTTCACAGAAGGCTTCGTACAACCAATCCAACTTAAAATACGAGAACCCCCTTTCGTGAAGTTGTTTTTCTATGCAGGCTCTACAGAAACGTAATGGTACTCTGCTTCCGCAAAAGGTTTTCTTCTTATGAGGGAAAAAGGTTTCCTGGAATAGGCTTATATGTGAAAATCTTCCATCAAATAAGCTGTAATTTTTATTTGCATAATACTGGTTTTCAAAGAGATCCAAGAGTATGGAAGCATCAAATGCATCGAATTCCTGTTTCACCTCGTATGGAACAGACGGATTACTCCCCCATCCTCCATGAGTTATAAGGGTTGTAAAATCGCTCCAGCCAACACGAAGCATCATCCTATGAATAAAGCTCTGAAGCGACTCATCCGATTGGGGACATATACCACTAGCCTGATTCATTAATTAATCAATTTATTGACTCGTTTGAGATGTTTCTAAAAACGAAAGGAACCCAAGCTACTGTTAGCTTATCTACTACCAATAGCATCTAAATGCGTAGGGTCGGAATAAGCCTGATAATTGGGTTTGCATGATGCATAAAACGCAAGTTTCTCACGATGCAAACCCTTTCAAAAAAGTTAAGGTAGTAAAGGAAGACCCAATTCTGCTAAGTATTGGTTGCACCGTTCTTTTGCCGCACCAATTTGCTTCTCCACAACGAGCAAGTCAGTGTGTACAGCTGCCAGGTCGATCTCTTCCTCGGCTTGCACCGTACTCACATAGCGCGAGATGTTCAGGTTGAAATCGTTCTTTTCGATCTCATCCATGCTAACCCGGCGCGAGTAGCGAGGCTCTTCCTTTCGATACCGATAGGTATCGATGATCTTTTCAATATGCCCGATTCCACC
>QFQM01000828.1 GCA_003243255.1 Flavobacterium psychrophilum | reverse complement strand
GGTACAACGACCCATCCAGCTCCAGCACCAACCAGGCTTCGCGTGCTGCCTGCCTGTTCAAGGCTCGTTCATCCGTGGCAGAGAACCCCAGCTCGCGCAGCTTGGCCTCATCCAGCCAGGGCAACTGCCAGCCATCACCGGGGCGCTGCCAACTCAGTTGCAGACGCAACACCCCATCGTCCTCATCGCGCAACCAGCCACCGTAGACGCGTTGCAGCTCGCGCTCGCTGAGCAGCAGCTGCGCCTCGGGCGCGCCGCTGCGGTTGTACCAGACGCCGCCTAGGGCGACGGCATTGCTCAACAGCACCACGCTGAGAGCAAGCCAAGCTGACCGCTTCATTGCGCACCTCCCGGCGCGCTGCGCCGCCAGCGTTGCAGCATCACCAGCAGCACGGCGATCAGCCCGAGCAGGAGGAAGAACAGGTAGCGCGGCAGCAACTGCCACCACCAGTCGAACAGCTTGGCGAAGAGCATGATCAACGCGAAGACCAGACCGGTGTTGACTACCTCGCCCCAGCCACGGCGAATGCCGAGCCATATCGTCAACCCGGCGAGGACGAAGCCGAGCGTCTGGTAGAACGCCTCGATCCAGCCGGTTGGCCAGGCGAGGTAGCTGCCGGCGCCCCAGTAGGAGAGCACCAGCACCGGGCCGAGGAGGTAGAGCAACCCAACCACTCGGTAGCAGGCGGCGAACCCCGCATAGCGCCGCTGATCGAGCCATTGCGGGACGAGCAGCAGCGCCGCCAGCGGCATGAACAACTCCGGCCGTTCGCCCAGCGACCACCAGTGCCAGCCTGCCCAATCACCCAGGCGAGCCGCGACGAACAGACCGAAGCAGAGCAACGCCACCACCAGCAACAGCCGCTGGCGACACTGGTAGGCCAATAGCAGCGCCAACGTTCCCCAGGGCAAAAGGGCCTTGTCCGACGGGGTGATATTGAAGATCTGCCCGAGCATCGACAGGTTCAGCACGAAGCAGACGAACGCCAGCACGGCGGCCAGCTTGGCGTAATAGCCAGAGGTGTCGCGGGCCTGTAGCCAAAAGCACAGCAGCAGACTGCCGAGGCTGCTGCCGAGGAGGATGGCGACCTGAGCGGCAGCATCGAACAGCCCCCAGAACTGGTAGAACAGGAA
>QFQM01000827.1 GCA_003243255.1 Flavobacterium psychrophilum | reverse complement strand
TAATTTCAAAAATAACAAAAAAAATGCCATCATATAATAATAATAGACGAAAGTCTTACAACAATAATAAAAAGTCTACGAGTGCCGATTGGCAGGGACTTTTGTACTACTCCATTATTGGCGTGCTTGTATATATTGCATTCATGGCTATTAGATCGCTTAGTCTTGGTAGTGGAAATAAGTCAAGTTTTGCCGATTGGTTAAAATCCATCTTTAACATTTTTCAAGCTGGTCAAGGTGGTTCCGACGGTGTAAAAAATGGTAGTGATACCGGAACATCTCAGGAAGACAATTCTCAAGGTTTTGAAAGTGATGTAGATAACCAGGGAAATTCCACAGAATTATATTCGGGTGCTATTACTGACTCTGTTTACTTCAAAAAATCTGAGTACTTTGGAAATCAAAAACCGCCAGATAATCCAGCTTACATAGCTAATTACAATAAGCTTGTTAAGGATTTGGATTTAATTCGACAAAACTTTGGTTCTGCGGTTAAAATTGTTACAGGTTATAAAGGCTCTGATTTAGCAATCTTCACCGAATGTAAAGGCGCACATATTAAAGCAGTAAATGCAAATAATCAAGCTTTAAATAATGTCGTTGTTGCCTTAAGAAAATCAAATCAGTTGTCCGGTATTTCAGTCTATTACGATGACGGTGCTACACGTTATTATTTAAAATAGAAAAAAAATGGTTATTTGTTGTAAATAATATTATGAAATCCGGAGCGCCTTTTGTTAAAAATTTAATAAAATACAATTAAAATTAAAAATCAATGAAAAATATCACAAAAAAAGATTTAATCATTTTCGCATGTTTGGGGTTTATCTTCTATAAACTAAATGGAATTAAGTTTAATGTTTCAGGTAAAACTACCGATAATCCGTGTGGCTGTCAATAATATGAAAACATTACTTACTTTTGTCGAAAATCATCCATTTAGTACAAGTTTTGCGAGTGTTGGTTTAATAACTATTCCTACAACTTATCATATAGTATTTGCTCAATTGCTTTTGCAAATAGGTTTTTTCGGTGTTGAATTTTTATATAAAAAATTTAAAATCAGAAAACGAAATGCCGATATAGAACAAAGTTTTGATGATTATTTAAAAGACAAAGAACCTACCGAAAAAAGAT
>QFQM01000826.1 GCA_003243255.1 Flavobacterium psychrophilum | reverse complement strand
CGCTCCCAATAAGCCCCTCTATCATCTTGGTCATGGGAACAGATGCTTTATCACCATATTCGGCAATAACTTCTGGCCTGTCAGGCTGAATGCCTTCCTTTAAATTCATTCCAGTATCATAAGCACCCGGCTGAATGGTGACATTATCTATATTAAAAGGTCTCAATTCCTCATTGAGCCCTTCCGTCAATGACTCTATCGCCAGTTTCGAGGCAAAATAGGGAACTACATATTGTGTGGTAAATCCGCTTGCACCGGTAGTGAGGTTAATAAACAAGCCAAACTTTTGTTTTCTCATAAACGGCAGGACGGCATTATAAATCCGTACTACCCCGAAGTAATTGACGTCGAACATCCGTTGCTGCTGTTTTACGGAATACGCTTCCGTAACGCCTGAGCCCCATACAGCTGCATTGTTTACTACCAAATCAATCGTTCTGAATTTTGCCGTAATTTGTTCTACGGACGGCATTTACGGAAACCTCATCAGATATGTCAATATCTATCACGGTTATGCCCGGTTTTTTAGCTAATTCTTCTGCTGCCAGTGCATTCTTAGTGGTAGTATTCCTCATCGAAGCTATTACTGTGTACCCGGCATTGGCCAATGTAATTGCCGTTAACTTTCCGAAGCCGGAACTGGTACCTGTGATTAATATTATTTTACTCATACCGTTTGCTCTTTAGAGGTGGGATAATCAATATAGCCTTCTGCACCTCCTTGGTAAAAAGTATCTGCGTCTGGGTTATTCAATGGCAAATTTTGTTTGAAGCGTTCCACCAAATCGGGATTGGCTATGAATGGAACACCGAATGCCACCAAATCTGCAATGTTTTCATCCAGTACTTTTTGGGCAGTTAATTTATCAAAACCACCGTTAATGATAATTTTGCCTTGGTACGTTTTACGATATTTTTTAACGATTTCCGTGATTTCATCCGTAGGATTTTGATAGTCGTTTTGTGTAACACTGCCAATTCCCGTAAGATGTAGGTATGCCAAATTGTAGCCGCTCAATTTTTCTATAATTACATCAAATGTCGTTTTCAACGCATCATCCAAAACAATTCCGGCCGCATTCCAAACAGGGCTTAAACGAATACCAACCTTTTCTGCACCGATAGCACTTACGATTTT
>QFQM01000185.1 GCA_003243255.1 Flavobacterium psychrophilum | reverse complement strand
CAGGATCGGAACCAAAGTGACTATCTTAGAATACGCTGATAATCTTATTGCTACGATGGATAGTGAATTAGGAAAAGCTTTATCGAAGATATTAACCAAAGAAGGCGTGGAAATCAAACTTCAGCAAGCCGTTTACAAAGCTGAAAATCTTGGAAATACAGCTAAGGTCTATTTCAAAAATAAAAAAGGAGAAGAACAAGATCTAACCGCTGATTATATTCTGGTGGCTGTCGGCAGAAAACCTTATGTAACCGGTCTGGGTCTAGAAAATACTAACGTTGAATTGAATAACAATGGTACATTGAAGGTCAATGAATTGCTTCAGACAACAGCTCCAAACATTTATGCGATTGGAGATGTCGTGGGTGGCGCGATGCTAGCCCACAAAGCGGAGGAAGAAGCGGTATTTGTGGTGGAAAGAATCAATGGTCAGAAACCTCATATCAATTATGACCGTATCCCTTCGGTAGTGTACACCTGGCCGGAAGTGGCTTCTGTAGGCGCCACCGAGGAGCAATTAAAGAAACAGGGAGTGGAATATAATATCGGTAAATTTCCGTTTGCCGTGAATACCAGAGCCCGAGCGGGAATGGAAACGGAAGGTTTTGTAAAGGTGCTTTCCGACCCGAAATATGGCGAACTTTTAGGAGTGCATATCATCGGGGCCCGCGCGGCGGATTTGATTGCACAGGCCGTTGTAGGACTGGAATATGAAGTAACCGCAAATGATATGGTTACAATGAGTTATGCTCACCCAACCTATTCCGAGGTAATGAAAGAGGCTTATACAATAGCATCAGGAAAACCATCATTGAATATTTAATTTATTTATATTTATTAATTTTTAAAATTATGTCAACACAAATCAGGCTCGCAACCACCGGAGATTATCCAAGAATTATGGAAATTTGGGAATCTGCTGTAAGAGCAACTCACGATTTTCTTGCCGAAGAAGATTTTATTTATTTTAAAGAAGTCATCCCAAAAGATTATCTGCCCAATCTCGAAGTATTTCTCCTTATTGAAAATGGGGAACCTGTCGGATTTTCATCAGCATCAGAAGGAAATCTCGAAATGCTGTTTGTTCACAATGACTATCGTGGTAAAGGTTATGGAAAGATCTTATTTCAATTTATGAAGGAAAAACATAGTGTCACGAAGGTCGATGTCAATGAACAAAATCACCAGGCTATCGGATTTTATGAAAAATTAGGGTTCAGAAAAGCAGGAAGATCAGAAAAGGATGGCTCAGGTAAAGATTATCCGATTATTCATATGCTAAGATGAAATGGTCATAATTATCAAAATACTATGATGATTAATAATAAAATATATAAAAATGATTGAAGGATTATATGAGACACATATTCAAGTAAGCAACTTGGAAAACGCAGTTCAATTCTATACTCAAATATTGGGACTTGAGTTTGCACACTATGATGAAACCAGACCGATTGCGTTTCTTTGGATCGGAGAAAATAAAAAGGCAATGCTTGGACTCTGGGAACAACACGATAATCTTCAGACAAGACATTTTGCATTCAGCTGTTCCAAAGATTTTATTTTAAAAGATGCAAATACATTTTTAGAGAAAAACGGATTAAAGGCCTATAATTTTCTCAAAAATGGCAGCAATGAACCAATGGTTTTTGCCTGGATGCCCGCACTTGCTCTTTATTTTGACGATCCAGACGGAAATCAGCTGGAGTTCATTCATATTCTGAACGGCAAAAGTCAGCCAGAACTTGGTGTACTCAGCTACGAGGAATGGCAAAAAATCAATTCATCACATTAGATAAATACATATGAATGCAGAAGACAATTATTTAGAAATAAACAGGGATTCTTGGAATACCAGAACAGAAGCCCACATCAATTCTGATTTTTATAACCTGGATGCCTTTTTGAAGGGAAAAAGTTCATTAAACGATATAGAACTTAATTTACTTGGAGATTTGACAGGCAAATCCGCATTGCACCTACAGTGTCATTTCGGACAGGACAGTATCTCTTTAAGCCGTTTGGGAGCGGAAGTTGTCGGTGTTGACCTGTCGGATGTAGCAATAGATCGAGCACGGGAACTGGCAAAACAGAGTAATGTTTCAACAACTTTTATCTGCAGCGATGTTTATGATCTGCCCAATCATCTGGACCGTCAGTTTGATATTGTCTTTACAAGTTATGGGACAATCGGCTGGCTTCCGGATCTGGATCAATGGGCAAAGGTCATTTCGAAATTCCTGAAACCCGGCGGTAGATTTGTTTTTGTGGAGTTCCATCCTGTGGTATGGATGTACGATAGTCAGTTTGAAAAAATTGAATACCGGTATTTTAATTCCGGTGCCATTATTGAAACAGAGAAAGGTACCTATGCAGACAAAGAAGCAGAGCTTGAAGTAAAAACAATCGGCTGGAACCATGGTTTGGGTGAGGTTATCAGCAGTCTGATAAAAAACGGACTAGGAATCAGTTATTTTGAAGAATTTGACTATTCGCCTTACAATAACTTCAACCATTCGGTAGAATCTGAGCCAGGTAAGTTCAGAATTTCGCATTTAGCAGATAAAATCCCAATGGTTTACGCACTATCGGCAATAAAAGCCGTATAAAAAAGCTGTTCTAAAGAAGTTTCAACCCGCAATATAGAAGGTAAATATCGTTGACCTGATGTATTTGTTGTAGAGCATGATTCCCACTATTTGCGTGCAATACAGTTTATAGAAGTTCTTAGCAACAAACTAAATAAATATTATGATAAAGCTATCAATACTGGATTATCTAAATAGGATGATAAAAGGTGAAATTACCAACGACATGTATACGCACATGCAATACCCAACCCCAATATCAAAAACATTGGACATAAATATTATTGAAGCCGATTTAGGTACAGCTACTGTGCAAATCAATACAACAAAAGAAAAACATAGTAACCAGCAGGGAACTATCCATGGAGGACTGCTTTGCGAATTGGCAGATGCCGCCATCGGAACTGCACATTCGACCCTCATTCAGGAAGGCGAAACTTTTACATCCGTAGAATTGAAAATCAATTTTTACAGACCGGTTTTCGACAACGTACTTACTGCAAAAGCATCACCTCTGCATAGTGGAAAAAACTTAAGCCATTACCAATGTGATATTTTTCGCGGTGATGGCAAAAGAGCCGCTATGGTAACCAGTACGGTCATGACTTTAAGAGGTGATAAAGCAAAAGGACGGTAATGCAGTTCTTATTATACAACATTATATATAAAAATATTCATGAATAAAACGGTTTTTAAAAGTCCTGAAGGGAAAAATAAAATTATCCGGGCTTACGACGATGCGATAACAAATTCGTCATTGAATTTGAAAACCAATGTGCTGAAAACAACTTTTGGTGACACCCATTTTTTGGAGGCCGGAAGTCAACATCAAGAAATTGTCATCTTATTGCATGGCGCGTCTTCCAATGCGACGTCATGGTTATCCGACTTTGCCGAATATTCAAAACAATATAAAGTCATAGCGATAGATATTATCGGAGAAGCAGGAAAAAGCGCAGAAACCAGACCTTCTTATAAAACAACAGATTTCGCGGAATGGCTAAAAGAAATTTTCGAAAGGCTCGATATCAGCAAAGCAAATATAATCGGATTATCACAAGGGGGTTGGCTGGCATTACGCTTTGCAATAAGCTATCCTGAAGTAGTCGACCGGCTGATTTTGCTGACACCTGCAGGAGTGGTTCCTACCAAAACATCATTTATTGTAAAAGCCCTATTCTATTCCCTTTTAGGAACAACCGGACATATCAGGATTAATAGCTTGATCTTGGGAAACCAGCGTGTGGATAGTAAAATTATAGTATTTATGGATTTAATACAAACCAATTTTAATGCGAGGATAGAAAAAGAATATATTTTTTCAGATGATGAACTCAGCTGTTTAACAATGCCTGTGTTATTTATTGGTGGAGATCAAGATGTAATCCGCTCGACTCAAGAGATTGCTACTAGATTGCAAAATATTATCGAGGACTTTACCGCAATCGCTATTCCGGAAATGGGACATGTTTTGGTTGGATTAACACCACGAATATTAACTTTTTTAAACAAGACAAAAAGCTAATTAAATGGCAGTACTATTATCATTGATTTTTACCTACTCTGCAACAGCGATTTGTCACATCATTGTACAGCGATAAAATTTGAAATATCCTTCACAATTGATGAAAACATTACCTCCGGTATAGCATGTCCCATACCTTTTTTGATGATAAGCTGACAGTCAGGTATATTGTTTTTTAAATCGGTCGCGTTTTCTATACTGAACAACGGATCTTCATCGCCGTGTATCACCAATGTAGGTACCTGAATACCAATGAGAAGATTTTGATTAAATATATAAGTTGCGAGTGCGAGTATTTGACGATAAGGTCTGACCGAAGAAGATTGCCGGCATTCATCTTCGATAATCAGCATTTGCTCCTTTTCCTCATTGAGAATATATCTGCTGCCGTAAATGGCTTTCATAAAGTCTATTTTTTCTTTTAAGTGGGCTTCCCGGTTATCTTTGAAATTTACGGATGAGTTGGTCATTTTTGTTACTAATGCATCATCGGGCTTCGGAAGAGCAGGATTAAAGCTTGAAGACATCAATAAAGTCAATGACTGAGTCATTGCCGGATACCGTGACGCAAATAACTGGGCAATGATTCCACCCATTGAACGCCCAACTATATGCGCCTTTTCAATATCAAGCGATAGCAACAGTTCCCATATGTCATCTGCCATATCGTTCAAAGAATAAGGAACAGAATATTTTTCGTGGTTTTGCAAAAAATCGTCTAGGGAAAAATTGAGCCCATCATTATGGTCACCTGTTGTAAACGTACTTTTTCCGCAGTCCCTGTTATCAAAACAGATTATATGAAACCCTTCATCTGTAAGCATCCTAATAAATGGTGCCTCCCAACGGGTCATTTGAGTATTCAGACCGCTAACCAGTACAATTGTCTCCTTGTTTTCTACGCCGAATACTTCATAATATATAGCGGCATTTCTTAGTTGAATATAGCCCATCAGTTATTTAAAATGACATTATTTCCAGTGGCAAAAGTCTGGAATCCAAGATAGCAGCGACACGATGTCCTGTAATTTTCATATAATCCGGGTTTCGTTCGAAAGCGAAAAAATCCGATACACTCTTCTGCTTGATCAGCATACAGATATCCCACTGTTCATCGTCTGGACCAATTAGAAAACGCTCCCCCTTTCCTACAAACAGTATTTCTCCTCCACCCTGCTCCACAAATGGTTTTGCAAGTTGTACATATGCAATAAAGGCATCATATCCGGAAATTGATGCTTGCGGTGCTATATCGGGAAAATCGGAATAATCGGCAAATTCTTTTAAACGAATCAGGTTCAGGTTGACAATCGAACCTTCAATTTTCTTTAACGCCAGATTCTTTCCTGCTTCATAATTAGGGTGTAAATAAGTTTTCTCTGACATGTCAGTATAAATGTATTGTTTTGCTTAACTCTTCCTTCAAATCATTTCTCGCCTTCAATATTTGCTTTTTATAGTCAATCATTTTATTCTCTTCCAATGGAATAACCACTGCATTTTCAAACACAAAATTGTCCTTTTCCAATCGGTTCCAATCTTCCTGCAAGATCTTATGATCAAATTGCCCGCTATTTAAAATAAATTGTATTTTGTTGGAAAGAGCTGTTAAATGCATGCTCTCAGCGATGTATATTTTATTATCTACTTTATTGAGAATCGTCAAAACTCCCATCAAAGGTTTCTTCTCTAAAAACTGAGCTCTTAATTGCTTTTTATAACTTTTGTCCATATGCATGTTTTAAAATCAAATATCGCCTCCCAAAATTTTCAACTGAGAAGAGAAAGCTTTCAGCTCATTTGTTGTTATGCCGTCTAACAGATTTTTAGAAATGTAACCCGCTGTAACGGTAGCCTCTTTATACACCTGTTCACCGGTATCTGTGAGCTTTACATAACTAATCCTGGCATCTCTGTCATTACTCTCTTTCACCACAAGACCTATCTTTTCCATGGGTGAAATAATTCGGGTAATACCTGATGCCGTCAATCCTATACTCTCTGCGAGATCGATTCTCTTTAACCGGTTACCGGGAACATTATTTAAAATATGCAGGATCATATAGTCCGTAAGGCCTATTCCATGCAGACTCAAGCCATCAAACTTCTTTACGATAACAGACTGTACTTTTAAAATATTCAGTATGATTTTTATTTCCATAATTTAATTTCCAAATACTTGACTACTCAAATATTTTACAAACATAATTCTTTTCAAAGAAATTCAAGCGACTATTTCCTTATTTTAGAACTTTTCAGATAGAAATTAGGATCAATATTAACTTCATCAATCATATTTTTTAAATCATATGACTGCCATGAAGTACCTGGTGAGAGCCAGTCTTCAATAACAATCATCTTAATTGGCATTGTAAAATTATCATTACAATTGGTAAATCGATATTGCAGTTTATGGTCTGTTATAAAATATTCCAATACCGGAATTTGAGAGGTTCTAAGATATTGATCGAACACAGCATTAAAGTTTATTCCTGACTGAATATTGATGTAATTTTCAATTTCTTTTGTTGTGACAACCTTATGATAGAATTGCTTATTAAGCCCACGTAGTATTTTCAAAAATTTTTCGTCATCATTGATAATGGTCTTAATCATATGAATGACAGCCCATCCTTTTACATAGCCATCCGAGCTTCCGTCTTCATTGATACCATATCTGCCAATGACAGGTTTATCATTCTCAATAGTTCTGTATCTCCCTGAAAGAAACTCCTCCCCAGCCTTTTTCCCAAACAGATCTGAAAGTAAAAGTTCTTCAGCCAGACCTGCAAATCCTTCCTGGATCCACCGGTCTGCAATATCGCCGGCCGTAATACTATTTCCGAACCATTCATGTGACATCTCATGAATAACGATCCTGTCTGTTTTTTTACCCCAGCCTGTTTTTGACACATCATTTCCTTTGTATGTTCCTTTTGTAAAGTTATTACCATATGCAATTGCACTCTGATGCTCCATTCCTATATAAGGTGCTTCTACAATCTTAAATCCGTCTTCATAAAACGGATATGGACCAAACCAATGTTCCAGTGACTTCATTGCCTGAATGGATTCAGGTATTAAATGATTTTCAGCCTTTTGCTTATTATAGTCGAGAACCCAATAATCCATGCTTAGTTTTCCCTTGATTCCGGTATAATTCTTTTTGATATTGACGTAGTTACCCATGTAGAAAGAAATGCCATAATGATTGATTGGATTAATAACTTTCCAGGTATATTTCATTTCACCTTCCGATGTCCGTTGCTGTTTTACCAAACGTCCATTACCTATCGCCTGTAAGGATAGAGGCGTAATTACCGAAATAGAAGCGCCTTCATCCGGTTCATCATATAGCATATTCTTACACGGATACCATAAACTAGCGCCTTTATACTGGCAGGCCACTGAAATCCAGGGACGGTTTAATGAATCTTTGCCCCATACAAAACCGCCATCCCATGGTGGTGAGACAGACTCTACAGGTTTACCCGAATAATAAACAGTGATGGTATACTTCCTATTTTTACGTTTCTTCGCTCCTGAAATATACCAGAGATTACCTTTGTTCTGTATCCAAAGCTTCCTGCCATTTTGAATAGCACTGTCAATGACCAATGGCTTTATCAGGTCGATCTGCATGAATTCAGAAGGTTTTTCCGAAATTACTTTATATCTAATTTTATTATTTCCTGTAATCGTTTTTGTATGGTAATCGGGTTTAATGGTAATGTTATATGACATTAAGTCCCACCAGCTTTTCTCCGGTGTTAAGGAGCCGATCAAAGAATCTTCTTTGGATGGCTGTTGTGCAGCGAACCAGCTGGTGACAAATAATATAAAAATAAATCTTAGCATATTGAAACAGACCTGATTATTGGTTAGTAAAATTTAGACACCTAAATTAGCAATATAATTTATACTTAGATATGGATTCATTTCAGCCGCTCATCGATCACACACCAGTAAAAAAATATCACTTACCGAGGATGAACTGGAAGAATTGATCTCTACTTATTTAGGTATAAAATCAGGATGGATAATCAATATTAAGAAGCTTATTTTAATTAATCACGGAAGTTCCACTAGCTGTATCAAAGAATTATGAAATAACGCTTCTATTCCGAATCCCTATCCAAATGTCCTAGCCATCTCAATGGTGAATAAGTATCACCCATACAAAGCTTTAAGATCTATACATTACTCTTTTAGAAACCTAATTAACAACAAGTTACAAAGAAAAAAGAGAAAAAAAGCACTCCTAAAAATGCTTTTTCCCAAAAGGTGACCGCAGAGATACATTTTTCGAACACTTTTGTAAAAGATTTGGATAAAATTGCTAAACTATCATTACTCAATTATTAAAAATAGATTCTCTCATATCCTTTCTTTTACTCAAAAAAAGTCAATTGTTAAAGAACTATACTTAACAATATTTCAATAAATAAGATTTGATAGTTAAGTTATAATCTATTACACAATCAAAATGTATATTTCAAATTGAAGCCAGTAAAAAAATAAGCTTTGCTAGGTCCTGGATTTACATCTGTATAAATAGATGCATTATTATACTGGTTATCTTGATCTGTATCATTAATACTATTTCCATAAAATAGAAAAGTGTAATTGATTTGATTTGTCAAATTATTACCAATTACAAAAACATCAATTATAAACTTATCGAAATTGTGCTTATATCCAATTTTTGAATTCAACAAACCGAAACTCTTCACTTTATTTTTGTTTGCAAAATCTGTATAAACACTTCCCATATAATTATAAGTATTTTGGAGATAAAT
>QFQM01000825.1 GCA_003243255.1 Flavobacterium psychrophilum | reverse complement strand
GGATTAGCGGGACAAAGTCACAATTTCTGCAAGCTGCGACGGATTACACACTCAAATCCGCTTCCATTAGTATGTCGTCATGTTTTGAATCCAAAAGCCGTAGCGAGCAGAAGACGACGGTCATTTTCGGGTTAGGACTTGGAGTAAGAGTCCGTGGTTTGAATGCGTAAGCCAACACCAAGGCTTTGATCCAAACGCAGTTCGTGAAAGTGGATGAACGACGGCCAAATTTACGCGCTGTAAGCGGATAAGACGGAGCTTCGAAGAATAGAGACCTGCGGAATCTACCCTAATAGGATGTAGCTCAGTTTGATCAGTAGCCGAAATCCGAACCAAGTACATTCCGTCTACAGCCTTTGTTTTGGTTCCTCGACGCAAAAATAATCGTTACAATAAGGCTTTTTTGCTTATGCATTCAAATCCTCCTTTGTGATTAATCATACGGTATGCTGTGAGGATTAAGGCGAGACAAGAGAAACTGGCCACCAAACCTGACCACTAAAAACACTCTCCTAAAAATCCCAAAATACAATACGACCGGGCGATTTGAATTTACACAAATCCGCCTAAAAATAAACTCTTTGTTCGACAAAAACAAAGCCGGTCTGACTTCTATGGTATGAGATCGGAATTGGTAGTTTCTAGAATTGAAGGAACAGAGAAACGGAAGTTACAAATGGGCATGGTTTTTAAACAAGCGTATAAGTTATAAGGTTTTAGAATCTCAGACCACTAAAGCCAAAGTGAAAGACTAAAAACAAACGCCAATCGACCACTAATTTATACCCAACTCCAAATAGAAACAGTTCGTCAAAACACCAGAATAATCAAAACATTTCTTTCTAACCAATCAAATGCAATCACTGGAAGTTGCTCATCAACCAAGAATTGCGTATCTTCCCACAAACATCATATTAATCCGAGGAGAGCTAATCGCCTTAATTGGCTTGGCCTCATCGGTTCCTCACGGGACACCAGCACCGGCTCAATAAACAATTTAGCGGATTAACCCACTTGGCAATAATCCCAAGGAATGAATCAAACACCGTAAAAACAACAATAAACAAACATCCAATAATCCGTATTGACGCACTCAAAAAACTCAATTACCAGCAGGGAATGATCGGCAAATTAAAAACT
>QFQM01000824.1 GCA_003243255.1 Flavobacterium psychrophilum | reverse complement strand
ACGGTGACAATGATGATAATTATGAGGTTCAAGAGGAGAGGAACCGATATATACCCAACTTCCGCAATCGTGCTGATGACTACTTGCAATATTCTCCTATTTTGGTTGTGTACGGGCTGAATTGGCTTGGTGTAGAAGGGAAAAATGATTTTGCTAATCGTACCGCCATTTTAATTAAGACTGAAGTAATGTTGGGGATTCTAACATTTTCCTTGAAACGAATAACAGCTGTACCCAGACCAGATACGAAACAATTGACATCGTTTCCTTCGGGCCACACTGCCCAGGCTTTTGCAGCAGCAACGTTTATGGCCAAAGAGTATGGTCATAAAAGTATGTGGTATAGCGTAGGAGCCTATACCGTGGCTACAGGAGTTGGGGCAATGCGTATTATGAACAACAGGCATTGGGTTTCGGATGTGTTGGTAGGAGCAGGTATTGGTATACTAACAACAAATCTGGTATACCTCACCCACCAGTACCGGTGGGGAAAGAAAAATAAACGTGGCCAAACCAGTGTGATGCCGTCTTATGACGGACAGACCGGGATGGTGAATATTATTCATCGATTTGATTAGCCATTTCATGCGGGGTTAATGGTTTGATCAAGGGGTCAGATATTAAGAGCTTGTCGGAGGACGCCTACTTTGAAATTTAAAAAAAATGGCTTTCTGTTTAGTATATAAAAAATACCATAGTTCAGGTCTTCTTTTCAAGAACCTCATATCGCCATGTGTAATGGCTGGATATAAAAGGTGTTCCTCCTTCGCGATTGGTAATCTTCGCTCTTATTTTAAATCGTGTCCCAACGGGGTAGTCCGTGACTAAACTTCTGGAACACTGAACAAACATATCAGGCTTAAATAATCCTTGTCCCGGAATCGGTCTTACGTGTGTAGGTCCATGTCGGCCCGATGTATCCGAAGGGTTGAAGCTCTCGACAATGATGTATTCGTAGTCTGTTTTCATTCTCTGTTCAGGTTCATGTGAAAGCCTCCCTAAAAACAGTAGCAGTTAAAAATAGAGTTTAACTGTTTAATTTAGGGACAAATGAAAAAGACAAAGTTTAGTGAGAGCCAGATTATTGGCATCCTCAAAGAGCAAGAACAAGGAAAAAAGGTGGCCGACATCTGCCGTGAA
>QFQM01000823.1 GCA_003243255.1 Flavobacterium psychrophilum | reverse complement strand
AAATTTGATTTAGTTCAATAGAATTATCTATGCTATTTAAAGCCTTGTCGATCTGTCCGAAGCTCAATGAGCGGTCTATGGCAGAACCCCGAAATGTCTGTTCATCTTTGATGAACGAAATACCTTGAACCTCATCCGACCCCAATCTATATTTAAACTGCATTTCCACACCTCTGTAACGGATATAATTTTGTAGTTCCTTCCAGTTTTTACTGTGTCGTATGCCTGCCTTGACGGTGTCGTAAATTTGGTATTTCGTTAGATCATTACCTTTCAGTCTACCTCTGTTGACATTTCGTTTTCCTTCGGACTGCTTAAAGCCATATAATGCATTTAATTCTTTACAAGCTTTAAAGCTCTTATACCGCTGATTGCTATTGGAGATAGTTTTGCCATGATCGTTTACCCGATTAAAAATAATATGGATATGATCATGTTGGCGGTCGTGGTGGCGCACCATTAAGCATTGGGTATCCCTAATATCTAATTTTGATAAATAACGCTTAGCTGCGGATAGCATGATGTCATTATTCAGCTTGTTTTTATCTTCTGTATTCCACGAAAGAATAATGTGTCCGACTGCCTTGCCCAATCTTGGATTCAGCATCCGCTGAAAATTAAAGTCCTGTGTGATGGTCTTTGCCGAATCCGTCCGTAATCCATTTACATGGATAATCTCACTATCTTTTTTCAGGGCGTATCCAACGCATCCGCCGAAAGATCGGCCCTCAATTATCTTCGCTATCATGGTGCAGTAGTTTATTGATACAATGGTCAATGTGATGGATCGTATTTTTGCATTCCTGTGCCACCTCAATCAGTCCAGACTGGTGTGCTTTTTTAGTTAGCTGATTTAGATTGTTCGAAGCCCCAGTAATCGCCCTAAAAGCTTTCAATTGTTCTTCGGTAAACCTAGGTGTAATTTTTCGTAGGATCGCAGATTTGCGTACCCATTCCGATTTGCTCATACCTGCAATTTTTGCATTATGCAAAACTCTGTTATGTTCGCTTTCATCGAAACGGACATTGATCCTGAACTGTTTTTTATTTTCGAGTGCGGGTCTTCCGCCTTTTTTCTTGTTATTTTTCATCTTGTTTCTTTTTAGCTGTGACCATCGGGAGCCAATCGGTTTTGGGGTC
>QFQM01000822.1 GCA_003243255.1 Flavobacterium psychrophilum | reverse complement strand
AAGTTCCTGAATACTCTTTACGCCAATGTCCTGGAAGCCGTGCTGAACTCCACGCACAATGTAGGGAACAAATTTGTGGATGGAGCCTCTGTCACGCATAGTCGCAGAGACGCCTTGGGCAACTTTGATGGCGTCGGACTCGCTAAGAATACATCGATTAACAACATCTAAAACTAAACTTACTTTGTAAAGTAGCGATCCTGACTTGTGGCATTTGCCTCCATTGCGTCCAATGACCCCATTCCACGATACTTCTTCAGCCTAACTCCACTCGGACCCCAGAAGTATCTGAAAACAAATAAATTAACTCGCTCCAAAATAAAAATGTTTACCTCGCTGTACTTGTTGTAATGCTTATAGGCGGAGACAAAACGACGCGGATGAGTCAACACGCTAACATTGGCCTTAAAAGCTAAAATATAATTAAATTAATATAAAAACATCCAAAAAATGTAAGTTTACCTTTGACACTCGAATCCAAGAAACTGCAAGTTTTGTTGAAAATTTTGACCTCCGGCGGAATTGGAAATTGAATGTTCTGGCTGCTTTTTTCCCGACTGCTTCGCGACGGCACTCGGACAGTGTAATCTGCAACTCGCATATCGTGCCTCTCAAAGTCCAAATGACCGGAAGTCACAAATTTGTACAACGGAGACATTGGCTCAAATGCAAAACTGCCGCAGAAGAATGTACCGACATAGCTATCGGGCGGACACATTTGCTTCAACTTGTCGACCATTGCTAACATCAAAATGACCTGTCCAATCTTTTCCGTGTAGAGTTTGGGTCCTTCACAAACGTGACAGTTAGTGACGATGAAACCTCGGCATCGATAATTGGCGCAGTCGAAGAGTAAAGCCGCTTGTCCTAAACAATTCAGTCTAATTGTGAAAAAAGTGCAAACCGAACTCACCTACGTTGTCTTGATCAAAGCCCGGAACATGATGATTGAACAAAATCGATTCGAAATGAGCAATCTGAAAACGAGTAGTCCTGTACGCAAGCACGCATCCATCCTTGTACTTCCCGCCACGAGGAGTGTAGTACGTTTTGTAACAAACTAAATTTTCTTGAATTAAACGTTTTGAGCAATCTAAAACCTACCGGCTTGAAAAAACGGTAGGAAGCAACTTTCGAAAA
>QFQM01000184.1 GCA_003243255.1 Flavobacterium psychrophilum | reverse complement strand
GAGAAGCTGCGTTTACAAAATTCAGCTATGATGATGTGGCAAAAGACATACTTTGGAGTCTCGTCCAAAACAAAAACGAAATTATTACCTATAAGAAAAACAACACACAGGATCTTTTCCTGGATGAGAATGTAGAGATTGCCACAAAAGTATATCTGCTTCCTGAACTTAAAAAAGTGGCATTAGGTACATTTTTTCTTTCAGTGTTGCTTTGTATAGCTTTACAGTTATAACTTTATAATTCCAACAAATAAAAACATATTATGAAAATCACATTTTACGGCCATGCCAGCTTAGGAATCGAAGTAGGAGGTAAACATATAATTGTAGATCCTTTTATTTCGGCTAATGAATTAGCGAAAGACATTGATATCATGCAGCTAAAAGCCGATTATATACTGCTTACGCATGCTCATGGAGACCATATACTTGATGCTGATGCCATTGCGAACAATACAGGTGCAATAATTGTTTCTAATGCAGAAATTACCGGTTATTTTGAGAAAAAAGGACATAAAGTTCATCCAATGAATCACGGTGGAGGCTGGAACTTCGATTTCGGAAAAGTGAAATACGTTGTAGGCCATCATTCAAGTTCATTCCCCGATGGCTCTTATGGAGGTAATCCGGGTGGTTTTGTAATTGAAAGCGAACACAAAAACATCTATATCGCCGGAGATACAGCTGTGACTTTTGACATGAAGCTTATCCCAATGCGTACAAAACTGGACTTAGCTATTTTACCTATTGGAAATAATTTCACAATGGATGTTGAAGATGCTATCATAGCATCCGATTTCCTTGAATGTGATAAAGTGCTTGGTTATCACTTTGATACTTTTGGATACATCAAAATTGACCATGAGGATGCTATCAAAAAATTCTTCAATAAAGGAAAAGATTTAATGCTACTGGAAATTGGAGAGTCATTAGAACTTTAAAAATGAGAGCATCATATAAAAAATATATTCTTGATTTTAAACGCCCCAGCGGAACATCGCGGGGCGTTCTTACTCAAAAGGAAACCTGGTTCCTTATACTTGAAGATAATGGCAAAACCGGAATAGGGGAGTGTGGTATACTGCGAACCTTAAGTGTTGATGACAGGCCGGATTATGAAGAAAAACTAAAATGGGTTTGTGAAAACATTCACTTAGGAGAGGAATACCTTTGGGAATCGCTGATAGAATTCCCATCTATCCAATTTGGTGTGGAGATGGCTTTCCAGTCACTCAAATCTGAGAATCCTTATCTATTATTTCCTTCTGGCTTCACCACAGGTGAAGAAAGTATAGTCATCAATGGGCTTGTGTGGATGGGAGAGGAGTCCTATATGAAACAGCAAATTGAAGATAAATTACAGCAGGGTTTTAATTGTATAAAACTAAAAATTGGGGCTATTGATTTTGATAAAGAACTCGATTTATTGCGCTTTATAAGATCTAATTTCAGTGCCGATGAAATAGAAATTCGTGTAGATGCTAACGGTGCTTTTTCCTCAATAGATGCATTAGATAAACTACATCAACTAAATAATTTTCAACTACATAGTATTGAGCAGCCTATAAAAGAAAATCAACAGGAAGCTATGGCTCTCCTTTGTAAACAAACTCCTTTTCCTATCGCTCTGGATGAAGAGCTTATTGGTGTATTTGGACACAAAAATAAAGAGACCTTACTTAAAAAAATAAAGCCTCAGTATATTATTTTAAAGCCTAGTCTGGTAGGTGGATTCCGTGGCTCAAAGGAATGGATCGATATTGCTAAAAAAATGAACATCGGCTGGTGGGTAACCTCTGCGCTGGAAAGCAACATTGGCCTCAATGCGATTGCACAATGGACATTCCTTCAAGACAACCCAATGCCACAAGGACTTGGGACAGGCGCTTTGTATACCAATAATTTTGATTCGCCACTGGAGGTTGTAAATGGTAAATTAAAGTACAATCCAGATATCCAGTGGCAAGTTAATTTTTAAGCCTCTGCAGCTTTGTTAGTTACTATAGCACCAAGGCAGCTTTCCGGTATATTAAATGCATCTACTAACGGAACTGCATCCTGCCTGATTTCCCAGCATAACTGACTTACCTGTTTGCGTATTGCTTTGGTTTTTACACCTTCCATATAGCCCTGTTCAAGATACCACGCCTTGTGTTCTTCAATTTTGTTTAATGCAAAAAGATTATACAATCTTTCAAGAACCTCTTTAAGTCCTTCATCACTAACAGCATCTAACTTAGCCTGAAATTGCTCCAGAAAAATACGATCAAGGTAACTATCTGCAATTTGTATCATATGGGGATGCATAACGTTAGCCGCATCAAAAGCATCTAAACCATTATCAACAAGCCTTTTAAATCTTTTTGCAGCAGAACTGACAATTTCATTCTCTCTATAGCGAAAGGCATGAATGTGGAATTCCTTGTCTTTAAGATGTTTCTCGTCAGTGTTCCTGGTTGCAAATGGATTCTTTTCCGTAATTGACGTTTTTGCCTGATCTATGACGTAGTTAAAAATGCCCGAAACATTCATCTGCCCAAACTGCTTACGGAATTCCCCCAAACGATTTTTAGCTGTCAATTGCATCAATACCGTATTATCACCTTCAAACGTTGTGTAGATTTCAGTGTCGTTTTTAAGATCATCTATCCTGTTTTCAGAGAGATAGCCTTTACCACCACAAGCTTCACGACATTCCTGAAGAGTATTTCTTGTATTCCATGTGGAATACGATTTCATTCCCGCAGCCAAAGCTTCAATTTCCTGCATTTCTTCTTCCTTACGGTTCACGAAACGCTTAGTAAGGTACTGTAAACCAAAATGTATAGCATATGCATTTGCCAGATATGGCATTAATCTCTTTTGATGCATCCTGTAATTAAGGATAGGTACTTCAAGTCCGCCTTCAGGTCCAAACTGTCTGCGCTTATCGCCATATTTTACAGCAATTGTCAATCCTGTCTTGGCAGCTGCTAATGCCGAACGCGGAATACCAATCCTTCCTCCCACAAGTGTTCCCAGCATGGTAAAGAAACGACGGTTGTCACTTGGAATAGGACTTTCAAATTCTCCATTTTCATTGACCTGCGCAAATCGATCTAACATATTATCATAAGGGACAACTACATCTTTAAAGGTTAATATCCCATTATCTACGCCATTAAGACCCATTTTATGTCCGCAATCCTCAATAGTAACACCTTTGAATACATTTTTATTTTTATCACGGATTGGTACTACAAAAGCATTAACACCATAATCTTTTTCGTCTATAATAAGTTTTGCAAACACAGTCACCATTTCCCCATGATTAGCTGTATTGCCAATATATTCTTTACGGTCGTATTTTTCAGGAGTATTTATTGTAAATGATCTGTCTTTATGATTGTATGTTGCTTTAGTCTGAACACCTTTTACATTAGAGCCGTGATGCGTTTCTGTCATGGCAAAACCTCCCGGAAGCTCTAAAGTCCCAATATTTTCAAGATATTTTTTATAATGCTTTTCGGTTCCTAAAGAAAGGATGCTCATTCCCCAAAGGCCAAACTGCACACCGAACTTAATTACAAGGCTTAAATCATGGTAACTAAGCGTTTCCATAATAGAGAAATACCCTTCTATATCTCCTTTACCACCATATTCCTGAGGATAAGCATAACTACCCATTTCATTTTTAGCCAATATCTGACACCACTCAAGTACTTTTTCACGATATTCGGTTGTATCAGTAATAGTATTCAGTTTAAATTCATCTGAAGAAATGATCTTTTTAACTTTATTGATTATTGGCGCCTGATCACCATCAAGAAAATCTGTTAGTTTCTGAACATCAAAGCTCTTAACAGTCCCGTATTTATTGGTAATAGTATCACTTTTCGATTTGAATCCGGCAATGATTTCCTGGCTCATTATACCAAGTTCAGACTCCATTTTTGCAAAAGAAGGTCCAATTTTCAGGATGTCGTCATCAGAAATCGCCGGCCTTTCGGCATTAGCAATCAGGACACCTAACTCTGTAAGATTAGCAGGTGTTGATTTGTCAAGGATAGAATCTATTTTCTCTTTCCATTTAAAAAACTCTGAACGGCTAGGAGGGGAGTTGTAATCTATTTTACTTTTAAGAAAGTCTTTTTCAGCTTTGGTAAGCCAATCCTGATCATTAATAAATTCAGTAAGTGCTGAGAATTCTTTTTTTGTCAGGAAATCATCCTGCCAGGCAATATAAAAAACAGGAATTAATATACTAAGTTTTGGATTGTTATTGAATGTAATGTCCATACGACTGTTTTTTATTATAAAAATAAGCAATTACTTACAGTCGATAATAAAAATAGTGTTAAACTAAATCATGAATTTTAGCATACTGAAGAAGCATTATTGTTTTAGCATCCTTAATTTCTCCGGTTTCGATCATTTTTAATGAATCATTAAAATTGAGCTCTAGAACTTCAATATTTTCCTGTTCATTATCAAGGCCACCGCCAGAGCCGGTTTTCATATCATCAGAATAGGCACCTACAAAGAAATAGAGAATTTCTGTCACCGAACCCGGAGACATAAAAACTTCCATAATTTTCCTGACCTCTGATAAATTATATCCTGTTTCTTCTTCGGTTTCTCTTTTAATACATTCTTCCGGATCATTTTCATCAAGCATACCAGCACAGGCTTCTATCATAAGTCCATCCTTATTACCATTAAACCATGTTGGCAGTCTAAATTGGCGTGTAAGTATAACGGTTCCTTTATTTTTATTGTATAATAAAATTACAGCTCCATTACCACGATTATATACTTCACGTTCCTGAGATTGCCATTGGCCATCCTTAAGCTGATAATCATACTTTACTTTAGTAAGTTTTCCCCAATTATCTGACAATAATACAGATGATTCAATTTTTACTTTTTCAGACATTATGTTAAATATAAATTCAATTATTAAACGGTACACAAAGATTTATTGTACATATTTATTACAACTGTAAAGCTAAATATTATTGACAACTTAATTTTTAAAGGAATTCTAAAAATTTTATATTTACTGAATAATAAAATTTATTAAAACGAAATGAAAAAACTACTAATCTGTTTACTATTGGCTTTAGCCTTTAACATGAATGCCCAGGATAAGTCTGTGCCGTTATCAATTAAAAATTATGAATTATATTCAATTCTAAAAAAAGGAATTTCTTTTAAAGATTTTCCGGCATTACCAGAAACTGTAACAGAACATTATGTTGGTGGCGAACTTCAGTATACGGTTGCAGAAACTGAAAAATTTACCTTAAAAATTATGGCTGACGGAGAATTCAGATTTAAAATGAAAAAACCGGCTACAACATTCGTTGAACAATTATATTACATAAGATTCCCAAACAACACAGTTTTTGGTTATGCTATGCAAACAAGAAAAGATGGTGTTGTACAGGTAACAGTTTATCAGGGTGACAAATTCGTATATACCGGAGACGTTAAGAAATAAGCATTTAAGCGGGTTTATCCCGCTTTTGTTATTATATTTTTTGACTTATAATATATATTATGTAAAATAATAAATACAAATTAACAGTGCTCTAAATAAAAAACGACATTAAATAAATAATGTCGTTTTTGTATTTTTTTAGAAAATCAGCACTACTATTTAACAGCAACCGGAATATCTAAATTTTCCCAACTTAGTGTTATGTTGTTTTTGTTTACTGTGTAAACAAGGCTTTCATGCATTTTTTCAGATTTTTTAGTCTTAACCTGAACACGTAATGCATCCTGAGCTTTGTCATAATTATAAGCGCTCATTTTTGGATCTTTACCAAAAATTACTGTTGCTGAACCATTTTCAGGAATTACATAAACTGAATATTTTCCTGCTGCAAGTTCTTTACCTTCAAATTTTAAAGCTTTGTCTATTTCTATTGTTGTTGGCGCATTAGCACCAGCACGCCATACTTTATCATAAGGAACTAGTTCACCCCATATTTTTCTACCTTTAACTGAAGGGCTGCTATAATCTATTGTAATAGTAGCGCCGCTGATATTACCTTTAGCTGTTGCTGGAGGACTAGCCGGTTTTTTATCCTGAGCTGAAGCTCCAATTGCAAAAAAGATCGAAAAAATAAGGACCGATACCTTTGTAGTAAATTTCATTTTAATATTGATTATAGTTATTTTGTAAATTTAATCAGATTATTGTCGCAAATGAAATTTTAACAAACCTTTGGGGATTTACTGTAATCATTTTTCTTTTACACCTTAACAAAAAGCATTACTTTTAAATCTCATTAATAGATATATGAAAAACCCTGTTGCCCAAAGTATTGCAGATTTTTTAAAACACTTCCCTCCTTTCGGTTTGCTGGAAAATACCGATTTATTAAACATAGCTGAAAGATCCCGAATCATTTATCTTGATAAAAATCAGACACTATTCAAAGGTGGAGACTCTGTAAGTGCTGACTTTTATGTTATTAAAAGTGGTTCTGTAGGACTTTCTATCACATCAGATGCTGAAGAAACATTAATAGACAAATGTGACGAGGGTGATATATTGGGCTTAAGGCCATATTTTGCCAAAGAAGATTATTTGATGACCGCAAAATCAAGAGAAGAATCCATTATTTGTTCTATTCCTATTGCAGTCTTTGAACCCTATATCGTATCTAACAGCAGTATACTTTCTTTTTTTCTTGAGAGTTTTGCTTCACAAACACGTAATCCATACGATAAGGAACGTAAAGGAAAGCTAATGTCTGAAAACATGATTGTTAGTGATCAGGTAGCTGATCTTCAGTACTATCAGCCTATAAAATACACTAAAAATCCAATCACTGCCAATGCAGATGATATACTTAGATTCATTGCTAAAACAATGGCCAACAGTGCTATAGGCAGTGTTATTATAGAAGAAAACCAATTGCCGATAGGGATAATTACAGACAGGGATCTTAGAACAAAAATAGCAACAGGCCAATATCCTATTGAGACTGATGCCCGTTCAATCATGAAGAGCCCGGTAATAACAGTCCCTGAAAATATTTCTGTAGCTGAAGCTCAAATGGTTATGCTTAAGCATGATGTTGGACATTTGTGTGTAACAAAAGACGGTACTAACAAATCTGTAATCACTGGTATTATCAGCGAACATGATGTAATCGCAGCACAATCGAACACGCCGGGTGTTTTATTAAAACAAACTAGACGCGCCAGCAATGCTAAGGAATTGAAATATGTGCGCGAAAAAATAACCGATCTTATCCAAAATTCTATTGATACCAATATTCCAATTTCACATATATCTAATATTGTTGCCGAAATAAATATTGAGTTAACACGCAGGGCTATAGAACTTTCTGTTGAAAAGATGGGCACCCCCCCTCCTGTTTTATTTACATGGGTAAATATTGGCAGCCAGGGGCGCAAAGAACAATTATTAAAAACAGATCAGGATAATGCTATCATTTTTGAAGATGTTGAGCCTGAAGCCTATGACAATGTAAAAACATATTTTCTTGAACTGGCAGAAAATGTAAACGAAATTTTAGAAAAAGTTGGTTATGAGCCATCACCTAATGGTTTACTTGCCAGTAACTCTCTTTGGTGCAAGTCATTATCCGGCTGGATTAAGCAATACAATAGCTGGATAAATACCCCTGCTGAAAAAGGCGTTGAACTAAGCACAGCATTCTATGATTTTGATTTTATTTACGGAGCGCCTGATATTGAAGATGCCTTATTAGAAAACATACGTCATAATATGGGCCATAATAAGAAATTTTTTGGTTTTCTGGCCGCTGACACACTTAAAAACCCTCCTCCATTAGGATTCTTCAGGCAATTCTTGCTGGAAAGTGATGGTGAACATAAAGATTCCTTTGATATAAAAGGAAGAGCTTTAGAACCACTTATTGATGCTGCAAGGGTTTTGGCTTTGAGCCACAATTTGTTTGAAATTACCAATACATACCATCGCTTTAAAAAGCTTGCCGAACTGGAACCTAAACATACAGAATTGTACGAAGAATGTGCAGAGGCTTTTAATACACTCATGCGCTTTAGAACTGAGGAAGGATTGATCAATGATTCAGACGGAAGATATCTGAACATGAATGAATTATCGAAATCAGATAAAGTAAAACTTAAAAACAGCATTGAACCTATAAATGAAGTTCAGGATATTATTAAAAACCGTTTTCCTATAACTTATATCAACTAAAGAACATGGCATTTGATTGGCTTACAGGAAATAACCTTCCTCAGTTTTGGAAAAATTACGTATCCCTTTTTGATGATGGCGACGAAAACCAGCAAAAAAGATACGTTGTTTTTGATATGGAAACCACAGGCCAGGACTGGAAGGATGATGTTATAGTATCTATCGGGGCAATAGGGCTGTCCAGAAATGCAATTGATATTGGTGATTTTTTTGAAGTTACGGTACTTCAGGATAAATTTACATCCCAATCAGTTTCTTCTAAAACGCTAATAAAGGAAAGTGCTGAAAAAGTTGTGGAAGCCGAAGCAATGATCCGTTTTCTGAATTTTGCAAAAGATGCCATATTGGTTGGCCATAATATCAATCTGGATATTGAAATGCTGAATCAGGCATTAAAGCGCTTAGATTTGGGCAGAATCAAAAACCCGTTTATGGACACTAATGTTCTTTATCAGCGTTGGAAAAATTTACCTGAAGATTCTCAGTCCAGTCTGGATGAAGTGTGTGATATGCTGAAAATCAAAAAAAATGAAATGCATACAGCTTCAGGAAATGCCTATATAACCGCACTTATATTTTTAAAACTTCGAAATAAACTCGGCCTTAAGGATTAAGCTGGGATCTTTTGTGGAAAATATAATCTTGTACGTCTCTATTGGCATTAATTACTAAGAAGGGAGAAAAAATATGGTGTCATTTTATTGTTGTTACTTTTA
>QFQM01000821.1 GCA_003243255.1 Flavobacterium psychrophilum | reverse complement strand
AAAGCTTTTGCAGTAAATCCATGCCAAATAAAGAAAGGATCTAGCCCTAAAGAAGTGTGCTGAACCTTTAATATTATTCCAGGAAGGTATAGTTTGGGTGCTAGGAGTTATTTTTTCAATTTGCTCAAGGCATAAGTTTGCGTTATATACTACCACATACAGATTACTCCAATCATTACCACCGGAGTAGTTATAATCAGGTCTACCACTAATGTTCCATGTGTAAGCCTCTTTTACTAATGGAACTGATATAGCCTGATACCTGTCAATCGGCAAGTAATAATCATCTGCAGAAGCCTCACCAAGAGAAGGAGATGAAAAATTCATGAATTGGCCGTCATCCAATAAAGCTTGTAGAGCCTTTAATGTTGTTGGAGTTGTTAGTGTGTCATCAGATTTTTTATCCAAGAACTTCTTACAAGCTGTCTGAACAAGAAATAACATAAGGATGCTATAGTAACAAAAGTGCTTAATATGACGTTGCATTATTTGATAATTTAAGGAGTTAAAAATTTGCTTTTACCCCAACAATCCAAGTTCTGTTAGGTCTAATAATAGCAGGAAAATCCGGGTCAAATTCTGAATCCGTCGCTTTCCAGAGTATTCCAAGATTACTAGCATTTATAAAAAGTTTTAGCGTCGCAAAGGATTTTAAAAAGCCTCCTTTTCTTGTAAAATCATATCTTAGGTTTACAAACTGTACACGAATATTATCGGCCTTTTCGACTGTGGCAGTAGATCCTAAATAGAAGTTGTCCCTATTAACGTTTGCGGGGTACGGTAAAGAAGGAACATTAGTATTGTTTTCATCGCCTGGCTGCTTCCACCGGTTCACAATATCTGTGTATGCAATTCCAGAATTGAAGAGCTGACTATATGATGTTGCTGGTTTTCTAAAATAATATCCTAGTGAATAGCTTAAAAGAATTTCAAAGGATAATTTTTTCCAGGATATTTCATTTCCGAAAGAACCGAAATATTTTGGTATAGATTGACCATTAAATATTAAACTGTCAGGACTAGTAAGGTTATTGAATATTTTTGTATAGTCTGAACTTGGTTCTTTGTCTACAAAACCTTGCGGGTTGCCTAAATTATCCAAGCCAGCCCATTGGTAGCTTAATATCGAATAAAGGGGTTTAC
>QFQM01000820.1 GCA_003243255.1 Flavobacterium psychrophilum | reverse complement strand
ATCGAATGGCAGGGCAGGCGAGCGCTTCATGATTGCTAAATTGGCTCTATCGAAGTCGTCAGGAATGGATCTTACGTCAGGCCAATATCCTGCCTAGCATGGCTCCATCACGCCAGGAGAAACCGCCATGTACTGCCCCGCTGCCTTTCGCCAGAACGATCTGCCCAGCCTTCACGCGCAGATACAGGCCAGTGGACTGGCCTTGCTCAGCAGCGCTGGCACACAAGGGCTACAAGCCAGTCATCTGCCGCTGTTGCTTGAACCTGGCGAAGGCGAGTTCGGCACCCTTTACGGCCACTTCGCCCGTGCCAATCCGCACTGGCGTGATCTGGCCGCTGGCGCCGAGGCGCTGGTGGTGTTCAGTGGGCCGGACGCCTACGTGCACCCTGGCTGGTATCCAGCCAAGGCCGAGCACGGCAAGGTGGTGCCGACCTGGAATTACATCGCTGCGCATGCCTGGGGTCAGGCCGAAGTGTTCGACGAGCCCGAGCGCCTGCTGCAACTGGTCAGCCGCCTCAGCGACCGCCATGAGCAGGGCCGCGCGCAGCCCTGGGCAGTCGAGGATGCGCCGCGCGATTACATCGACATCATGCTGCGCGCCATCGTCGGTTTCGCCCTGCCGATTCGGCGAATCGAAGGTAAATGGAAGCTCAGCCAGAACCGCTCGACCCTAGACCAGGCCGGCGTGCGTACCGGCCTGGCAACGTCCAACAACCCGCGCGACCACGAACTGGCGGCGCAGATGAATCCCACCGACTGATCACCAAAGGAAGGCCATCATGCTCGACATTCGCCCTGTCACCGCTGCCGATCACGCCGCCTGGCTGCCGCTCTGGCAGGCTTACCAGCGCTTCTACCAGGCCGAGATCCCGGCAGAAACCAGCGCCCTCACCTGGCAGCGCTTTCTCGACCCGGCTGAACCGATGCACGCCGCCCTGGCCTGGCAGGACGGTGAGGCAGTCGGCCTGGTGCATTTCATCTATCACCGCAGTTGCTGGACGAGTGGTGACTACTGCTACCTGCAGGATCTGTTCGTTGCCGAGCACATTCGCGGCGGCGGCATCGGTCGCGCGCTGATCGAGCATGTTTACGCCGAAGCACGCGCCGCCGGCGCCAGCCGCGTGCATTGGCTGACCCAGGAAAGC
>QFQM01000819.1 GCA_003243255.1 Flavobacterium psychrophilum | reverse complement strand
CCTTTTTTCATGGTTCTAAAATGGGTGTTTGAAATACTAAATTAGTGAAAATCGTGCCAATTTCGACAATCAGGAGTTTAATACACGTTCTCTCCGTTTGGTAAGCCTTCTATTTATCTCATTTTGGAAGCTCTTGAAAATATCATAACTAGGGCCCACCAACGCAGAAACTCCAATTGCGAGTGTAAGGTCTAATTTTAAATTCCAAAGCGAAAAAGCATTAATTATAAATAACGAAATAAATAAAAGCTCGACCAACTGAATAGTAACAGATAAAGCATCGAACCACATAGGAAGATTTACATCGATCCAAATGAATAGAGCTACAGTTAAAAGGCAAACCAGGAAAGCGATGCCGTACTTACCCCATTCTGGCAGCTCGTTAATATAATCTTCATTAAGAATCATCGTAACTGCATTCGCGTGTAAAACCAAACCAAACATATCCGGGTTAGCCCTGCCTGCTACTTTTTTATTTAACGGGGTGAAGAATTTATCTTCCCACGCAGGATCTCCAATATAATCACCTAGATATCCTAACAAAACAATTTTATCCTTGAAAAGCTCTGGCAATACTTCACCTCGTAATAATTGGTCTGCATCAACTGTGTAAAACATAGTTGGGTAATTGCTAACATTTGCTCCTGCTATTTTTTCAGTATTATATCGAAAGGTCATTACCTCCATATTGCCTCTGAAGTTGATCAATTCCTCTTTCTTTTCACGAGCCAAGAATTTCTTTGTCTTAACCGAATCATATTGCATTGCCACTTGAACAGAGAAGGCCAGATGTTCTTCATTATTAACTTCCCACCTGGGAAAAATGGTTCGGCATAACTTTACATCATCCTGGTAAAAAGCGTCAGTAGGTAGACTAACAAAACCATAAGTCGCATTTTTACCAAAAATAAAATCGGAATACTCAATTGAATCGTAATATTCAACATCATAGTCATCTAAAGAATCCGTCTGGAGAAGTTTAGAACCAAGAATAAAATTATCTGCTTCTTCTATGGCGGAGGCTAACATCAGATTACCTAAAGTATCAAGCAAAGCAGGGCAATTGATAGTATCACGCAAATTACCCTCACAATTAAAAAAACCATCGTAGGCGATGACACGTGGCTTAAACTGATTCAAAATCT
>QFQM01000818.1 GCA_003243255.1 Flavobacterium psychrophilum | reverse complement strand
CGCAACAAAGAAATCGGCATCCGGAAAGTGCTGGGCGCGTCTGTACAAACCATTTTCCGGTTGCTTTCTGCAGATTTGTTGTTGCTGGTTCTCCTTTCCATTGTGGTAGCTACGCCTTTGGCCTGGTGGATGATGCAGATTTGGCTGAGCAACTATGCCTATAAAATCGACATCAGCTGGTGGATGTTCGCTGCAGCAGCTGCTGCGGTGATATTGATTGCGCTGTGTACCATCAGTGTCCAGGTGATAAAATCAGCCACAGCGAATCCGGTTAAAAGTTTGAAAACTGAATAGTTACTACAGGAAAAGGGGCTGAAAAAACGGGTTACAAACCTGTAACCCGTCAATAACCAGTGAACCCATTGGTACAAATCTCGAACCATTTAACAAATGATTTGAAATTATTGGCGGCAATGAAATAGATACTAGGGAATGAAAGCAATTGATTGAGTTAATGGATTGTAATGCTTGAAAGTGTCATTCCAGCTTTACTTTTCCATTTAGAAAGTAATTTTGTAGTACAATTAAAAGTTAACGTTAATATACGATCTCCAAGAGCTCTAAATTCCATTTTGTTGTAAACACGCTTTTTATCCAGTGCATCCTGGAAGAACTCGAATACAACAAAATCCTTACCGTTGATATCTTGTAATGAGGAGCGAAATTCTATTCTATTGGAAAGGTTTAGAGTGCTAATAAGGTATTCCCTCAACTTGGTATTATCTTCGAATTGCCGATCACCTTGTATTGTACCACAGGCAATATTAACTTCAGCTTAATTGCATATTTCACTCAAAGTGGTTCTTCGTCACTTTTGGTGAAGGATCCCATATCCGATGACAAAAGTCTTGTTTTTACGAATCAAAAAGCCGCTTTACAGCTAGGGCTCTCATTATGTGACGTGTCTTGTTTTAGTTTTCACCAAAAATGACGAAGAACCCTCAAAGTGGTCAGCTGATTTCGCTGCAAAGTGGTCACATTTTGACTGGCGAAAGAAATTCACTTCAGGGTTTGGCTAGCCTGGCAAGTTAACAAAGGATCAAATTCTGCCTGACGTGGGTACTTCTGTTTGCGATTATAAGGTTGCCTGATCCGCAAGTCCCATCTCCTTGACGCACGAACTCAAATAAAGGCTTACAATCGATT
>QFQM01000817.1 GCA_003243255.1 Flavobacterium psychrophilum | reverse complement strand
ACATCAGTGACACTTTTGGCCTAACGAAGCTAAAAGACCAAGATTACGTATTTAACAGCCTCTTAAAGTCTCCAAAGACCTTGACCGACTATAATGATGGCTTACTCTTATTGGAGAGCGATATTGCCCGTCAAATAGCCGAATTAAAACCAGAAAAAGATCGAAGAGATGGACTACTGAACAAATTGATGGGCGACTATGTGAACGTTAAAGAAAAATTCTTAAGAAAAGGCTTCATTCCTGACGCGAACAGTACCCTACGCTTAACTTACGGATATGTACGCGGCTACTCGCCTGCTGATGCCACATACATGTCACCTTACACCACCATTAAGGGAATATTAGAAAAAGGAGCTACTGGCAATCCTGACTTCTACTATCCAAACATCATTAAGGAGCTTTGGAACAAAAAAGACTTCGGTCCTTTTGCTAAAAAAGAATTAAACGATGTTCCCGTTGCTTTCCTTTACAACATGGATACTACTAGCGGAAACTCTGGTTCTCCGATCATGAATGCTAATGGCGAATTGATTGGCGTAAACTTTGACCGTGCTTACGGTGCAACGATAAACGACTACGCTTGGAATGAAAGCTATAGCCGCTCTATAGGTGTCGACATCAGGTACGTACTTTGCGCAGCATCCAAAATAGACAAAGCCGACTTCTTACTCAAAGAAATGGGTGTTAAACTTTAATCCAATTTAGGTATCCGCAGTGCTCGATGATTTCAGATTTACAAATAACGGATCGATCGAGCACTGCCAATACCTAACGTATTACACAAAACTAAAATCGAAACAACAATGAGAATTATAGCAGAATTACCGCACCCACAATGCAAAATCAGCATCTTCAGCATGAACCAAAAATTCATTGTAAAATTTGAACAAGGGCCTTACGAACAGAGCTACAAAATCTCGGAATTAGACCTTACAGGAGGAGGGGTAAATGAAGTATTTCAAATAATAGACGAAGAGTTCATCGAAACAGTAATAGAGCGCTTCAAAGTAATGAGAGGCGATTTTATAGCTGCCTACCAAAGACAACAGTAAACCTCTATTTAAAAGCTATAACTATCTATTAAAAAGACACTTAATCATCAAAACAGAATTTTATTCTGCATTTTAAACATTTTTGCGACTAAAT
>QFQM01000816.1 GCA_003243255.1 Flavobacterium psychrophilum | reverse complement strand
TATTTTACAATTTCCTGAATAGAGTTCATTCTTATTGAATTATTCAATGACGATATAAATCTCAGTAACCTTTTATTCCCAAATGCGATATTCAGGTCGACAATATCCTACCACGAAATCCATAAGTTCCAGAACTCTATCCTCCTGAGCTTCAGTCAGACAGGTTGTCCCTCTTCACTGGCGCAAGTATAGTGCGATGTATTTGTACCAATACTGGCATATAACCGGTTAATAATTGACTGTAATTTATAGAATTCCCGATACACAGCGTTTTTGCCATTTTCTAACAAAGCCATTGACCCAAGTGGCTTTAATCTTTACCTCCAAACACACAGCCCAAAACAAGCTTCCAGCATGCCTTTGCTTTTACTATAGCAGATTGTTTTGCGACCCAGTCTTTTCAAATGCGTTCGCAACGTTAGGTTCTTTCTTTCAATGTGGTTCGTCCGGTAAGCAAAAGTCCGATGAAGGAACCCTGGTATTACCGTAGTAAATACATGCAGCTTGTCGGTGTAAATCCTTTTAGGCGACAGGTTAAGTAAAGCCTTTATCAACTTGCCTATATTCTCCTTAGTCCGTGCTCCACAAATAAAATCAATCACTTCCTTAGTCCTTCTGTTGATCGCATAGATAATGTAACATGGATTGCTTTTCTTTCTGATATAAGTATACAACTCATCTACTTCGTATACCTGCCCGCTTTCGTTAAATAAAGGCTTTGCTTGATTAGCCTTCATCTTTTCAATCCTTCGTTGAACAGATGCTTTGGGTATTGCTAAGATCCTACTGATTGAGCTGATCCCGACACCTTCCCTATTTAATACCTCAATCTGATCATCAATTGTGATAGTATACTTCCGGTTGGTGTACCTTACCTGCTGCCATTTGGAACAACTCTTGCATTTATATTTCTGAACCTTCTTATAATATCCTTTCCGGATGCAGTTCCCATTACAGTAGTTACATTTCATATTCCCAGGCGCTAATCGGTACACGATAGATTTTACAATTCAATACAGTAGCCCTTTTTAAACGGTTAGCCCGTTTAAGCAACTATTTATATCCCCGGAATTATACACAAAAAATAAGGGCATTGACTGATTGTCAATACCCTTACATATTTTAATTTCCTGCAGGCGCTAATCGGTA
>QFQM01000815.1 GCA_003243255.1 Flavobacterium psychrophilum | reverse complement strand
AGCTTAACAAAAGCGCTCTATTGGCCGAGCACTATATCAAACCCTTAGAAATTAGCACAACCATTGGCCCTGTTGGTGGGGCAGCTACCTTGGTGCAGGGTGTTAAGTTTTCTTTTGGTGATTTTAGCGGGAAGCTGCGACTGGCCGCTGTAAGGGAATATCGTTCGGCGGTAGATTATCAGGAGACATTGTTGACTGCCTACGATCAAAGAGGAAACATTGCTGAAAAGCAGCGACCAGAGGGTATAAAGGAGTCCTACTTGTGGGGCTACCAAAAAAATTATCCAGTGGCTACCATTACTGGAAGCAGTTTGGCGGAGCTAAATGGCTTGTATAACCAAAACTTTTTAGATGCCCCAACAAGTGATGCTGCGCTGAGGGCACATTTGACGGCCCTAAGGTCGGCACTTCCAAACACCAAGCAAATGGTTGGTGCTACCTATAAACCCGAAGTAGGGGTAACCAGCCAGATCGATTCGAAAGGGTTAACCATCTATTATGGGTACGATGCTTTCCAGCGTTTGAGAAGTATAACCGATCATCAAGGGAACATTGTAAAAGATTACCAATATAATTATGCGCAGAGTATAGTTTATCGCAATGTGGCGGCCAGCCAAACTTTTACCAAAAACAATTGTGGTAGTGGTTATACCGGTGGGCAACTTACCTACACGGTACCTGCCAATACCTATAACAGTACGGTAAGCCAGGCGGCTGCCGATGCCATGGCCGCTGCCGATATTGCCGCAAACGGGCAGAACTATGTAAATGCTAATGCTGGCTGTACCTTGATTCAAAGCTGTACCCGTTTTAGGATAACAATTCCAGCGTACGCAAGCGATGACCTTTATATTACTTACCGTGCTTGTGGTGAATCGAGCTATTCGACAAGGGCTTTAATGTTTTTACCGAATGAAAGCTGGAACCCTAATGAAATTATGGTAGACTTATGCATTCAGGGAATGTTGGAAGACTTTAGTTTCCAATATGGGCTATTTGGCTATCCGCAATCTATCAGTGGTGTTACTATCCAAAACTTGGGCGGATGTCCATAATTAGGCATGAAGATTAGATTTAACAATTCCTATCAAATGATGAAAAAGACCTTATACTTATTGATGCTGTTGGCAATTGCAACGACAGCATTTGC
>QFQM01000814.1 GCA_003243255.1 Flavobacterium psychrophilum | reverse complement strand
TAAATCTTTGCTGGATGTACGTCCAGATACAGCAATGGTTTACAGAAATGGGGAATACCAAACAGTAAAGCCGCAAGAAGTAGAAATTGGAGAGACTTTGCAACTAAAAGCAGGCGAAAAATCGGCCTTAGATGGAGAACTGCTAAGTGACAGTGCCAGTTTTAATACTGCGGCATTAACTGGCGAAAGCAAACCAAACACCCTTAGAAAGGGGGAGACAGTATTGGCGGGAATGCTAAATTTAGATGGGGTGGTGAGCTTAAAAGTAACCAAACGGTTTGAGGATAGTGCACTTTCCAGAATTTTAGACTTAGTGCAAAATGCAAGTGCTAAGAAAGCCAAGACAGAATTGCTTATTCGTCGATTTGCCAAAATATATACACCTATTGTGTTTTTCTTAGCTATTGCGCTGGTATTTGTGCCCTATTTTTTTGTGGCCAATTATCAATTTAACGATTGGTTGTACAGGGCTTTGGTTTTCTTGGTGATTTCTTGTCCTTGTGCGCTGGTCATTTCTATTCCTTTGGGATATTTTGGAGGTATTGGAGCAGCTTCGGCCAATGGTATTTTGTTTAAGGGATCTAACTATTTAGATTTGATTACCAAGGTAAATACCGTGGTGCTAGATAAAACGGGGACCCTAACTCAAGGGGTTTTTAAGGTGAAGGAAATACAGGCTGAAATACCAGAACAGGAATTTTTAGCTTATTTGGCTAGTCTTGAAAGCCAATCTACGCACCCTATCGCAAAAGCGGTAGTGGCCCATGCCAATTTGAAGGAGTTATTGCCTGTAGAGGAGGTGAAGGAAATTGCTGGTCATGGTTTAAAAGCCACGATAAATGGCGCTACGATAATGGCAGGTAATGGCAAATTGCTAAGACAGTTTGAAATAGCTTATCCAGAGGATTTGGATAAAAAAGTTGAAACTACCGTTTTACTGGCGGTAAATGGAAAATATGCAGGCTTTGTAAGCATCGCTGATGAAATTAAGCCAGACGCCAAACAAGCGATTGTTGCCTTGCATGCCGCAGGAGTTGACCAAATAGTGATGCTTAGTGGTGATAAAACCGCAATTACCCAAAAGGTGGCAGATGAGTTGGGAGTAGACCAAGCGCATGGTGATTTGTTGCCAGAGGGTAAGGTAGAAAAAC
>QFQM01000183.1 GCA_003243255.1 Flavobacterium psychrophilum | reverse complement strand
ATACTGATTATTTCTACAGCAGATAAGTCAACCAAGTATGACCTTGAAATGAAAACCGATTCTGCCGTAGTGCCACTTAGCCGTGCGCAGCGTAAATATGCAGTAAGTTCTCAGGCAGCCTATGTAAACCTGTATACCCTTATGGGTGGCGACGGTTCGATGATAAAATGGGTTGAGGAAGCTCCGGCAAAAGCGAATAAAGATTATACACACTTTAACTTTAGGGGAGCAAAACAAGTCTCTGATTTGATATACAAGCAGATAAATAACGGTTACGAACAATATAAAAAGCTTAGGGGAATGGCTCCGGCAACTCCTCCTCCCGCTGCTGAAGAACCAAAACCTGTAGTTAAAAAGCAGGATTCTATAATCAAAAAACCGGACACTACAAATGCAGAGTAAGCTATTAGCCATACTATTCCTGCTGTTTTGTCTTTCCGCTTCAGCACAGGTTGATACTACAGAGGTAGAGATCGATTCAGTGTTTGCAGGTTATGTGAATATTGATACTACCGAAATCGTCTCGGGTGATAATATTATTACCAACACTTCTGCATTAAAGCTTCTGTTCATGAAGCTATACCAGATGGAAAAGGAAAAGAAAGGACATGTGAATATTGTTCATGTTGGCGACTCTCACATTCAGGCTGATCTGATGACGGGGGTTATCCGTAAGACTTTACAGGACCTTTTTGGCAATGCCGGCTGCGGATTTTCATTTCCGTACAAACTGGCGCATACCAATGGCGGACGTTATGTTCGTTTCAGTTCTAATGCGTCATGGCAGAGTAGAAGGAATATTTATGCACCAGAATTTGGTATGAATGTAGGGCTTAGCGGTATTGCTCTGAAAACCCGTGAAGATTTTGTGGTAGAGCTTAATGTTAGGGATAGCTCGTATGAGTTTAATACCATTAAGGTTATTACGCCCGGCAATAAACCTTATTTTGACCTGGCAACAAGTTCAAAAACGATAGTGCTTGAGTCTACAGTTCCTAAGAAGATTACCCACCGTATTAAAAATGGTGAGGTTTTAGGGAGCATCGCTAATAAATATGATATCAGTATTGCGCAGCTTAAAAAAGCTAACGGACTTAAAAGCGACAACATCAGGGCCGGTAGGACGCTAAAGATCCCGACTACCCAGATGCAGAAGAAGCAGATAAAACGATCGGAGTTTATTCCGCTTGCGCTAACCACCGAAGCTAAATCAAGTTTCTATCACAGCGATTCTCAACTGGATAAAATATACCTGTTACCTGCTAAAGGCCCTAAGGATTATACCCTTAGCGGTGTATCGCTTGAAAAAGATGATGCAGGCGTCATATACCATAGTATAGGTGTAAATGGGGCAAAATGTTCGGATTATAATAAATATCCGTTGTTCTTTGACCAGCTTCCGGCGCTACAGCCTGATCTGGTTATCATCTCACTGGGAACGAATGAATCTTTTGATAAGATGGAAGGAGAGGCTTACAAAGCACAGCTGAATGCATTTATAGAAAATGTAAAGGCTAAAAATCCTGATACTGAAATACTGGTAATGACACCACCGCCTTCATTATTCAAAAGAAGATATCCGAATATGTTTGTAGCTGATTATGCTAAAAAGATACTGATACAGGAAACGGAGAAAAACTATGCCACCTGGGATCTTTTCTCAGAAATGGGTGGACTTTTCAGCGTGAACAGAAATGCAGCCAAAGGGCTGATGAGTACAGACAGGGTTCATTACTCTAAAGACGGATACGAAAAACAGGGCAGGCTTTTTAGCGAAGCTTTCCTGAATGCTTACGATAATTTTAAACTTAATAACGGGAACTAACTGATGCAGCTTACAGATATATTTTCGCAATTTTCTAGCGAAGACATAATGAAATTGTTTGCTTATGATGAGCATGCACCTTTGCTGTTCAATACCTGGAGGTTTCTGGGGTTGTTCCTGCTGTTCTATCTTTTCTATATATTATTAAGGAATACGTTTAGGGCAAGGCTGGTATATACAATTCTGTTCTCGCTTTATTTTTATTTCAATTCAAGCGGAATGCTGTTTGTGTTGCTGCTGTTCTCATCAGTGGTAGATTATTCGCTGGGGTATTTTCTGTATAGGGAAGAGCGTACCCTGCAAAGAAGGATATATTTATGGTTCAGCGTTATCGCGAACCTTACGTTTTTAGGGTACTTTAAGTATACTAATTTTATCATAGGTACCTATAACGACCTTTTCGGATCGCATTTTGAGTTTTATAAAGTGATACTTCCGGTAGGTATTTCGTTCTATACATTCCAGTCGATCAGTTATATTATTGAAATTTACAGAAAAGAAATAGCACCTACCAAGACGTATATTGATTACCTTTTCTTTGTGTCTTTCTTTCCGCAATTAGTGGCGGGGCCTATCGTTAGGGCTAAGGATTTTATTCCGCAGATCTATGCGAAACTTCAGTTAACTCAGGAAGATGTTAACAGGGCATTGTTCCTGATCATTGGCGGGCTTATCAAAAAAACGGTTATATCAGATTATATATCCATAAACTTTGTAGACAGGGTATTCGACCTGCCTAATGCCTATACGCCGTTCGAGAACCTTATGGCAGCTTACGGATATACCATACAGATATACTGTGACTTCTCGGGATATAGTGATATGGCAATAGGTATCGCCCTGCTTTTAGGGTTTAAATTGCCTACCAACTTCCGTACGCCTTATAACTCGGCTTCGATTACAGAGTTCTGGAGAAGATGGCACATATCGCTTTCTACATGGTTAAAAGATTTTCTTTATATATCAGTAGGGGGTAACCGTAACGGGTCATTCGCCGGATTCTTTTTCCCTATAGTGTTTTTCCTTTCACTTATAGTATGGGGAGCAACCTACGGTCCTGAAAGTAATCTGCCTCTTATTTTAGGGATTGGTTCACTACTTGTGTTCTCTCTTACTTTTATGCTTTCAAGAGATAAGGACCGAACGATGTTTACCAATGTGAACCTTATGACTACAATGCTCCTGGGCGGACTTTGGCATGGTGCCAGCCTTCGTTTCATCATTTGGGGAGCTTTGCATGGTATGGCACTGGCGGTTCACAAGCTTTTCTCCGAATATTTTCGTGAGAAAAAAGATGCACCCAAAACCGGTGCAAAAAGAGTATGGAATTTCTTCTCTATTGTGCTTACATTCCATTTTGTAGCATTCTGCTGGTTATTCTTCCGTGCTAAAGATTTTACCACTGCACTTGAAGTTATCAATAACATTAGCTTGGTTAAGTTTAGCCCTGAGCAATGGCAAACAATCATTATGGGGTATAAAAACGTATTCCTTCTTATGCTGATCGGATATGTATGGCATTTCCTTCCTCAAAGTTTTTCATCTTTGCTTAGGACAACATTTGATAAAACGCCACTGGTTCTTAAAGGAATTATTTTAGGATTGGTGTATTGGTTGGTATATGCAGCTGCTTCGGCAGGGCCACAACCATTCATTTACTTCCAGTTTTAAGCTAAAATTGTAAGGATAGTTTCGTTTTAGTCTTAAAGTTGTGATTTTCCATTTCATAAAATCGTATTAGATTAATTTTTTACGTATTTTTCGCGCCTAAATTAACTACTATGAAAAAAACTTTACTATTATTAGCCCTGTCTGCGGCTTTTTTGGTGCCATTTAAAGGTTTTGCTCAGGATCCTTATACACTGACGCCTTTTGACGGAGCAATTTTTTACGGAATGTATGGTGAAACTGTAACCGAGCCTGTTCCGGAAGGATTAATTCGTAACTCGAATTCTTCTTATGGAAGGATGCTTACCCAGCAAGAGCTTGATGCATTTGGTAATACCCTAACCATGACGGTTACCCTAAGCCCTCTTTGTGATAATTACGACAGGATTGGTAACGTAAATATTGCTTTTGTTCCTAAAGGGCAAACTACTTATACTTATAATGAGGTTAAAAGAATTGAAATAGGCCGTTTCATTACACCGTTCATGAGGCTTACAAATACTTCTGTAACTGAAGTGCCTTATGTATATGATCTGAACCACCTTACAAATGTTTTCCATGATGCTGCATTGACAGCAGTTTATGATATTTGGGTTGAGCTTGAGGTGTATGGATATCAGGGAGGTCCGGGTCAGGGAGGTGCAGCAGTAGAAATCCCGATTTGTGCTAACAGAAAAGATGTTTACATGGGGTCTCTGACTTTTGAGTCTACAACTGACGAAAGCATTCCAGCACCTGCATCTTCATTTGTTACACCAATGTCTTATAAGTATGAGCTAAAAAACTATACCCTTGACGGTACAGATGTGCTGAACGAGACGGTAAGAACAATAAATGTTAACCTTGATGCGCCAGTACAAAACGCACAGCTTCATATTATTACTTCAAACCATGGTTCTAATACCAACGGAGAAGAATATGTTAGAAGAAATCATTATATCTATTTTGATGATGAGTTAAAACTACAATATAAACCGGGAGGAGTTTCTTGTATACCATTCATTAGCTATAATACACAAATAAACTGTATTTATTATGTATGTAATGGGACTTCTAATCCGCCACAAAGGGCTGATACAAATGCTGCATGGAGCTGGAATAACTGGTGTCCAGGAGATAAAATTCCTAACAGAGTGGTTGAATTAGGAGATCTTGAGGCTGGTCATCATTCATATAGAATTGAAGTTCCGGAAGCAGTATTTGCTGGAGATCAGGGATATTTCCCAATGTCTGTTTACATAACAGGAGAAGGTATGAATGGCTTAGTGTTAGATAAAGAAACTTTCCTAAATGAAGCAGTAACTCTTTATCCTAACCCTGTAAATGATAATTTGACAATCAATACAGGAGGTCTTAATATTAAAACAGTTAATGTTGTAAATACCCTTGGACAGAGTGTTTATACAGGTACTGCAGACAAAATTGATATGACTCAGTTTCAGGCAGGTATCTACATCGTAAAAATCCTGTTCGACAACAATCAGTCTGTTGTTAAAAAAGTAATAAAAGAATAAATAATTTATTCATATCAAAATTAAAAAGCGCCTTTTAGGCGCTTTTTTTATGGGTTAGAAACTGAACTTTATAAGTGCGTTCAGTGTACGTTCGAGAGCATATGTGTTTACTACTTCAATGCCATTATTATCACTGCTTATTCGATAGTAACGGTTGATGATATTTTGTCGGTTAAAGATATTCTGAACCGACAGGCCCAATTGTAATTGAGATTTTTCGGTAGCTTTTATAACATAAGATGTCGAAAAGTTTACCTGGAAAAAGTTCTCAATATTAGCTGAGTTCGGAGATGAATACTGAACAACAGGAGCGGTTGGGGTAATCAGCTCAGGCGAATTACTAACAGCCGGGGTGTAAGGTTTGCCTGTAAACCATTTAGAGCCTAAAGCAACCTTTAGCTTTTTCCACTCATAAATTGCAGCTGTATTTATAGTGTGGTGAATTTCAAAACTGCTGGGAAATTTATCAGGAGTAAAATTATCAAACTTATAATTGTTGTTGTTAAAGGTGTAGCTTAACCAGGTATAGAAACTTTTAAATTGCTTCTGTACTAAAAACTCGCTTCCATAAACAGTGTTTTTACCGGTGTCGTGTATCAGCTCAAGCTGATCCTGAAAACCTTGCCCTCCGGTTGTGATGCCATCAATTGCTTTATAGAAATTTTCAAGGGATATAAGCCATCCGTTACGCTTATAGGTAGCACCAATAGAAACCTGCCTGCTTTTTTGCACAGGTATGTCTTTATCGTTAGATAATATCCATCTTCGTTTTTCAATACCAAGGAAGTCCCCCTGAAGTTCCACAATTTGTGATGTACTCTGACTTTTCATTTCTGCAAGGCATTCCAGCTGCCAGTCAGGAGTCAGATTGTAATTAATCTGAAGTCTTGGTTCGGGATAAAACATTCCGAATTTAGTAATGTAATTGAATCTAAGCCCGCCACGGGAATGGAGTTTTCCATTTTCGGAATCATATTCTACTTCGCCAATAAAAGCATGTGTTCTCAAAACTTCTTTAACGTTCCTGCTATAAGAGGGTTCGTTAACCTCGTCGGAATTTTCAATCCCAATCTCGTTATATTGATATCCCGTATGTAAAAGGTATCGGTCGGCCAGCTTTCGGTGGTCGGCCAGTTTAAGTCCGGTATCAAGTATAGAGTTACCCTGCTTCATAACCTGTCCCGATTGTAATGAAGCATTGCTTCCATCGACGTTATAGTAGGAAGTGTAAAACGACACATCGCTACTATGTTTTTGGTTCCATTGGGTATTCCATGCAGCAGATCCTCCAAGCGTTAATTGTTGCAGGTTGCTGAGTTCAGTTATTACCACGCTTCCCTGCGTAAAATCAAGATTGTTTCTGATGCCAATGAAGTCAACGTAAAGGTTATGTTTCTTACCGATCTTTTGGTGGTATTGCCCTGTAAAGTCGTAGAAGTAGAACTCCTTGTCACTCTCATAATTTATTTGATTGCTGCCATCAAGGTCGGTTACTACAGTGTTCTGAAATATTCTTTTAGAGTATTTACTGTAAGTAGGAAATTCGATAGCGTCGGTAAAAGAACGGCGTGCTGAAAATTCGAAATTGGCATTTTCGCTGGCTTTTATCTTGGTATAAAAATCAACATTGATCATGTTGCTGCCTATGGTAAAGTTTCCACTTCCGATTTCCCGGGTGTGCGAAGAAATGTCTACGGCACTGGATACGCTTTCGCCATAAAAAGCAGACGTACCATTCTTAAAAATTTTTACTTCATTACCCAGGTTTGGATTGATAGCCGAAATAAGACCGAAAAAGTGCCCTGTCTGGTACAGGCGGATACCGTTCCATAAAAATAGATTCTGGTCATGCGTTCCGCCTCTAACGTTTATGTTTGATACCGTTTCATCGATACTGCTAATTCCGGGCAGCTGTTGCATGGTAAGCAAAACATCAGGTTCAATGAGTCCGGGAAGGATTCCGAACTTTTTAGGTTTTATAGTAAAACTTCCATCTTTTTTTTTGGATATACCAGTGGCAAGATATCGTTCTGCAACCAGCTCCTGAAGTTCGAGTACTTCAAGTTTTAAAACGATGGCTTTACAGTCGTCCTTAAAATCTTTTATATTTATGCTTACCGGCTCATAATTAAGGTGGTCAATGAAAATACTTCCGGTAAGGGTAGCAGGTAATTCGAAATAGCCGTCCTGTCGGGTAACGATCTTGGTATTGTCAGGAAGCTGTATAACAGCCCTGTCTACGGGGTCGCCAATTTCATCTATTATGTAGGCGCAACGCTTTTTTGCTATTTTGGAAGCAGAATATATAACTATATAGTCGCCAACTTCTTTGTAGCTTAGCTGTGTGCGATTCTCAATATAAACCAGTTTGGCTTTTAAGGGAAGGAAGATTTCCGGAGGTAAAATAAATTTACCTTCTACATCTTTGTCGGCATAATTAAACTTTACATTATGGTAAAGCGCCATGTCTTCAAGCAGTTTTTTGAGCTCAACACTTTTATTTTCGTCCTGCCCAAAAGCCTGGGGGACGATAAACAGAAGCGATAAGAACATCAAAAGATGCCTGATTTTTAGCATTATTCAACAGAAAGTATGATTTTATTGCCTGCTTTATGTGATTTTAATTGATGAGCAGTTTCAATAATTTCAAGGGCATCTTCAATGTTATTCATAGGTATAGTACCTGAATGTTTTATTGTAGCGTTTTGCTTGTCTGAAAGTTCAATATCTACACGGTACTGGCGTTTCATCTCATTAATGATTCGACCCAGATTTTCATGCTGATAGTTTACCTCATAAGTAAGCCATCCCGGTTGCGTGTTCTCGTCTGATGGCATATCAAGTTGTTTGCCATTATCAAAAGCTACGCTCATTCCCGGTGTAAGCAGTATGGTGTTGCCATTGCTGGTTACTTTTACCTTACCTTCGAAACAGGTTACATCAAAACGGTTATCCCTTGCTTTTACATTAAACTGCGTACCCACTACGGTAACTTTACCCATAGCTGTAACCACGTCAAATGTCTGGCCTTTGGCCACTTTAAAGTAGGCCTCACCATTCAGATGCAATTTACGATTATTTTTCCAATTCCAGGCTTTATAATCAACTTCAGATCCTGCGTTTAGCGTTACCGAAGAGTTGTCAGGCAGCAGGAATTCCGTTCTTTGTCCGTTTGCAGCAAGTTCGGTGGTTGTTTTAGTAATATATACAAAGTAAGTTACCCCCAGGGCAATAATAAGCATTGCAGCAATTCTTGATATCCATGGGCTAAGTGTTCTTACTTTAACTTGTTTGTTTTTGTTTGCTTCAATGCGTGCATACAGGGCATCCATGTCAGCTTCCGGAGCGGTAAGCTGAGCTGAATATTCTCTTATCTTGTTATAAGTAGCATACTCAGGCGTGGCCATGAAGGCTTTTAGCTCCTTCTCGTCCAGCTCGTTATTGAGCCATTTTGCTAACATATTATCTTCTTTCATTTTTAATCCCTTTTTTACTATAACAGTTTCGTTTTAAAATTCCCTACCTAAGGTTATCAATTTCTTTTCTTAATTCGGTAAGGGCACCATGAAGCCTTTTTTCTACAGCCTTTACACTGATGCCTAAAATCTCGGCAATCTCATGGTATTTCTTTCCGTCGATGCGGTGTAAAAGAAATGCTGTTCGTTGTGCTTCGGTAAGTTTGGCAATAGCATTTTGCAGTTTTACCTTAAACTGCTCTTCTTCAAGCAAAAATTCGGGACTTTGGTTATCCGTTCCTTTAGGACTACTTTTTTTAGAGTATTCCAAAACCACTTTTTGATGCGCTATCTGGTTTAGGGTTGTGTTGTTGGCAACGGTATATAAAAATGATTTGGCTTTTTCCAGAGGCACATTGGCACAGTTTTCCCATAGCTTTATAAAAGCCTCCTGGGTAACATCTTCTGCCTGTTCTTCGTTTCCGTATTTGTAGTACAGGTAATTGCGCAGTGCTTTTGCATGACTTTTAAAAAAGTTGGCAAAAATAATATCCTCG
>QFQM01000813.1 GCA_003243255.1 Flavobacterium psychrophilum | reverse complement strand
GATCCCAGTTATCTCTTGGTAAATTGGCAGAGCTTAATGGAGCATTATCTGTATTACCTTCAATCAATACTGAATATTTATCATAATCGTTGATCACTTTAGCTACTTTACCTAACACTTCCTGAGCTGCAGGAAGAATATTGTAATCTCCTGTTTTATACAACATCTTGTCGGAAAGGGAAATCATTACGACACCTTTCAATACTTTTACCTGTACATCATCATCTGCTACATTATCAAGAGATCTTTTTAATTTGTTTGATAATAGGTTATAAAAATCAGTGACCGTTTTAATATTTAATAATTCGTAATCAGAAAATTCGAAAATATTGATGTTCAACTTAGTTGTTAGGTCTGTAAGTAAAAAGACAACTTTTAAAGAAGGCAAGCCTATGTCCTCCCTTAATCTATAGGCCGGTCTTATATCCATTTTTTGACTTAGCTGATCTGTGATTGCCTGCTCAATAAGTATATATAAGCTATCCTCCTCAATTATATCATTATTCATGAGTCATATAATTTGCTAAACTCTGAGCTATATTGTTCGAAAATGCTCTGTCTTCTCACTTTATGTTGGTTGGTCAATAATGTTTCGAGGTTGTCATATACGATAAAAAAACGGTAAATCCGCTCTTCTTCTTTACTATTGCTATTGTATTCGTCAAGTATACCTTGTATTACATGCCTGTCTATTGTTTTACCAGATGGGACAATCATCGCAGAAAGATAAGGACGATTATCGCCATAAATAATGCAATAGTCTATTTCTGGATATGATTTTATTTTAGTTTCAATAGCTGCGGGGAAGATTTTTTTGGAATTGGACAAGGCTATCATTTCTTTAATCCGGCCAGTTATGTGTAGATACCCTTCTTCATCCATTTCCCCTATATCCCCTGTAGCGATATATCCTTCCTGCATAAACACATGCCGTTCATCTTTTTCACATAAAAGATAACTTGTTGCTACTGGGAAACTATTTTTAACAAGAATCTGCCCCTCTTCATCAAATTTGATTACAACATTCGGAAATACGGGTCCTACACTCCCGATTTTATTTTTAGTCGGATAGTTTTTTGTGATGATACAGGTTTCATTCATCCCGTAACCTTGGTACAAAGGAATGCCCATGCTAAAGTAAAAATTTAAAAC
>QFQM01000812.1 GCA_003243255.1 Flavobacterium psychrophilum | reverse complement strand
AGGCCAATCCCAATGCGGCAGACATCTGGCTGCAGTTTCTGGTGGGCGCCAACGCCGATCTGAAGCGCTATGCCCAGGCCGAGCGTTGGCAGCGTCAACTGCTGGTGCGCAAACCGGACGATGCCAAGGGCTGGCGCCAACTGGCCGGTCTGCAGCAGATGGCCGGCAGCAATGACAAGGCGCTGGCGACCCTGCGTGCGGCGCACAGCAAGGGGCTGCGTTTCAGCGAGTCGGAACTGGACAATCTGGTGCTGCTTGCCGGCGCTGCCGACCAGCCGTGGCAGGGCGCCAAGCTGCTGGCCGGGATGCTCGACAGTGGCCTGCTGGCCAACACCGCTGCGCGTCAGGAACGCCTGGGCCTGTTCTGGTGGCAGGCGCGTGATCGTTCTGCCGCGGTGCGCGTGCTGCGTCCGTTGGCCGAGCGCAGCGGCAATGGCAAGCACTGGCTGTACGTCGCTCAACTGGAGCTGGAGCAGTCGCGCTGGCAGGCCGGTCTGGATGCACTGGCGCGTGCCGAACGCGGTGGTGCCGAGCGGGCCAAGGTCCGCTCCTGGCGTCAGTGGGCGGAAAGCGAGTTGCGCTTCGAGCGGGAAAATCGGGTCGCCAGTCGCAGTTGAGTCGTTCGTCGGTGCGCGCGGCGCACCCCAAGTAAAAAGCCAGACCTAGTGTCTGGCTTTTTACTTGGGGTGTCGGTAGGCGCTATTGGTTTTTGTAGGAGACGCGCCTCGCGGCGAATAGTGCTAACACCGCAGATGTTTCTGGATGACCGGCGACCGCTTCGCCCCGAGGCGGGGCTCCCACAGGCTCAGCTGTCGGGCAGTTCGTAGGCGTAGATCTTGTCCGCTTCCATCTGGTAGCCGACCTCGGCCAGCTCGCTGCTGACATGCTCGGTTTTCAGCGGGCCTTCCACCCAGAACGGTTGGTACAACGCATCGAGCAGTACGCCGAGCTCGCTGGTGACGTGGACGATCTGGTTCGAGGGTGGTGGCGGAACGTGGATGCAGGCGCCGAAATAGGGCACCAGCAGAAACTCCACCACACGGCCTTCATCGGTCACGTCCAGCGGCACGATGTAGCCCGGCAGTTTCACCTGCTGGCCATTGAGTTCCTTGACCACCGGGGCGGCTGGCGATTGCTGCATGGCGGCAGGGCC
>QFQM01000811.1 GCA_003243255.1 Flavobacterium psychrophilum | reverse complement strand
CATCGCCTACAATACCATAATCGGCTACCTTAAAGAACGGCGCCTCAGCATCTTTATTGATTACCACAATTACTTTTGATGAACTTACACCTGCCAAATGTTGGATGGCACCTGAAATACCAATGGCAATGTAAAGGTTTGGACTGATGGCAATACCTGTTTGCCCAACGTGCTCAGAGTGAGGTCTCCAATCAGCATCAGAAACTGGCTTTGAACAAGCAGTTGCAGCTCCCAAAAGATCTGCTAATTCTTCTACCATTCCCCAGTTTTCTGGACCTTTTAACCCTCTACCACCAGAAACAACGATCTCTGCGTCAGGTAATGAAACTTTATTGGTAGCACGTACAATTTCTTTTACAATAGCAGCTAAGTCGCTTGATTTTACTTCTGGGCTAAAGGCTTCAATGGTAATATTGGTAGGATTCTCTTTTAATCCAAAAGCATTTGGATTTAAAGCAATTACTTTGTTGGCTGATGTTAAAGTGGTGATGGCGAAAGCTTTTCCAGAGAAAGCGGTTTTCTTTACAGAAAAGTCACCAGTAGGTAGCTCCACAGCACCATCAATTAAACCTGCTTCAAGCTTTACGGCAACTCTAGGCGCTAAACCTTTTCCAGAGAATGAGTTAGAAAGCACTACGATGTTGGCCCCTTCTTTTTTAGCGGCTTCGGCAATCACAGCAGCATAAGCTTGATTTACAAAATTCTTAAGCTGATCGGCCTCTACTTTTAAAACTTTGCTTGCTCCATATTTTCCAAGCTCATTCAATTCACTATCTGCAACATTACCAATAGATATTGCACTTAAGCTAGTACCTTGTTGGTCGGCAATGGCTTTGGCATAAGATACTGCTTCGAATACTGATTTTTTGAACTTTCCTTCAACTTGTTCTACATATACTAATACTGACATACTTTCAATTTTTTAATGTTATACCTGTAAACGGATTAGATCACCTTGGCTTCGTTGTGCAACAGTTGAACCAGTTCGTCCATGTTGTCGGGTGCGATCATTTTTACGCCGGCTTTGGCGAGCGGCAGTTCGTAACCGGCCACTTTTACCAGGGGTTGGATACCTTGCGGCTCCACCACGGCAATAGGCTTGGTACGGGCAGCCATGATACCGCGCATGTTGGGGATGCGTTGGTCGGCCATGCCTTTGGC
>QFQM01000810.1 GCA_003243255.1 Flavobacterium psychrophilum | reverse complement strand
TACTACTTCGCCTACCCGGTGCGCGAGGACGACCACAATATCGGCGCACTGGTGGTCAAGGTCGACCTCGACCACACCGAAACGCTGTGGGGCAACACGCCTGAACAGTTGCTGGTGACCGATACCAACGGCGTGGTCATCCTCACCTCGCGCCCGGACTGGCGCTTTCACGCCAGTCGCCCGCTGGACCGCGTCGAGCAATCGGCCATCGCCGCCAATCAGCCCTACCCGACCCAGGCGCCGCCCCTGCTCGATATCGATCCCAACGCCTGGCTGACACAAAGCCGCGCTCTGGAAGAAACCGGCTGGACGGTGAGCATTCTCGCCCCACGCATCCTCCTCGACCGCCCCGTGCGTAGCGCCGTGGCCGTCGGGGCGGCCGCCCTGCTGGCGCTGCTGATGTTGCTGGGCCTGCTGATCCTGCGTCGCCGTCATTACCTGGAACGCATTGCCCTGGACGCTCGCGCCAAGGCCGAACTGGAGCAGCGCGTCGCCGAACGCACGCAGGATCTGGAGCTGCTCAACAGCCGCCTCAAGCAGGAAGTGCTTGAGCGTGAACAGGCTCAGCAAGAGCTGGTGCGCGCTCAGGACGAGCTGGTCCAGGCCGGCAAACTGTCAGCGCTTGGCACCATGAGCGCCAGCATCAGCCACGAACTCAACCAGCCGCTGGGGGCGATCCGCAGCTATGCGGAGAACGCCAGCACCCTGCTCGATCACCAGCGCAGCGACGACGCTCGCGCCAACCTCAAGCTGATCAGCGAGCTGACCGAGCGCATGGCCTCGATCATCACCCATTTGCGCGCCTTTGCCCGCCGCGACCGCCACGCGCCAGAGCGGGTTGCCCTGCAGCCAGCGCTGGACGATGCCCTGGCGCTATTGGCCAAGCGCCGCCGGGCCATGGATGTAGAGCTGATTCGCGACCTGCCGGACGCCACCCTCTGGGTCCAGGCTGGCGAGACGCGGCTGCGTCAGGTGCTGGGCAATCTGCTCGGCAATGCGCTCGATGCGTTGATCGATAAGGCACCACCTAGACGCATCTGGATCAGCATCGAGCATCAAGCCGAGCACCTCCATCTACTGCTGCGTGACAATGGCCCCGGCTTCTCGCCCGAATCACTGGCGCGCGCGCGCGAGCCCTTCTTCACCACCAAGACCAGCGCTCA
>QFQM01000809.1 GCA_003243255.1 Flavobacterium psychrophilum | reverse complement strand
TGAAGAAGTTAGATGAATACAAGAAAGAACCCACCAATATCTTATGTCTTAAAGTTTATAGAGCTTACCCCCGATTTGAAATTTACGATTCAAAAAGTGTTCTTATCGAAGACAGGATTGCACGCATAGTAGCCAAAATAGAATTAGAGGTTGAGTATTATTTAAGAGTGTGGGCCGAGAACGCAAGGCGTGAAGAAGAAGAGAGACAGACAGAAAGAAGAAGACTCGAGATTTTAGCGCGAAAGAAAAGGGAACTCGATGAATTCAAGCTGCTATTACATGGCGCACAGCGCTACAATGATGTAAAGCTTATGCGTGAGTACATTCAATCCAAAGAGGAAATTGCCAGGACCAACGGTACACTTAGTAATGACCTTCTGCATTGGATTGAGTGGGCCATGAAGAAAGCAGACTGGTATGATCCTAACGTTGAAGCATATGACGAGCTGAGTACGGTTAATAGGGCTACCCTTACTTTTAAGAATTGAGTTGGCTTAGAGTTGCCGACCAGTTGGATTTATGTTGGAGGGAGTTGGAAAAGTTGAATTCGCTTTGAAAAACTCCAGGAATTTTGTGAAGGGACTGAACTCATCATTGTCCTATCAAATTGCTCAATTTGAAGGTTTTTTACTATTTTTCATAAGGCGGCTATATCATGATAAATACAAATTAAATATCTGGGTATAGCCTGATGTAACGGTTAACGGAATACTATGAATAAAAGGATCCAGCCACAGATTGACATTCAATCAATTTATTTTGAGTATCAAAAAATGGAAGCAACAATGGGGATTGATGTTGGAGTTTCCTTGCCTGGTTATCATATTGGAATAAATAATATCGTAAGGAAATTTGTCAATGCTCACCTTATAATCGACTTGTACTCGGTCTTTGATAAAGCAGTTGATGTGGTCTTTGCGAGACAGAACCTGAAGGAAGTGAAACGTAAATCAAAACTTACACTACTGCAGGAAGAAGGCCTTGTATTCAATCATAGCTATATTCAGTGGTACAAGGAATGGAGAAATGATGCCGCCCATCATTTCGGAAAGTTAGAGGGGCACATGTTAAATCAGGCTTCACGTGATGTTAAGCATCAACTGGTCCTTTGGGAGTTAGTGGAAGATATTTCCGTGCATAGTTTCTCCGAAAAGGTTAACGAT